>ONJD01000018.1 GCA_900317985.1 uncultured Eubacteriales bacterium | reverse complement strand
AGTCTTGGATGAAGAAGGAAAACCGGCTGTGCGAGTTTGTTTTTGATCCTGCTTGCATTACTGTTGGAGATTACTGGTTTTTGGAAGACAAAGAGGGCAAACGAATCGGGGAAGGCCAGTACATGAAATATGAAGACTACACACTTCGGCTCTATGATGTAGAGACAAGCACGTTGTATTACATTCATCACAACCTTTGAAATATATGTAGTGTTAGATGTACAGACGACTGAAAGGAAATAAGTAAAGCTTATTTCTTGGATAGAAGAGGTAGCTTGAAAACAGGTGACGGTCTTGTTATGAGGTTTTATACAAAAGAATACTTTCACGAAGAAAACCGGCAATTGATTCCGGATAATTGGCATAAGGTGGCCGATAAAGAGTATTCAGACTACGAGTTTCAAAAACTATATAAAAGAATGCGTCGAAAATGTGTATGGCTCGATGCTTCGCTCGACATAGTCCATTTTAACAAAAAAGAGTCGGTCCAAAACTTTGATGAATTCTACAATGATAATTTGCAAGAGGATTTAGATTGGATACCTCAATGGATCATGGAATCCGTTGACCAGAGACTCCTGACACTACGGTGCATGCCAGCTCCTATGTTTAAAAAAATAAAGGATAACTATAAGGCGTTCGAAAAGCATTCGGACAATCTCAGGAAACAATATTACGGCAGTATGGCTAAGGACTTTCCAGAGGACTGGTGGCCACTGGAAATTGCTGATCTTGAAGCCCATACATGCCTTTTGAAAGATAATTGTCTCACTTTTCGAGGAGATATTTATGAACTGGTGCAGTTCATAGATGTTGAAATAACTGAAGATGAACTTGGATTAGGTAATTGCAAGCCCGCATGGATGAAGGCTTTTGAAATATACAGGACCCTTGATAACGAAAAATATGAGATCCACATGTTGTTTGCTTCGAAGTTAGAATCTGTCCGCGCGGAGTACTATAATGTGATTTTTCTGTGCAGCGATATCTCTTACCCTGAGGAACGGGAAAACAATCAAGAGAATCGCTATACGGAGGATGGCCATTTCTCTTACGGTATAGAAAAGATACATGGGGGATATATGCCCTTCGTACTGGAGCGATATTATGATGAATTTTCCAAAAGCTATTATTATTTCGAATATGAGGGCATGGAGGGCAACGGTCACCTCTCAATTGTTGAATCAGAGGATGCTGCCTGGGCTGAAGCGCAGCGACGGCTGGCGTACGCCATTGAGCACCCCAACAATGAGGAGCCAATAGATGCATCAATTGGTGTGGCTGGGGAAAACAGCGAAGAGCGGGTGGAAGACATGCAGAACGATAAAAAGCGCTGGGTCAGGCGAATTGTATGGAGCCTGATTGCGATCGCAATCATCGTTTGGCTTATTGCCACGAGTGCTCACATTGGAAGGCCCGTCTCCGCTGTTGCTACGTTTCACAAGGAAAAGGATATGTTGCAGGTGTGGCGCGCGGTCAACTTACACCATTTGAGTAGGCATACGATTCCTTCCTGTGGGTTTTCCGATGATTGCTCGGTGACGTTGGTCGACACGAAGGGGACCAAGACAACGGTCTGTTTTGCCTGTGATGATTGCGCAAACTACTATATCGCCGAAGAAGATGCCTATTCGACCACGACCCGATATCGCGGCGACAAAGTCAAAGAAATGCTGAAGACCTACGGCTTCGTGTTCCCGTGTGAATGAAAACGGAAAAGGGGTTTCCGTTTCGGTGAGTTTTCGTTATAATAGAGAGTAATCACTCACGGAACGGAGGTGTACGCGTGGAAGAAGAGAAGAGATCCTACCGGTGGCTCTTTGCCGTTATTCCGGCGATCGTAGCGGTTGTCGCGTTGGCAGTCTGTCTGAAGATCTTCTGGCCGCAGACCACGAAGGTACCGGACCACGTCGTGAACATCTCCGGCAGCATCCGAAGCGCGCGGCCCGTCGAGAACCTCGTCGAGGCCACCTGGTCCATGCAGGATCAGGAGATGATCGACAAGATCCTCGCGGAACCGGACAAGTGGCAGGGCTATGAACTGACCATGCGCCTGACCGACAAGTGCACGTCCTCGAACAAAAAACTCGAGATGATCGACTGGTTCGTGAACCCCGGACAGCGATGGGTACAGACCCCGGACGGTTACCGGTACGAGAAGCTCCCGGACGACCCCATGCTGGTCGTGGGACCGTGGCACGGTGAATCGCCAAGTCCACTCGACAAGGGCACCGCGGACTACAATGTCCGGCTGGTCGTCAACAAGGCCGGGAAGACTCCGGAACAGGTGCAGGAGTACGTCGACAACATCACCGTCAACGTCCAGACCACTCTCATCTACAAGGACCGGGAAGTCGACTACGTCATGACCCCGATCACCTGGCTGAAATAAGCAATATCAGACCTCTCCGGCGGAGAGGTCTTCTTTTTTTACACCTCTGGCTGTCCCACAAAAAAAGTTGTGTGACAGTTTCGCCCGAAAACATTGCACGCGATTTATATCTTGACTATACTACTAAAGAATTAAAGTCTAAGTGTGCCTTTCTGCACACTGTTGGAGGTATATTATGTCAGCAACATTAACCGTCAAAGGCCTCAAAGCGGGCGTCGGCGAAAAAGAGATCCTTCACGGCATCGACCTTGTCATCAACCCGGGCGAGACCCATGTCTTCATGGGCCCGAACGGTGCCGGTAAATCCACCCTCGGCAACGCGATCATGGGCCACCCGGCCTACGAAGTGACCGAAGGCTCCATCACTTACGGCGACCTCGACCTGCTCGAGGAGACCGCGGACAAGCGCGCGAAAGCGGGCCTGTTCATGACGTTCCAGAACCCGATCGAAGTCCCCGGCATCACCGTCGCGAACTTCATGCGCAACGCCATCGAGATGAGAACGGGCGAGAGAGTCAAACTGTGGAACTTCCGTAAAAAGGTCAAAGAGATCGCGAACATCCTGACCATTCCGGAAGATTATGCGGACCGCGACCTCAACGTCGGCTTCTCCGGCGGTGAAAAGAAAAAAGCGGAGATCCTTCAGCTCCTCATCCTTGACCCGGACCTCGCCATCCTCGACGAGACCGACTCCGGTCTGGACGTCGACGCCGTCCGCGTCGTCTCCAAGGGCATCCAGGAGTTCCAGAAGAAGGAGGGCAAATCGCTCTTCATCATCACTCATAACGCGGCCATCCTCGAGGCGCTCGATGTCACTCATACCCACATCCTCGTCGACGGCAAGATCGTCAAGAGCGGCGGCCCCGAACTCATCGATGAGATCTTCACCGAAGGCTTTGAAAAATACATCGAAGCCGAGAAGGCAGAATAACAGAGAGGTAGCACGCAATGGCAAAAGAGAAAACGTTCGTAGAGGACGTACAGCGCGACCTCTATGACTTCCGAGATGAGGAGATCGATTTTTACAGAGTCGATACCGGTCTGACCGAAGATATCGTTCTGCAGATCTCCGAAGAAAAAAATGACCCGGAATGGATGCGGGACTTCCGTCTGAAGTGCCTCGACATCTTCAACCATTCCAAGATGCCGCCGTGGGGCCCCTCCATCGACGGCCTGGACCTCAACAACATCGTCACCTACGTCAAGCCCAAGACCGGTATGGCGGGCAAGTGGGAAGATGTTCCGGAGGACATCAAAAACACGTTCGAGCGGCTCGGCATCCCCGAGGCGGAGAGAAAGTCTCTCGCCGGTGTCGGTGCCCAGTATGACTCCGAACTCGTCTACCACAACATCCGCGCCGAAGTCGCGGCACAGGGCGTCATCTACACCGATGTCGAGAGCGCCCTCCACGGCCCCTACGGCGATATGATCAAGGACCACTTCATGAAACTGGTCCTGCCGACGGAACACCCGTTCGCCGCCCTCCACGGCGCCGTCTGGTCCGGCGGTTCCTTCGTCTACGTCCCTCCGGGAGTCGAAGTCGAGATCCCGCTGCAGTCCTACTTCCGTCTGAACGCGCCGGGCGCCGGCCAGTTCGAGCACACGCTCATCATCGTCGACGACCGCGCGAAGCTCCACTTCATCGAGGGCTGCTCCGCGCCGAAGTACAGTGTCGCGAACCTCCACGCGGGCTGTGTCGAGATCTTCGTCGGCGACGACGCCAAGATGCGTTACTCGACCATCGAGAACTGGTCGAAGAACATGTATAACCTGAATACCAAGCGTGTCACCGTCGGCAAGAACAGCGCGATGGAGTGGGTCTCCGGTTCCTTCGGTTCCCACACGTCCTACCTGTACCCGATGACCGTCCTCAAGGGCGACAACTCCAAGATGGACTACACCGGCATCACCTTTGCCGGCGCCGGTCAGGAGCTCGACACCGGTATGAAGGTCAACCACATCGGCAAGCACACGACGTCTTCCGTCAACACCCGTTCCATCTGCAAGGACGGCGGCATCTCCAACACGAGAACGTCCGTTGTCATTGCCCCGAACGCGGACGAGTCCAAGTCCATCGTCGGCTGTACGTCTCTGATGCTCGACAGTAAATCGCGGTCCGATACCATTCCGGCCATCGATGTCCGGAACCAGAACTCGGACGTCGGCCACGAAGCGAAGATCGGCAAGATCTCCGACGAAGCGGTCTTCTATCTCATGTCCCGCGGCATCTCGGAAGAAGATGCCCGCGCCATGATCGTCTCCGGTTTCGCGGAGAGCGTCTCGAAGGAGCTGCCCCTGGAGTATGCCGTTGAAATGAACAACCTCATCCGACTCGAAATGGTCGGAGCCATCGGTTGAGTGCGGGAAAGGAGATATTACAATGGCTGAAGTAAAAAGCATTACCCTGAACCGCATGAAGATGATCACCTGGCGCTGGCTCAAGATGAACGAGCGCACGGTGGAATTCGCGGTGGAAGGGACCGCAGGCGCTCCGGAAGTCCTGCAGCCCGTGGGCGTCGACACTCTGGCGGATGCCTCAGTCGCGGCCGACGTCAAATGCGGCGCCGGTCCCGAAGTGGACGCGCTCCTGGCGGATGCCGCCGTCAAAGGCTTCTCGGTCGCTGAGGGCGTCGTGGTCGAAGAACCCGTCCGCATCAAATATGAACTGGCCGACGGTGCCAGCACCTTTGATAAATACGCTGTCGTCGTGGGCGACCACGCGAAGGTCACCCTCATCATGGACGTGCAGTCCGCGGCCGATGCCGCCGGCTACGCCGCGTTCCAGACCCGCGTCAAAGTGGGGAAGGGCGCGGAGGTCTCCCTCGTCCAGATCCACCGCTGCGCGACCGGCTACCACATCATCGATGACTTCGGTGCCGACGTCGACGAGACCGGTTCGTTCAAAGCGATCCAGATCGCCTTCACCGGCAAGGAGAACGACCTCGGCGGACAGGTGGAGCTGAACGGTGACAAAGCGCAGTGCTTCATCCGCAGCGGTTACCTCACCGCCGATGACCACGTCATGGACATCAACTACTACGTCAACCACACCGGTTGCGAGTGTGAGACCGATATCTACACCTCCGGCGTCCTTCGCGACAAATGTCTCAAGGTCTTCCGGACCACCATCGACTTCCAGCCGGGCGCTGTGAAGTCCCAGGGCGAAGAGAACGAGAACGTCCTTCTCATGAACAACGGCGTCACCAACAAGACCGTTCCGACCATCCTCTGCGGTGAGGAAGACGTCTCCGGTGAACACGGCTGTACCGTCGGCCGCCTCGCGGACGACCTGATCTTCTACCTCGAATCCCGCGGCATCCCGAACGAGGAGATCTATGAGATGATGGCCAAGGCCAGACTGGAAGCCACCATCCGGCAGATCCCCGACGAGAAGACCGTCGAGGAACTGGTAGAGTTCAACAACAATCTGTAAATCGCCCGAGCGGTAGAAAGAAGAAGCATATTATGATCGATGTAAACAAAGTGCGGGCCGACTTCCCGTTCTTCGGCGCCACGGACCTCGCGTACCTCGACAACTCTGCGACCTCGCAGAACCCGAAGTGCGTCATGGACGCGGAATGGCAGTTCTATGTGGACTCCAACGCGAACCCGTTCCGCGGCATCTATGAACTCTCCGAGCGCGCGACGAGTGCCTACGAACACGGCCGGGAGACCGTGAAGGATTTCATCCACGCGAAGAGCACGAAAGAAGTCGTCTTTACCCGCAACGCTTCCGAGAGCCTGAACCTGATCGCCTACAGCTTCGCGCCGATGGTGCTCGAAGAGGGCGATGAGATCCTGGTCTCCATCCTGGAGCACCACAGCAACATGCTGCCCTGGCGGATGGCTGCGGAAAAGGCCGGCGCCACGGTGAAATACCTTGAAGTCGACATCACGGGCGAAGTGACCGCCGAGATGGTCGCCGAAGCCCTGACGCCGAAGACGAAGATCTTCGCCATTACCCAGGTCTCGAACATCATGGGTCGGGAGAACGACATCAAGACGTTCGCGAAGCTGTGCCATGACAACGGGACGTACATCGTCTGTGACGGCGCCCAGAGCGTGCCCCACATGCCGGTGGATGTCCAGGACCTCGACGTCGACTTCCTCGCGTTCTCCGGCCACAAGATGCTGTCGCCCATGGGCATCGGCGTCCTGTACGGCAAGGAGGAGCACTTCGCGGCCATGCCTCCGTTCCTGACGGGCGGCGAGATGATCTCCACGGTCAGCTACGACAGCATGACCTACTCGGAGCTGCCCCACAAGTTCGAGGCGGGCACCGTGAATGCCTCCGGTTCCGTGGCTCTGGAAGCTGCCATCAAGTACCTCCAGTCCATCGGGTTCGAAGACATCCAGGCGAGGGAGACGATGCTCTGCAAGCGCATGCTCGATGGCATCAGAGACATCCCGCATGTCACGGTCCTCGGCTCCGACAAACCGGAAGAGCACCACGGCATCATCACGTTCAAGATCGACGGGGTCCATCCCCACGACATCTCCGCCATCTTCGCGGACAACAACGTCGCGGTCCGTGCCGGCCACCACTGCGCACAGCCGCTGCACATCTGCCTCGGCATCCCGTCCACGACGAGAGCCAGCGTGATGTTCTACAACACCGAGGAGGAAGTCGACCGTTTCCTCGACATCCTTTCTCAGATCAGGGGGGCCATGGGCTATGGCGATTAACGCGTTTTACAATGAGATCCTGACGGATCATAACCTGCATCCGATGCACAAATACAACCTCAAGGACCCGAACCTCATCCTCGAGGGGCTGAACCCCAGCTGCGGCGACGACATCGTCCTGCAGCTCAAGATGAACGATGAGGGCATCATCGAAGACGGCTCCTACAACGGGGACGGCTGCGCTGTCTCCATGGCGTCCGCCGACATGATGCTGGACCTGGTCATCGGCAAGCACAAAGACGAGGCGAAAAGACTCGCGGACATCTTCGTGCGGATGATCAAGAAGGAGGCGACGGAAGAGGAGATCGAAGAGCTGGAAGAAGCCGGTTCTCTTCGGGACATCTCCCATATGCCGTCCCGTGTCAAATGCGCGGTCCTCGGATGGCACACCATGGAGGAACTGGTGGACAAAGAGCCTATCCAGAACCCCGGTGAGCACTCGGGAGAGGCGGTATCCACCGAATGAGTCTCTATCAGGAAATGGGCATCTCGCAAGAGGTGCTCACCTTTTCGGAGGAGATCCTCGCCGGTCTCAAAGACCGCTTTGAGGAACTCGACAAAATCGCGGAATACAACCAGGACAAGGTCCTGCACGCCATGCAGAAGAACCGGGTGTCCGCCGAATGCTTCGCGGGGACCACGGGCTACGGACACAACGACCTCGGTCGCGATGTACTGGAGAAAGTCTATGCCGACGTCTTCCACACGGAGGCGGCGCTCGTGCGCCCGCAGATCACCTGCGGCACCCACGCGCTGGCGACGGCGCTGTCGGCCAACCTTCTGCCGGGCGATGAACTCTTAAGCCCGGTGGGGAAGCCCTATGACACTCTGGAAGAGGTCATCGGCATCCGGGAGTCCGCCTGCTCGCTCGCCGAGTACGGCGTCTCGTACCGACAGGTCGACCTTCTGGACGACGGGTCCTTCGACTGGGACGGCATCCGGGCCGCGGTCAACGAGAAGACGAAACTCGTCACCATCCAACGGTCCAAGGGCTACCAGATGCGGCCGACGTTCTCGGTCGAGCAGATCGGCGAACTCATCAAGTTTGTCAAAGAGCTGAAACCGGACGTCCTCGTCATGGTCGACAACTGCTATGGAGAATTCACCGAGACTATCGAACCCTCCGATGTGGGTGCGGACATGGTCGTCGGGTCGCTCATCAAGAACCCGGGCGGCGGCATTGCGCCCACCGGCGGGTATATTGCGGGCACGCGGGCCTGCGTGGACCGGTGTCTCTACCGGCTCAGCGCGCCGGGCCTCGGCCAGGACATCGGCGCGTCCCTGACGGTGAACACCGCTCTGTACCAGGGCTTCTTCTTTGCGCCGACGGTGGTCGCATCGGCGGTGAAGGGCGCCATCTTCGTGGCAGCCGCTTACGAGAAGCTCGGCTACCACGTCGTACCGGCCTCCTCGGAGCCCCGCTACGACATCATCCAGTCCGTCGAACTGGGCTCGGAGGAGGCGATGCTCGCCTTCACCGCCGGCATCCAGGCCGCCGCCCCGGTGGACAGCTACGTCACTCCCGTGGCCGCTCCCATGGACGGCTATGACGACCTCGTCGTCATGGCGGCCGGCGACTTCATCCAGGGCTCGTCGATCGAACTCTCCGCCGACGGCCCCATGAGAGAGCCGTACGCCATCTACTTCCAGGGCGGGCTGACGTTCCCGCACGCGAAGCTCGGCGGCATGATGGCCCTGCAGAAAATGCTCGACCGCGGCCTGCTCAAACTCAACTGATCATCGTTCAGAGAATAATGAAAGAAAGCCAAAAGGCCATACAGATTCGTGGGGACCCTCGCAGAGGGGGTTCGGCTGGCGCGAAGATGGATGGAACTTTTGGCTTTCGCTTTTCTTATTCCGTTTTTTCTAGTATTTTTAAGCATTTTCTTATATTATTAAAATGAGGCAGGAGGCGTCGTCCGTACATCGCCTGCCCGGACATCGTCAAATACTTTATTAAAGGAGAATGAACCATGTCTGTAGGAATCATTATTGCCATTATCGCGCTCGCACTCGTTGCCCTGATCATTATCTGGGTCATCTCGGTCCAGCGCAGACTCGTCTCCATCGATGAGCTGTGCGGCAACGCCATGTCGCAGATCGGCGTCCAGCAGAACACCCGTTGGGATGCCCTGAACGCTCTGGCAGACCTCACGAAGCAGTATGATGAGCACGAATACAACACTCTGAAAGACGTCATCGCGCACCGTCAGCCCATTACGGCGAACAGCACGGCTGCCGACGCCGAAGCCCAGGAGAACTTCCTGACCCAGGCCATGGCCCGCTTCATGGCGGTCGCGGAGCAGTATCCGGACCTCAAAGCCAACACCATGTATATCGAGACCATGCAGGGCGTCAAGCAGTACGAAGAGAACGTCCGTCTGGCCCGCATGACCTACAATGACACCGTCACGAAGTTCAACCGTGTCGTCCGTCAGTTCCCGACGAGCCTCGTCGCCGGCATGCTCGGTTTCCCGGTCAAGGATTATCTCCAGACCGAAGAGGCCAAGAAAGACATGCCCGACATGAAACGGTAAATCGCCCCAAAACTGTTTGAGGGAAACATACTATGAGAAAAGCACTCACTAGAGTGGGGAGTGCCTTCCTTGCCATGCTCTTTGTGGCGGTCCTGACGGTCATTCCGTCCTTTGCCTGGGCCGGTGAGGGAGAGTACTACTCCATCGACGTCAATGTCACGCTCCTCGAAAACGGAGACGCGCAGGTCATTGAACTCTGGGATGTGGAACTCGATGACGACTGGTCGGAACTGTTCGTTCCGAAGACCAACCTCGGTCAGATGAGCATCCGCAACATGCAGGTCAAAGACCTGACGAATGGCGTCGAGTACACTTACACCGGGGAAGACTGGGATGTCGGCTCCGGCATGAGTACCGCCGACAAGCGGACCATGAAGTACCATAAGTGCGGCATCGCGCAGCGCTCCGACGGCGGAGTCGAACTCTGCTGGGGCGTCGATGGCAGCGGCCGGAACAAGTACCAGGTCTCTTACATCATGACCAATGTCGTCCAGAAGTACTCGGACGGCTTTGACGGGTTCCATATCCGCTTCATCAACTCGGCGCTGGATCCCGCACCCGACCACGTCTCGGTCACCATCGACACGCAGGACGTGGAGGAGCTGACAACGGAGAATACGAAGTTCTGGGCGTTCGGCCTCATGGGCACCACCCGTCTCGAAGACGGCCGTGTCATCGTGGAGTCGGACGAGGGCGGCACCATCAATTTCTGCAACGTCATGTGCCGCTTCAATGAAGACATCTTCTATCCGGAAGTCGAGACCGGCAAGACGTTCCGCAGCCTGGTCGAACAGGCCTTTGTCGGCTCGGACTACAACATCGAAGCATACGACGATGGTACGTCCGGCGGCAACTCGGCGTCCAGTCTCGAAGACTCCTCTTCATCCATCTTTGAAGACCTGTCGAACGATGAAGATATCGGATTCCTGTTCGACGGGAACGGGGGCGCAAGGGACATCCTCATGGCGTTCC
Organism: uncultured Eubacteriales bacterium; assembly: GCA_900317985.1. Lineage (GTDB taxonomy): Bacteria > Bacillota > Clostridia > Oscillospirales > Acutalibacteraceae > RUG420. Next base: position 32,735 of record ONJD01000018.1, on the reverse strand, counting down.
TCATCCCTGCGATCGCGCTCTTCCTCTTTATCTTCGGCATCGGAAAAGGGCTGATGGGGAAGAGTTCGAACAGGAGCGGACTCCTGTCCCGCATCGTGTCGAACATCACCCGCAAAGAGAAAAAGGAAGTCCTCTACTCGAGAGACATCCCGCTCGACGGCTGTCTTCCGGAGGCATACCTCGCCCTTGACACCATGGACGAACTGCCCGGCAAAGGCGCTATCATCGAAGCGTACCTGCTCAAGTGGATGAAGAACGGATGGGCCCGCGTCGAAGAGAAACCCGAGAAACGTCTCGGCGGTCTGCTCGGCGAGAAAATGACCCCGTCCATCGTTTTCCTGCCAGGCTCGGCGGAAGCCACGAATGGCGTGATCACCGGCGTGGAAGAACAGCTCTGGCGTATCCTTCACGCGGCAGCCGGAGATGACGACATCCTCCAGGAAAAAGAACTCAAGCATTATGCGCAGGCGCACTACGAGCGTCTCGAAGACTTCTTCGAGAATTCGCTCAACGAGGGCATGCGCAGTGCGAAAGCGTCGCACCGTGTCGAAGACACGACGGAGAAGAAGTTCCTCTTCACGACGCACCAGACGGTACTCACGGAGACCGGCAAGCAGAAGTTCCTCGAACTGATCGGCTTCCGGAAGTTCCTGAAGGAATTCACCATCATCAACGAACGGGAAGCGAGAGACGTCGGCCTCTGGGGCGACTATCTGACTTACGCGGCCCTGTTCGGAATCGCCGACGAAGTGGCGGAACAGTTCAAGGAACTGGTGCCCGACTTCTTCACGAACCCGCAGGCGTACGGCTACTACGGCGCCGGCTGGGACGCGTACGACATGATCTGGATGATGCACTGGATGAACCGCTTCTCCAACACCGCGTACAACAGCTACATGGCCGGACGCTCCGCACAGGAGATCAACACCGCGTCGAGCGGTGGCGGCGGCTTCTCCTCCTTCGGCGGAGGCGGAGGCTTCTCCGGCGGCGGCATCGGAGGCGGCGGCCGGTAAATACGCTGCCAATCAGACAAATGAAAATGGCTTTCCATATCGGGAAGCCATTTTTGTGCTCTAACAGGAAATCGTTGCTCTCATAAAACTGAAATATATACGGCCGCGTACACCATCCGACGCAGGCGGGTACAGTGAACGGTTCGAGAGCCCGGGCACTGGCAGCCCGACCTCCGAACCTGCGGCGTTCCCCATCCCGCCTGCTGAACGTTTCTCCCGGCTTGCCTGCAGCACTGCATGAAAGAACAAAATAAAGCGCATTGCGGGTTCTCTTGCGATGCGATGTATGTTTTTGCTCTGTTTTTCTCTTTTTTTCGAGAATTGTAAATCGTAACTAGAGATTTCCGAAAATGCGATTTACAATTCACTCAAAAACAGCTTCCGCAGCCTTCAAAATGATAATCGCATTTATAGGAGAAGAGGATTGCGATTTATTATCAGCGTCCCGCACACTTCCAGCGCCCCAGCATTTCCCGAAAAAGCAACCGTATAACGCATTTTGGGGAATTAGGGTTGCTCTTTTCAAGGCTTTTCCTATGCATTTCCCGGAAAAGGCAACTGCAATCCGCGTTTTGGGAAATTAAGGTTGCTTTTTTGGCAAGAAATGAGGATGTCCTTCAAGAGAAAGGCAACCCTAATTGGTTCTTTCGGGAAATGCGGTTGCCTTTTCGCAGAAACCCAGGTTGTTTCTCCGAAAAAAGGCAACCGCAAAAGCTGATATCGAGGAAAAGAGTTGCTTTTCCATCAGAACACATTAACGCACACAAGGTTTCCTGCAGGTCGAAGGGCTGCAGTGCGCCTTTGGCCTGCTGTTTGCCCCATGTCGCAGGGCGGAGGGGATGTCACAGGGCTCTGCCGCGCGGACGCGGCGCACGGGTGCGCCCTTTACTTCCCCGGAGCACTGTGGCACCCGCGCCCAATACAAGAGTGTTGGTGTATGCTGGTCTGTGAGATGGAGCAATCAGGAGTTCTTCAGAGCGGTGGAGACTAAGCCTTTGAAGAGCGGGTGCGCACTGGTCGGCCGCGACTTGAACTCGGGGTGGTACTGCACGCCGACGTAGAAGTCGTTCTCCGGCACTTCGACAGTCTCGATGATGAGGTCGTCGGGCGAGCGTCCGGACAGGACCAGCCCGGCGTCGGCGAGCGTTCGCGGTAGTCGTTGTTGAACTCGTAGCGGTGGCGGTGCCGCTCCCGGATTTCCGGCTTGCCGTACCACTTCGCCATCTGGGAGCCTTCCGCGATGACGCAGGGGTACGCGCCGAGCCGCAGGGTGCCGCCCTTGCGGATCTCTTTGTACTGGTCCGGCATGAAGTCGATGACCTTGTGCGGGGACTCTTCATCGAATTCGCCGGAGTTCGCGCCCTCCAGTCCGCAGACGTGGCGCGCGAACTCGATGACGGCGATCTGCATGCCGAGGCAGATGCCGAGGTAGGGGACGTTGTGCGTCCGGCAGTACTCGGCTGTGGCGATCTTTCCTTCGATGCCGCGGTTGCCGAAGCCGCCGGGGACGACGATGCCGTCGCACTTCGCCAGTACATCGCCCGCGTTGTCCGGAGTGATGGTCTCGGAGTCGATCCATTCGATGTCCACATGGGCGCCGCACTCGTAGCCGGCGTGCCTCAGGGCCTCCGCCACGGAGAGGTAGGCGTCGTGGAGCTGGACATACTTGCCGACGATGCCGATGGTCACGTTCTTGTCAGCGTTCTTGATGCGCTCGACCATGGCCTTCCACTCGTCGAGTTCCAGCTCGTGGGGGTCGAGTCCGAGGTCCAGGCAGACGAGGCGGGAGAAGCCGCTCTTTTCGAGCATGACCGGAGCCTCGTAGAGGACCGGGACCGTCCGGTTCTCGATGACGTGCTCGGCCGGGACGTTGCAGAACATGGCGATCTTCTGGAAGATGCCGGGTTCGAGCGGCTTGTCGCAGCGCAGCACGATGAAGTTCGGGTGGATGCCCATGCCCTGCAGTTCCTTGACGGAGTGCTGGGTCGGCTTGGTCTTGTGCTCGTCCGACCCGGAGAGGAAGGGGACGAGGGTGACGTGGATGAAGCAGCAGTTCTCTGGGCCGACTTCCAGGGACACCTGGCGGATGGCCTCGATGAAGGGCTGGGATTCGATGTCGCCGATGGTGCCGCCGATCTCCGTGATGACGACGTCCGCGTCAGAGTGGTCGCCGACCGCGTAGATGAACTCTTTGATCTCGTTCGTGATGTGGGGGATGACCTGCACCGTCTGGCCGAGGTATTCGCCGCGGCGCTCCTTGTTGAGCACGTTCCAGTAGACTTTACCGGTCGTGAGGTTCGAGAACTTGTTGAGGTCCTCGTCGATGAACCGCTCATAGTGGCCGAGGTCGAGGTCTGTCTCGGCGCCGTCTTCCGTCACGTACACTTCGCCGTGCTGGTACGGGCTCATGGTGCCGGGGTCGACGTTGATGTACGGGTCGAGTTTCTGCGAAGCCACCTTGTAGCCTCTGGCCTTCAACAGCCGGCCGAGAGACGCCGCGGTGATGCCTTTGCCGAGGCCCGACACGACACCGCCGGTCACGAAGATATATTTGGTATTCATGGTGTAACTCCTTCCTGACAAACACACAAAAAGAAAAAGCCCACCTGCGTTCAGGGGGCACTTGACCCGTGACGCAAATGAACTCCATTGCTCACCTGGTAAAAAGTGATATTTATTTACAAAAACAGTATAATCTCCGCTTTTTCATTTTGCAACCCCGTTTTTCATGGGGCGATGTACGGAAAGCGGTGAGCAACAACTCACTTTTCACGTTGCGATGCGGTCTTGCGGGCCACTTTAAATCGCCAAAGTATTTTTCGGGGAAAGGGGAAAATGAAAGTTGACAATCGCCCATTTTGCATATATAATACTCTGCGAAAGCGGCAAAGGCGTCGCAGTTACCCGGGTAGGGGACTGTCTCGTTTTGCCGCTTTTTTCTTTTGTCAAGTAAGTCAATTACACAATATTGAAAAGAATGGAGTTTGAAAGTTATGAAGAACCAACATCTCATCGACGTCCTCGAGACCGTCAAAAAACGCGACGCTGACCAGCCGGAGTTCATCCAGGCCGTCACCGAGGTCTTTGAGTCTCTCGACCCGGTCGCCGATGCCCGCCCCGACCTCATCGAAGCCGGCGTCTTCGAGCGCATCGTCGAGCCCGAAAGACAGATCATCTTCCGCGTACCGTGGGTCGATGACAATGGCAAAGTCCAGGTCAACCGCGGTTTCCGCGTCCAGTTCAACTCCGCCATTGGCCCCTACAAAGGCGGCATCCGTCTCCATCCGTCTGTTTACCTCGGCATCATCAAGTTCCTTGGTTTTGAGCAGATCTTCAAGAACTCCCTGACCACCCTTCCCATGGGCGGCGGCAAGGGCGGTTCCGACTTCGACCCGAAGGGCAAGTCCGACGCCGAAGTCATGCGTTTCTGCCAGAGCTTCATGACCGAGCTCTCCAAACATATCGGCGCTGACACCGACGTTCCCGCCGGCGACATCGGCACCGGTGCCCGTGAAGTCGCCTACATGTTCGGCCAGTACAAGAGACTGCGCAACGAATTCACCGGCGTCCTCACCGGTAAAGGCCTCACTTTCGGCGGCTCCCTTGCCAGAACCGAAGCCACCGGTTACGGCCTCTGCTATTTCTGCAACGAGATGCTGAAAGCCAACGGCAAGTCCTTCGAGGGCCAGACCGTCTGCATCTCCGGCTCCGGTAACGTTGCCATCTATGCTGTCGAGAAAGCGACTGCTCTCGGCGCCAAAGTCATCACCATGTCCGACTCCAACGGCTACATCGTCGACAAGAACGGCATCGACCTCGACTGCGTCAAGCAGCTGAAGGAAGTCGAGAGAAAGCGCATCAAAGAGTACGTCAGCACCCATCCGGATGCCGAGTACCATGAAGGCTGCAGCGGCGTCTGGACCGTTCCCTGCGACATCGCCCTTCCGTGCGCCACTCAGAACGAGATCAACGAGGAGTCCGCGAAGGCACTCGCCGCAAACGGCTGCTACTGTGTCTGCGAAGGCGCCAACATGCCTTCCACTCCGGAAGCTATCGAAGTTTACTTCGCCAACAACATGCTCTACGGCCCGGCCAAAGCGGCCAATGCGGGCGGTGTTGCTGTCTCCGGTCTCGAAATGTCTCAGAACTCTATCCGTTATGGCTGGACTTTTGAGGAAGTCGATGATAAACTGAAGAACATCATGAAAGATATTTTCGCCGCTTGTGACTCTGCATCCAAGGAATTCGGCCTCGAAGGCAACTACATGGCTGGTGCCAACATCGCCGGTTTCCTGAAGGTCGCGGAGGCCATGAAGGCACAGGGATGTGTATAAGAACATGTATGAAGGACTGATCTTCCCCGAAGGTTATGTCGCCAAACTGTCTCCGAAGGAGACCCAGACGGCTGTTGAATTCACGCGCGACGCGTTTCAGAAGAACATTCGGCATGCGCTGAACCTTCGCCGCGTCACCTGCCCGCTGTTCGTCACCGCGGCCAGCGGTATCAACGACGACCTGAACGGCGTCGAGCGCAAAGTCGAATTCGATATGCTGAACATCGACGGGACGGCCCAGGTGGTCCAGTCTCTGGCGAAGTGGAAACGTGCCGCTCTCGGCCGCTACGGGTTCGACCCGGGCGAGGGCATGTACACGAACATGTCCGCCATCCGCAGAGACGACCAGTGCGATTCGCTCCACTCCATCTATGTCGACCAGTGGGACTGGGAGTGCGTCATCACCGAGGACCAGCGCAACGAGGAGTACCTCAAGGAGACGGTGCAGCGCATCGTCAACGCTCTGGTCGCGACGAAGGCGTTCGTGAACAACGAGTATCCGGACCTGCATAAGACCATCGACCCCAACGTCTTCTTCATCACGACGCAGGAACTCGAGGACCTGTACCCGGACCTCACTCCGAAAGAGCGGGAAGACCGCATCGTAGAGGAGAAGAGGACCGTGTTCCTCATGCAGATCGGCGATGTACTGAAGAGCGGACAGAAGCATGACGGCCGCGCGCCGGACTATGACGACTGGAAGCTCAACGGCGACCTGCTCCTCTGGAACGAAGTCCTGAACTGCGCGGAGGAGATCTCCTCCATGGGCATCCGTGTCGACGCGGAGTCCCTTCAGGAACAGTTGAAGAAGGCGGGCTGTGAAGAGCGCCTGCAGTTCCCGTTCCACCAGGGCATCGTGAACGGCACTCTGCCGCTGACCATCGGCGGCGGTATCGGACAGTCCCGCGTCTGCATGTTCATGCTGGAGAAAGCCCATGTGGGCGAAGTCCAGGTCTCGGTATGGCCTGAGGACATGATCCGCGAGTGCGAAGAGCACGGCATCATCATCCTCCAGTAAACCGATTCATACGATCAGAACGGCCTTGAAGCCTTGCTTCGAGGCCGTTTTTCTGTGAAACTATGACAAGCGGAAACTGGCATTTTTGTGTAAAATGTGCTATAATATCAGCAATGAATGCGTATATCGCCCAAGTCAGAAAGCGGGAGGGGAAAGCATGCTGGAGCTGAATTCATATGTCATCTACGGGGACAACGGCGTTTGCCTCGTGGCGGACAAACGAAAGGAGAAGTTTGCCGGCGTCATTCGGGAATACTACATCCTGAAACCGCAGGGAAACCCCGGTTCCACTCTGTTCGTGCCCTCCGACAACGAGGAGCTCATCGCGAAGATGCGGGACATCCTGACGAAAGAGGAGATCCTCGACATCATCCACTCGCTGCCCGGCGAGGAGGTGTCCTGGGAGGACAACAACAAAGTCCGCGGCGAGTACTACAGCGAAGTGTTTGAAACAGGCGACCGCAGAGAGCTGCTGCTCCTCATCAAGGCGCTGTACGAACACAAGGTCGAACGCAAGGAGGAAGGCAAGAAACTCTGGACCATCGACGAGAACGCCATGAAGCACGCGGAGAACCTCGTCTATGAGGAGTTTGGCACCGTCCTCGGTATCCCGCAGGAAGAGGTCATCGATTTCATTATGGAGGAAGTCGGAAAGGTCGAGCGGGGAGAAGTCTGAACAGAATATGGATCGGAGTGTCTGAACGGACACTCCGTTTTTTTCGCCTTGTGTTCACGAAATAGAAATTGACTTTTGCACAATCTAATACTATAGTAGGTTTAACTTAGAAAAGAGGTGTCTGCACTTTGAGCGAAAACCGATTCAAAAAGTTTCTTGATCAGCTGAAGGACCCGAACTCCAGCGCTTCCGCAGCCATGGAAAGCCTGGGCTTCACCGGCCTGACAGTCGCCGGGACCGGTCTCGGCCTGCTCAAGTTTTTTGATTACGCACAGAGCAAACAATTGAAATACTCCGATCTTCTGCGTCTGTTCCGCGAGGGGAAAGTCTCCGCTTACCACCTCGACATGAGCAGCCGCAACCTCGTCTTCCAGCGGAAAGATTCCGGCGCTTACGGCTCTGCCATCGTCCCGGATACCCAGCTGTTCCTGAAGGACATCCACAAGCTGGTCAAAAAGCACAATGACGAGAACCCGGACGAGCCCATCGACATGGACTACTCCCGCGGCATCCCGAACTGGGTCTACTTTGCCCTCCTCGGTGGCGTCGCCACGCTCCTGGTCATCGACAACGCGCTTTGGAACATGTCCCAGAACCAGCAGCAGATGCAGATCCGTCAGGATCAGGGAAGACAGCAGTTCACGAAGTCCAAGTTCTCTCTCCAGAGCCACCGCACCGCGACGTTCGACGACGTGGCCGGGGCCGAAGAGGAGAAAGAGGAACTGAAAGAGATCGTCGAATACCTGAGAGACCCCGAAAAGTTCACCCGCCTCGGCGCCCGCGTGCCGAAGGGTGTCCTGATGGTGGGCCCTCCCGGTACCGGCAAGACCCTGCTCGCGAGAGCGGTCGCCGGGGAAGCGGGCGTCCCGTTCTTCTCGGTCTCCGGTTCCGAATTCGTCGAGATGTATGTCGGCGTCGGTGCCGCCCGTGTCCGCGATCTGTTCGCTCAGGCAAAGGCCAACGCGCCGGCCATCGTCTTCATCGACGAGATCGACGCCCTGGCCCGGAAACGTGCCACGGACCTCTACACCGGCAACGAAGAGCGTGAGACGACCCTCAACCAGCTGCTGGTCGAGATGGACGGCTTCACGACGGAGGAGAACATCATCCTCATCGGCGCCACGAACCGTGCCGACGTTCTGGATCCCGCCCTCATGAGACCCGGTCGCTTCGACCGTCAGGTCCATGTCGGTTACCCGGACATCAAGGCGAGAGAGGCCATCCTGAAAGTCCACATCAAGGAAAAACCGCTGGCGCCGGAAGTCGACCTGTCCGAGGTCGCGAAGAACACCACCGGCTTCACCGGGGCGGACCTTGAGAACCTCCTCAATGAGGCGGCGCTCCTGGCTGCCAAGAGAGATAAAGACGCCATCGGGAACGACGAACTGAAGGAAGCGGCTGTCAAGGTCATGATGGGCGCCGAGAAGCGCTCCCGCAAAGTGACCGACAAAGAACGCCGTCTGACCGCGTTCCACGAGGCCGGCCACGCCGTGGCGACCTATCACCTCGACACGCAGGACCCGGTCACCGAAGTCTCCATCATCCCGCGCGGCGCTGCCGGCGGTTACACGATGTCCACCCCGCAGGAAGACAAGATGTACATGTCCCGCAACGAGATGCTCGACGAACTCGTCACGCTGCTCGGCGGGCGTGTAGCGGAGGCCATCGTCCTCGGCGACGTCTCCACCGGCGCGTCCAACGACCTGGACCGTGCCACCGCGCTGGCCAAGGGCATGATCACCCGCTACGGCATGGACGAGAACATCGGCCTTGCCACCTACGGCACCAACACGGGCTTCTACGGCACCGGCAAGGAGTATTCCGAGTCGACGGCCACCGCGATCGACGAAGCCGTCAAAGCGCAGCTGAAGACCGCCTACGACCGCTGTGAGGCCATCCTCACCGAGCACCGCGATCAGCTCGACCGGCTCGCCGAATATCTCCTCGAGCACGAGAAGATCGACGCGGAAGGGTTCAACAAGCTGATGAAGGCATAAAAAAAGAACACCCTCTCCGGATTCGGAGAGGGTCTTTTTTTATGCTTTTACGGTCTCGTCCTGTTTGGCTTTGGTGCGTTCGGCGTCGCGCCGGTCGGCGTACTTCAGGAAAGCGTTGACACCGAAGAGGGAGAGGCCGGCGATGTAGAGCAGCGCGATGAACGGGACGATGAATTTCGAGGAGAACGGGTCCGCGATGTTGTAACCGATGGCCGTGAACGACACGACCTTCAGGAGATAGCCGAAGAGGGAGATGACGAGGAAGGACCGGTAGTCCATCTTCATGTTCCCGAACAGGCTGCTGACCGGGTTCGCCGGGACGAACGGGATGAGGCGGAGGGCGAACAGGATGATCGGGTTCCCGGTGCCGCCTTTGGCGCTGATCTCTTCGTCTTCGTCATCGACGGCGATGGAGAGGACGGGCACTTTCAGGAGCGCGTTGCGGATGACCCGGACGACCTTCCCGATCCCTCTGCCGATGGCGACAAAGAACTTGAGGATGAGCGGCAGTTCTTTCTTGGGTTTGTCCTTCTTGTCCTGCAGGGCGTCCAGCGCTTCTTTTTCCATTTTGCGCTTGTCCTGGGACTCCTGCAGCGCTTTCTTCGTGCTGTTGTCGGCGTCCGACACGACCCGCCAGAGGTTGTCGGACCGCATGATGTATTTCTTGATGGCGTTGGACTTCGCGTTGTAGCCCATCGCCCACTTGATGGTGAAGATGATCCCGACCCCGATGAAGTTGATGAGCAGCGCCACGGGGAAGGGGAAGATGACGGCCGCGATGAGGCAGGTGGCAGACACGGGGACGATGCCGACAAAGGATTTGACAGCAAAGAACAGGAGAAGGGCCAGGATGATGAGGGGCTTGTAGGGAAGCTCCGTCACCCGTTGCTCGAGTTTCTCCATGAAGGTCTTGAATTTGATGTAGTACATCTGAGCTTTGGTCAGTCCCAGATCATCTCTCATCTGCTCCGCGGTCGAACTGATCGTCTGCAGCACGTTCCGCTTCTCTTCTGCGAGCGCGTGTTCCGCGGCCTCTTCGCTGCTGCTCTCGGAAGGCTCCGGCCGCGGGAACTGTTCCTGGGCCATGGAGGAGAGCTTTTCGAAGGGAGCCGTGATGTTCGTGAAGTCGACGTGATGGTGCATGTAGGTCAGCACAGCCGCCATGATGAGAAGGATGACTGCGATGGCGTCCAGAAGCCGCACGGTACTCCGTGATCTTGATCCGCCCATGTAGTGTCCTCTCGTGGTAAAAGATACGTAAAACTACTATATCTATTAAATTATAAGAGTTTTCAGTCGTTCGGTCAATGACTAACGCCCCGTACAGTATTGTACGGGGCGTTTTTTACAGGTGTATGAACTGGGTCAGTCGACTTCGTTGGTGGCAACGATGTCGATGCCGGTCCCCAGAAGGTCCTTGATGGCGACGTCGCCGATGTGGACCGGAGCCGGAAGAGAAGCCTTGTTGACTTCCTTCATGGCGGAGAACAGCAGTTCCTTCGGGATGGCTCTGCTGGACTTGACGGGGACGATATAGGCCTTGCCGCCGGTGACACGGACGGTGGAGGTCAGAGAACGCTCGGGATGGGTGACTTCCGCCCGGGCATAGGTGTCGCCGCGGGGGCAGGAGTTCCCGGTGACACTGACGACTTCATTGACTTCGTTCAGCGTGACAGTGACCGGGCAACCGCGGGGACAGGCGACGCAAATCAGATTTCTTTCGATCATGGTTATGCCTCCTCAATGCTGATAACGATTTCCTGGTCCGGTGTCATTTCGGCAATGTCTTTTGCCTTGATGATCACGTTCTCCATCTCGCCGGGAGCCAGTTTGATTTTCTTGCGGTTGAGCAGGACCTTGTCGCCGCAGGTGACGATGACGCGTTTGTCATGGTAGACGTTGGCGACACGGAAGTAGATCTTGACGTCTTCCTGTTCGTCGAGGTTGATGCTCTGGGGGACGGTGTAGCGAACACCGTTGATGCCGCGGGTCTTGATGACGTCGCCGTGGCGCAGGCCGGAGATGTACTGGGCAGCGCCCTTACCGGCGATCTGCGATTCCTGAGTGACGAAGTCGACCAGGTCGTGGACCTGAAGGACGTTGCCGCAGGCGAAGACGCCGGGCTGAGAGGTCTCTCTCATCTCGTCGACCTTCGGGCCGCGGGTGACCATATCCATGTCGAGATCGATCTGTTTGGACAGTTCGTTCTCGGGGATGAGGCCGACCGAAAGGAGCACGGTGTCGCAGGGGATGTATTCCTCGGTGCCGGGGATGGGAAGCATCTTGTCGTCGACGTTGGCGATCGTGACGCCTTCCACGCGGTCGAGACCGTGGATCTTGATGACGGTGCAGGAGAGCCGCAGCGGGATGTCGAAGTCGTCGAGACACTGGACGATGTTTCTCTGAAGACCGCCGGAGTAGGGCATGACTTCACAGACGACTTTGACCTTGGCGCCTTCGAGGGTCATACGGCGGGCCATGATGAGGCCGATGTCGCCGGAGCCGAGGATGACGCATTCATGGCCGGGCATATAGCCGTCGATGTTGACGAACTTCTGCGCCTGGCCGGCGGACATGACGCCTGCCGGACGGGTGCCGGCGATGTCGAGTGCCCCGCGGGGACGCTCTCTGCAGCCCATGGCCAGGATGATGGCCTTGGCGTTGATGGTGATGAGGCCGTCTTCTTTGTTGGTGGCGATGACCTGGTTCTCTTTGGTGATGTTCAGGACCATCGTGTTGAGTTTGACGGCGATCTTCGTCTCATCCATGAGTTTGACAAAGCGGTCGGCGTATTCCGGGCCGGAGAGTTCCTCGCCGAAATAGGTGAGGCCGAAACCGGTGTGGATGCACTGCTCCAGGATGCCGCCGAGACGGACGTCTCTCTCCAGGACGATGATGTTTTCTTCGGGGACCCCGTTATCTTTCGCGGAAAGAGCCGCGGCCATGCCGGCCGGACCGCCGCCGATGACAACAAGATCGTAATTCAAAATCTCATTCATGATCATTTCGTCCTTTCGTAGATGATGTCGGAGTGTCTGCCGAATTTGGTGATTTCATTGATCGGCATGTCGAGCTCTTCCGCGAGGATCTCCATGACTTTGGAACCGCAGAAACCGCCCTGGCAGCGGCCCATGCCGGCACGCGTGCGGCGTTTGACGCCGTCGAGGTCGATGGCGCCGCCCGGAGCGCGGATGGCGTCTCGGATCTCACCTTCGGTGACGGTCTCGCAGCGGCAGACGATACGGCTGTAAGCCGGGTCTTTGGCGATGAGCTCTGCGCGCTCTTCCGGACTCATGGTGCGGAAGAAGACAGGAGCCTTGCGGGACGGGTTCCAGTCGGCCTTTTTCGCGGGGGCCTCATCCATCGTCTCGAGGACCATGTTCTCCACGACTTCCGCGATGGCGGGGGAGGACGCGAGACCCGGGGACTCGATACCGATGAGGTTGATCATGTATTTGTTGTTCTTGGCCGGAGCGATGTAGAAGTCGTGCTCGATCCAGTGGGCACGGAGACCGGCGAACGAAGTGATCTGATCTCTCGGGCTGACCGAAGGAACGGACTTCTGCGCTTCGGCATAGGTGTGGCGGAGCGCGCCGTCACGGACGGAGACGTCATGCTTGCCTTCCATGTTGTCGTTCTGGTCGAGCGAGGTGGGGCCGACGAACACGTTGTGATGGGTGGTCGGCGCGACCAGGATGCCCTTGCCCATTTCGGTGGGGCACTGGAAGATGGTATGGGTGACCAGCGGATAGACGCTGCGGTCGAGCAGACCGTATTCACCTTTCCGCGGGATGACTTTGAACTTTTCTCCGTTGTAGTTCTCCAGCAGGTAGCTGGCGAAGATGCCGGCGGAGTTGACGACGAATTTGGAACGGATGACACGGCCGTCCTTGGCACCGAGGATGAACACACCGTCCTCGTATACGATGCCGCCGACGTTGAATTTCCGCAGGAATTCGACGCCGTTGAGGATGGCGCATTCCGCGGCTCCGATGGCCAGTTCATAGGGGGAGACGATGCCGGCGGTCGGGGCATAGAGTGCACCGTATGCCTCGTCGGCGATGTTCGGCTCCATTTCGACGAGCTCATCGCGTTCGATGATCTTCAGTTCGTCACGGGTCAGGCCGTTCGCGATACCTCTCATGTAAAGGTCCTGGATGGTGGCCATTTCCTCTTCCGAGAAAGCGACGACCAGAGAACCGTTCTTCTCATAGGGGACATGGAGAGTAGTTGCCAGCTCCTCCATCATACGGCAGCCTTTGACATTCAGCTCCGCCATCCGGGTCCCGGTCTCACAGTCGAACCCGGCATGGACGATGCCGGAATTGGCTTTCGTCGTGCCCATTGCGATATCTGATTCTTTCTCGAGGAGCGCGACCTTCAGATCGTACTTCGAGAAGTTGCGCGCGATCTGTGTTCCCACGACTCCCGCGCCGATAATGGCAATGTCATATACCATTGTTGATTTCTCCTTCCATATCTTCGCTTTTGACAAAATATTGTCAATTATCAGACAATATTTGTGCCTTTGTCATATTGTATCATAAAAAAGATGACAACTAAAGGGAAATGTACAAAAAACGAGGGCAAATCCGACCGGTTTTTTGCTTTTTTCACAATCTCGCTTGACAGTTCTTTTCCAATTGTTGTAATATACTTTCAAATAAATCAAAAGCTGTGAAGGGAAAAAAGCCTTTCGGAACGCGTCCAGAGAGCTGCCGGTCGGTGCAAGGCAGACGCAGAACGTTCGGAATAAGTCCTCCCGGAGCTGTCTGGCTGAACACCCCAGTAGGTCAGAACGGGTTCTCCCGTTACAGAGAGTCACGTTGCTGGACGTGAGCTGAGTGGGCGTATATCGCCAAAAAGAGTGGTACCGCGGAGTGTCATCTATTCTTCGTCTCTTTTATCCGAATCCGACAAGGCATTTTGGGTAGAGAGATTTTTTTATACCCTCGTGCCGCAAGCAAAAACTACTGTAGTAAGGAGTAATGTTCTATGAAACTGAAAGGTGCGGAAATCGTCATCGAATCCCTCATCGATCAGGGAGTCACCGACATTTTCGGATACCCGGGAGGTACCGTCCTGGATATCTACGACGCGCTCTATGCGCGCTCTGACCGGATCAACCACGTACTGGTCTCTCACGAGCAGCACGCGGCCCATGCGGCAGACGGCTATGCGAGAGCCACCGGCAAAGTCGGCGTCGTACTCGCCACCTCCGGCCCCGGCGCCACGAACCTCGTCACCGGTATCGCCACCGCCATGCTGGACTCCATCCCGGTCGTCGCCATCACCGGCAACGTCGGCCGTCCGATGGTCGGCAAGGACAGTTTCCAGGAAGTCGACATCACCGGCATCACGCTGCCGATCACCAAACATAACTACTTCGTCAACGATATCGACGAGCTGCCGGCGATCATGCGCGAGGCGTTCAAGATCGCCAAGTCCGACCGTCCCGGCCCCGTCCTCATCGATATCCCGAAGGACATCCAGAACATGGTCACGGACTTCGAGCCGAAGGGCCCGTCCAAGGCCTTCGATTCCATCCGTCCGCCGGAGAACCGCATCGAGCAGGCCATCGCTGCCATCAACAAGGCGGAAAAGCCGTTCATCTATATCGGCGGCGGCGTCAACGCGGCAGAAGCCTATGACGATGTCGTCCGGCTCGCCGACAAGATCGACGCGTACATCGGCAGTTCCCTCATGGGCATCTCCTGTGTCCCGAACGAGAACCCCCGTTACCTCGGCATGGTCGGCATGCACGGCCAGTACGCCTCCACCATCGCGCTCGATGACGCGGACCTCGTCATCGCCATCGGCACCCGTTTCTCCGACCGCGTGACGGGGAAGACCACGGAGTTCTGCAAGGAAGCCACCATCATCCATATGGATGTCGACTTCGCCGAGATCTCCAAGAACGTCACCGCGGACATCGGTGTCAGGGGCGATCTGCGGATCTCTCTTCCGATGGTCATCGACGGTGCCGACAAGAAAACGCATCCCGAGTGGCGCGCCCATGTGGACGCCCTCGTCGAGAAAGAACAGGGCCTGCACGCCAAGACCCTTGGCGTCGACCCGAAAGACATCATGGAAGTCATCAACGACATCAAGTCCGATGATACCGTCGTTGCCACCGACGTCGGCCAGCACCAGATGTGGGCGGCACAGTACCTCAAGTTCCGGAAGCCCCGGAAGTTCGTCACCAGCGGCGGACTCGGCACCATGGGCTTCGGCATGGGCGCGGCGGAAGGCGCCTGTGTCGGCACGAAGGTCCCCACCGTCCTCGTCACCGGCGACGGTTCCTTCGGCATGAACCTGAACGAGGTCATGACGTCCGTTCTCTATCATCTGCCCCTGACCGTCGTCATCATGAACAACAAGGTCCTCGGCATGGTCCGCCAGTGGCAGACCCTCTTCTATGGAGAACGCTATTCCAACACGGTGCTCGAGAAACGCGCGCCGGACTACGTCAAACTGGCAGAGGCCTTCGGAGCGGAAGGGGTCGTCACCGAGACCGTCGAAGAGTTCCGCGAAGCCTTTGACAAAGCCTATCACAGTGGGGGAGTCACCCTCATCGACTGCCGGATCGACAAGGACGAGTTCGTCCTGCCGATGATCCCGGCCGGAAAAACGGTCGCCGACATGGTCACCGAGAGAGGAGCGAAATAAGATGGCAGAAGTGAAAAAAGACGAGACCAGATTCGTGATCGCGATCTACGTCGACAACAAGTTCGGCGTCCTGACCCGCGTCACCAGCATGTTCACCCGCCGCGGCTTCAACATCGACGCTCTGACCGTCGGTGTCACCGAGTCGCCGGAGTATTCCCGCATCACCATCTCGATGAGCGGAGACGGCTACGCGAAGGCGCAGATGCTGAACCAGCTGCGCAAACTCCATAACGTCAAGAAAGTCGAGATCCTCGACGAAAAGGACACGATCGAGCGCGAACTGCTGCTCATCAAAGTCAAGAACACCGCGGAGCAGCATCAGCTCATCATGAGCACGGTGGACATCTTCAAGGCGAAGATCATCGACTACTCCACGACCACGCTCGGCATTGAAGTCACGGGCGATTCCGACAAGATCGACGCCTTCATCGAGATGATCCGCCCGGTCGGCATCATCGAGTCCTGCCGTTCCGGCGTCATCGCGCTCAGCAAGGGCAGCGGAAGCATGCTCGACACGCCCGATCTGTTCTGATAAATCGCGCGGAAACTCTTGCGATTTAAGGAAAAAGGCGTATAATCTTTTTCAAGCATTTTAAATTACTCTTTTAATAATGAGAAAAGGGGTTTTATCAACTATGGCTAATCGTATTTTCTATGAGGCGGATTGTGACATCTCCAAACTCGACGGCAAGACCGTTGCCATCATCGGTTACGGTTCTCAGGGCCACGCTCACGCGCTGAACCTGAAAGAGTCCGGCGTCAAAGTCATCATCGGTCTCTATGAAGGTTCCAAGAGCTGGAAGAAAGCCGAAGAGCAGGGCATGGAAGTCTACACGGCTGCCGAAGCTGCCAAGAAGGCCGACATCATCATGATCCTCATCAACGATGAGAAGCAGGCCAAACTCTACAAAGAATCCATCGAGCCGAACCTGGAAGAGGGCAACGTCCTTGCTTTCGCGCACGGCTTCAACATCCACTTCGGCTGCATCAAACCGCCGAAATTCGTCGACGTCATCATGATCGCTCCGAAGGCTCCGGGCCACACCGTCCGCTCCGAGTATCAGGCCGGCAAGGGCACTCCGTGCCTCATCGCGGTCGAGCAGGATGCTTCCGGTGAAGCCTGGGATATCGGCCTTGCTTATGCGGCCGGCATCGGCGGCGCCCGCGCGGGTGTCCTCGAGACCACGTTCCGCACCGAGACCGAGACCGACCTCTTCGGTGAGCAGGCTGTCCTCTGCGGCGGCGTCTGCGCTCTGATGCAGGCCGGCTTCGAGACCCTCGTCGAAGCAGGTTACGACCCGAGAAACGCTTACTTTGAGTGCGTCCATGAGATGAAGCTCATCGTCGACCTCATCTATCAGTCCGGTTTCGCCGGCATGCGGTACTCCATCTCCAACACTGCTGAGTACGGCGACTATGTCACCGGTCCGAAGATCATCACCGACGAGACCAAGGCGACCATGAAGAAGATCCTTGCGGACATCCAGGATGGTACGTTCGCGAAGGAATTCCTCCTCGACATGTCCGAGGCGGGTGGCCAGGTCCACTTCCAGGCGATGAGAAAGAAAGCGGCTGAGCATCAGGTCGAGGTCGTCGGCAAAGACGTCCGCGCTCTGTACAGCTGGTCCGACGAAGACAAGCTCATCAACAACTGATCATTTTGCAATGACAGGGCGCAGACCGAAAGGCACTGCGCCCTTTATGACTTATTTGGAAGGAGTGTATCGCCATGATCAAAGATACCATCGTCGATGGGTTCCAAAACGCGCCCCATCGGTCCCTGTACAATGCCCTGGGTCTCACCAAGGAAGAACTGAGACGTCCCCTCATCGGCATCGTCAGCTCCTATAACGAGATCGTCCCCGGTCACATGAACCTCGACAAGATCACGGAGGCGGTCCGCCTCGGCGTCGCCATGGGCGGCGGCACCCCGATCGTGTTCCCGGCCATCGCCGTCTGCGACGGCATCGCCATGGGCCACGAGGGCATGAAGTATTCTCTCGTCACGAGAGACCTCATCGCGGACTCCACTGAAGCCATGGTCAAGGCGCACGGCTTTGACGGCCTCGTCATGATCCCGAACTGTGACAAGAACGTCCCCGGCCTCCTGATGGCCGCGGCACGTCTGAACCTTCCCACCATCTTCGTCTCCGGCGGCCCCATGCTGGCCGGCCGCATCGACGGCCACAAGACCAGTCTTTCCAGCATGTTCGAAGCGGTCGGCTCGTACTCGGCCGGCAAGATCTCGGAAGCCAAGCTGAGGGAATACGAAGAAAAGGTCTGCCCGTCCTGCGGTTCCTGCTCCGGCATGTACACCGCGAACTCCATGAACTGCCTCACGGAAGTCATGGGCATGGGCCTCTCCGGTAACGGCACCATCCCGGCGCCGTACTCCGCCCGTATCAAGCTCGCGAAGGAAGCCGGCATGCAGGTCATGGAACTCGTCCGGAAGAACATCCGCGCGAGAGACATCCTCAATGAGGACGCCATCTGGAACGCCATCACCACCGACATGGCCCTCGGCTGCTCGACCAACACGATCCTGCACCTGCCTGCCATCGCGAACGAGATCGACATGAAGATGGACCTTCGCAAGATCAACGAGATCTCCGAGAACACGCCGAACGTCTGCCATCTGGCTCCAGCCGGTCCCACTTACATGGAGGACCTCAATGAGGCCGGCGGCATCTATGCCGTCCTGAAACAGCTGGCAGAGGCCGGTCTCATCAACACCGACGTCATGACCTGCACCGGCAAGACTCTGCAGGAGAATCTCGAAGGTGTCTTCAAGACCGACAACGAAGTCATCCGCGACATGGACAACCCCTTCACGAAGACCGGCGGCATCGCCATCCTGTACGGCAACCTCGCTCCGGACGGCTGTGTCGTCAAGAGAAGCGCCGTCGCTCCGGAAATGCTCGTCCACGAGGGCCCGGCCCGCGTCTTCGAGAGTGAGGAAGAGGCCATCAAGGCCATCTACGGCAAGGAGATCAAACCCGGCGACGTCGTCGTCATCCGGTACGAAGGTCCCGCCGGCGGCCCCGGCATGAGAGAGATGCTCTCTCCGACCTCCGCCATCGCGGGCGCCGGCCTCGACAAGGAAGTCGCGCTCATCACGGACGGCCGGTTCTCCGGCGCCACCCGCGGCGCTTCCATCGGCCACGTCTCTCCGGAGGCGGCCAACGGCGGTCTCATCGCATGGGTCCATGAAGGCGACCTCATCTCCATCAACATCCCCGAGTACAAGATCGAACTCAAAGTTTCCGAGGAAGAACTGGCAAAGAGAAAGGCCGAAGAGCCGATCAAGACCAAGGACCACATCACCGGTTACCTCAAACGGTATTCGAAGATGGTCTCCTCGGCGGACCGCGGCGCCATCATCAACATCAAGGACTGATCTTTCATGGCAAATCTGCAGACACTCATCCGGGACCTCGACACGGTCGTCGTGTTCCGCCATGTGGCGGAAACGCCCGTACTGCGCGCTTTTCGCGCGCTGTGCGGAAGCTGTGGCGATGGATCGCCCAACCCCACGAGTGCATACACCGATCTCGTGACGGAACTGTTCCGTACGCATTACAACTTCTCGGACTTCCTGCTCGACGCAGTGGCGGAGGACGAGAACCAATATGTGAACCTGCGCGCCAGGGGAGAAGCGGTCCCGGCCGTGCTGCAGACCTGCGTCGAGGAGGAGCTGAAGCTGTTCCAGCAGCTGTCCGACCTGACGACAGAAGACGTCCAGAAGTTCGTCCATCAGAAGGATGTGGCGCGCATCACCGGATCCCTTCCGCCATTTGAGTCGACGAAGCGGGATTTTGCCAAAGCCTATGAGGAGCGCATCGCGAAGATCCGCACCACGGGCTACGGCATGTATGCCCACCACAACATGTTCCGGCTCGAAGGGGAGGAGATCGTTCCCATCACGTCGCCCGACACCCGGGTCCTCGCGGACCTCTACGGCTACGAGCGGGAGAAGGAACAGCTTCTTTCGAACACCCGCGCGCTGCTCGACGGCAAACCGGCGGCCAACACGCTGCTCTACGGGGCGGCCGGCACCGGAAAGTCGTCGTCCGTCAAGGCGGTCACCAATGAACTCGCCGGGGAAGGGCTACGGCTCCTCGAACTCAAAAAGAGCCAGCTGCACGACATCCCGAAGGTCATGGAGGCCCTGAAGGACAACCCGCTCAAGTTCATCATCTTCGTCGACGACCTGTCGTTCCAGAAAGACGATGACAACTTCGCGACCCTGAAAGCCATCCTCGAGGGCTCCGCCTCGGTCAAGGCGCCGAACACCGTCATCTATGCCACGAGCAACCGGCGGCATCTGGTGCGCGAGAGCTTCGCCGACCGGGAAGGGGACGACATCCACCGCAACGACACCATCCAGGAGACCATGTCCCTGTCGAGCCGTTTCGGCCTGACCATCCTCTTCAACAAACCGTCGAAACCCGACTATCTCGCCATCGTGAAGTCTCTGGCGAAGGCCAAAGGCATCGAGATGGACGAGGCGGAACTGGAAAAGCAGGCCTCGGCATTCGCCATCCGCAAGGGCGGCGCCACCCCGAGAGCGGCCGAGCAGTTCACGAACAGCCTTCTGGCGAAATAACTCCAATCGAACAGCGACCTGCATCTCTCCGAACGCAGTCAGAGATGCGGGTCGTTTTTATTGTCTTTATAATTAAAAGATGATATAATATTTTGAATATTTCATAGAGTGGAAGTCTGTCCACTTGGAGAGGAGCGATGCATCGTGAGGATCCTCGGGATCGACCCGGGATACGCCATCATCGGATGGGGCATCCTGGACTACGAGAAGAACAAGTTCTCGGTCGTCGACTTCGGCGCCATCACCACGCCGGCCGGCATGGCCTTCCCGCAGCGGCTGCAGTGCATCGATGACGACATCCGGTACATCCTGAAGAAATATCAGCCGGAAGCGCTCTCCATGGAGAAACTGTTCTTCACGAACAACAAGACGACGGGCATCGATGTGGCCCAGGCGAGAGGCGTCCTCCTGCTGGCGGCTTCCCAGGCGGGGCTCGACATCCACGAATACACGCCCGTCCAGGTCAAGCAGGGCGTCGTGGGGTACGGCAAAGCCGAGAAGAAACAGGTCATGGAGATGACCCGGGTCATCCTGAACCTCCCCGAAGTCCCGAAGCCCGACGACACGGCCGACGCGCTGGCGCTCGCCATCTGTCACGCCCACGTGGGCGGTTCCACCCTGGGCTCCCTCGAAAGCAATTCCCGCAGACCGTTGAAAGTGCGGAAAGGAATTTAACTTATGATTTACAGCATCACCGGTGAACTGGTCTACGCCGACCCGAACATGGCGGCGGTCAATGTGAACGGCATCGCCTTCCAGTGCGACATCTCGCTGAACACGTTCCAGCACCTCGGGTCGAACGGCTCGACCGTCACGCTTTACACCTACATGAATTTCAAACAGGACGGAGTCGACCTCCTCGGCTTCTATGACCGCTCCGAAGTGGACGCCTTCAAAATGCTGACCGGCGTCTCCGGCGTCGGCCCGAAGGCGGCTCTGGCCATCCTGTCCGAGATGGACCCCGCCAAGCTGACGCTGGCCATCGCGGCGGGAGATTATAAAGCCATCACCCGGGCGAAGGGCGTCGGCCCGAAAGCGGCCCAGCGCATCGTCCTCGAACTGAAGGACAAGGTCGCGAAGGGCCTCGAGGGCGGGAACGCCTCCGACACGTTCGTCGCCGCCGCGACCGCCACGGCCGCCGGCAACAGCAACGCGGCAGACGCCGTCGGCGCGCTCGTCATGCTGGGGTACAGCCAGTCCGAAGCGGCCATCGCCGTCGGCAAGCTGGACCAGACCCTGTCCACCGAAGAACTCATCAAACAGGCCTTGAAACAATTAGCGTAAGGAGCACAGAGAATGTTCACAGAAGACATGGATTTTGAAAGCCGTCTCGTCACCCCGGAATTCACCGGCACCGAAGACGACTCCCTGGAACTCTCCCTGCGTCCCCGGGCGCTGAAGGATTACCTGGGCCAGGAAAAGGCAAAAGAGAATCTGAAGGTCTATATGGATGCCGCGAAGGGCAGAGGGGAATCCCTCGACCACGTCCTGCTCTACGGCCCTCCCGGACTCGGCAAAACGACGCTCGCCGGCATCATCGCCGCGGAGATGGGCGTCGACATCCGCGTCACGTCGGGACCGGCCATCGAGAAGCAGGGAGACCTTGCGGCTCTGCTCACGAACCTCAACGAGGGCGACGTCCTCTTCATCGACGAGATCCATCGCCTCTCCCGTCAGGTCGAGGAGATCCTCTACCCGGCGATGGAGGACAACGCCATCGATATCATCATCGGCAAAGGGCCGTCCGCCCGTTCCATCCGCCTCGAACTGCCGCACTTCACGCTGGTCGGCGCCACGACCCGGATGGGTCTCCTGTCCGCTCCGATGCGTGACCGCTTCGGCGTCATCCTGCGGCTGGAACTGTACACCCCGGAGGAACTCGCGCAGATCGTCAAACGGAGCGCGCAGATCCTCGGCATCGAGATCGACCCCGAAGGGGCCGAGGAGATCGCCAGCCGTTCGAGGGGCACACCGCGGATCGCGAACCGGCTCCTGAAACGGGCGAGAGACTTCGCTGAAGTCGTCGGCAACGGCGTCATCACGAAGGAGGACGCGAACCTCGCGCTGTCCCGGATGGAGATCGACGCGCTCGGCCTCGACAACATCGACCGCACGCTGCTGACCGCCATGGTCCGCAACTATAACGGCGGCCCCGTCGGCCTCGACACCATCGCGGCGGCCATCGGCGAAGACGCCACCACCATCGAGGACGTCTATGAGCCGTACCTCATGCAGATCGGCTTCCTGTCCCGGACGCCCCGCGGCAGGATGGTGACCCCCGCCGGCTACCGCCACCTCGGGCTCCCGATGCCCGGCAACGCGGCAGCGGCCGACGACGATCAACTGACACTGTAAGGAGACACGCATTCCATGCGAAACACCAACGACTGGAAGGACTACGAACTGCTCGACACGTCTGACGGCGAGCGGCTGGAGCGCTGGGGAGATATCGTCCTCATCCGCCCGGACCCGCAGGTCATCTGGAAGACCCCGAAACAGCATCCTCTGTGGAGAAAGGCGGACGCCCGGTACCACCGCTCGAACAAGGGCGGCGGACAGTGGGAGGTCTACCGCAACTTCCCGGAGGAGTGGAGCATCTCCTACAAAGACCTCACCTTCAAGATCAAACCCATGGGGTTCAAACATACCGGACTCTTCCCGGAGCAGGCGGTCAACTGGGACTACCTGCGGGACGTCATCAAGGCGTCCGGAAGGGACGACGTCAAAGTGCTGAACCTCTTCGCCTATACCGGCGGCGCCACCGTCGCGGCGCTGAAGGCGGGCGCCTCTGTGTGCCACGTCGACGCGTCCAAAGGCATGGTGGCCTACGCGAAGGACAATGCCCGGCTCTCCGGCGTCGAGGACCGGCCGGTCCGCTGGCTCGTCGACGACTGCCTCAAGTTCGTCCAGCGCGAGATCCGCCGCGGCAACAAGTACGACATCATCATCATGGACCCGCCCTCCTACGGAAGAGGGCCCGGCGGGGAAGTCTGGAAGCTCGAGGAGAAGATCTACGAATTCGTCTCCACCTGTGAACAGGTCCTGTCCGACGACCCGCTCATGGTCCTCATCAATTCCTATACCACCGGCCTCAGCCCGTCCGTCATGCAGTACATCCTCGGCAGCGTCATCGTACC
Source organism: uncultured Eubacteriales bacterium (assembly GCA_900317985.1). Lineage (GTDB taxonomy): Bacteria > Bacillota > Clostridia > Oscillospirales > Acutalibacteraceae > RUG420. The sequence continues at coordinate 9,285 of ONJD01000018.1, read as the reverse complement.
CGGCCACGGAGGAAGCGTCACCTGCGACGAGATCGGCCTGCCGACCACCCAGACCGGCATGTGTCTGCCCTGCGGGGCGTCCGCCATCTGGAAGAAAGACTGACTCTGACGAAGGGAGTCCCCATGAACGAACACAACAGGGAAGCCGTCATCCGTTTCCGGGATGTGAGCTTCACGTATGAAGAACTGCCCGAGGGCACGTCCGAAGCGTCGGCGAGAGCCTCCGGGGTGCGAGATCTACGACGGCGAGTGCGTCGCGGTCCTCGGCCACAACGGCTCCGGCAAGTCGACGTTCGCCAAGCTCTGCAACGGCATCCTCGTGCCGGACTACGGCGATGTACTGGTCTACGGCATCAATACCCGCGAAGAAGACCGGCTCCTGGAACTCCGCCAGAAAGTCGGCATGGTCTTCCAGAACCCGGACAACCAGATCGTGGCCACCGTCGTCGAGGAAGACGTCGCGTTCGGCCCGGAGAACCTCGGTTTTCCGCCGGAGGAGATCCGCGCGAGAGTCGACAGCGCGCTGAAAGCCGTCGGCATGTACAAGCACCGGGGCAAGGAACCGCACAAGCTGTCCGGCGGCCAGAAACAGAGAGTCGCCATCGCCGGCATCCTCGCCATGAAACCGGAGTGCATCCTCTTCGACGAGTCCACCGCCATGCTCGACCCGAAAGGGCGCCGTTCCATCATGCGGATCATCCGCAAGATGCACGACGAGATGGCAAAGACCGTCGTCTACATCACGCACTACATGGAGGAGGCGGCCGCGGCCGACCGGGTCATCGTCATGGAAGGCGGAAAAGTCATCGATGACGGCACCCCGTACGAAGTCTTCTCGAACATCGGGAAGATCCGCTCCGTCGGGCTCGACGTCCCCCAGTCCACCGAACTCGCCGACCTTCTGAGAGAGGACGGCATGGACCTGCCGGGAGACATCCTGACGACGGAAGAGTGCATCGCGGCACTGACCAAAACACTGAAACGCTAAAGGAGCAAACGCCGTGGCGATTCTGAAAACGGAACACCTGACCTACTCCTATTCCACGGGAACTCCCTTTGAAGTGACCGCAATAGAAGACATCAACATCGAAATAGAACCCGGCGAACTGGTGGCGGTCATCGGCCACACCGGTTCGGGCAAGAGTACCCTCATCCAGCACTTCAACGGTCTGCTGAAACCGCAGTCCGGCAAGGTGTATGTGGACGGGCAGGACATCTGGGAAAGCAAGAAGACCCTGCGGGCCAGCCGGTTCGCGGTGGGCCTCTGTTTCCAGTACCCGGAGTACCAGCTCTTTGAAGAGACCGTCTACAAAGACATCGCCTTCGGTCCGAAGAACATGAAGCTTTCGGAGGAGGAGATCGACCGCAGAGTGCGCGAGGCGGCCCGGTTCATCGGCGTCACCGACGACATGCTCGAGAAGTCGCCCTTTGACCTCTCAGGCGGTGAGAAACGCCGCGTGGCCATCGCCGGCGTCATGGCGATGGAGCCGAAGATCCTCATCCTCGACGAGCCCACCGCAGGCCTCGACCCCCGCGGCCGGGACGTCATCCTGGACCTCATCCGCAACTACCGCGAGGAGACCGGACGCACCGTCATGATCGTCTCCCACAGCATGGACGACGTCGCGAAGATCGCCACGAAGGTCCTCGTCATCAACGACCGCCATGTGGCGATGTACGGCACCGTGCCCGAGATCTACGCCCGTTCGGAGGAACTGGTCGCCATGGGCCTCGACATCCCGCAGGTCACGAAGATCTTCCTCGGCCTCAAAGAGAACGGCATTCCCGTCCGCACGGACGTCTTTACGGTGGAGCAGGCGAGAGCCGAACTCCGCTCACTTCGGGAGAAGGGGGTGCTCGCATGGTAAAAGACATCACCATCGGCCAGTACTTCCCCGGACAGTCGGTCATCCATCGGATGGACCCGCGCATGAAGCTGGTGCTGACCCTGTTCTTCATCATCTTCATCTTCGTCTGTCACAACTTCTGGTCCCTCGGACTCATGGTGCTGGCGCTCGGCATCACCGTCGCGCTGTCCCGCATCTCCATCCGGACCATCCTGAGAGGCATCAAACCGGTCGTCATCATCATCCTGTTCACGGCCATCCTGAATGTCCTCTACATCCGCTCGGGCGACCTCATCTGGGAGTGGAAATTCATCCACATCTACACGGGCGGCGTCTACACCGCCGTCTTCATGGTCATCCGCATCCTGGCGCTCATCGTCGCCAGTTCGCTCCTGACCTACACCACATCGCCCACGCTCATCACAGACGCTATCGAGCGGCTGCTGTCTCCGCTCAAATTCATGCGGAGCGGCGTCCACACCATCGCTATGATGATGACCATCGCGCTGCGGTTCATCCCGACCCTCATCGAGGAGTTCGACAAGATCACGAGCGCGCAGAAGGCGAGAGGGGCGGACCTCGAAACGGGCAACATCCTCGAACGGACGCGTGCCCTCATCCCGGTCTTCATCCCGCTGTTCATCACGAGTTTCCGCAGAGCGTACGAACTGGCTTACGCCATGGAGTGCCGCTGCTACCACGGCTATGAAGGCCGTACCCGCATGCGCCAGATGAAACTGGAGGCGAGAGATTACATCGCCCTGGTCCTTGTGCTGGCAGTGCTCGCGGGCATCATCCTTTTGAACCATTTCTTTGGACGGTTAGTATGAGAACATTGTTACTGACCCTTCGGTTCCTCGGGACCAACTACCACGGGTGGCAGGTCCAGGAGAACGCGAAGAGCGTCATGGAAGAAGTCCAGGATGCGGTGGAGGCGCTGCTCGGTCAGCGAGATCCCGTCACGGGCTGTTCCCGGACCGACACCGGCGTCCACGCGGAGATGTTCTGCTGTACCCTGCGTACGGAGAACCCCATCTCCTGCTATCGGCTCATCGCCGGCATGAACGCCAAGCTGCCGGAGGACATCGCGGTCTCGGACTGCGTCGAAGTCCCTGACGATTTCCATCCCCGGTACGACGCCACGGCGAAACAGTACCGGTACCGCATCTGGAACGGCAAGGCCAGGAACCCCTTCTGGGAGGGCCGCGCCCACTATGTCCATCCGCCCCTCGACGTGGACCGGATGAACGAAAACGCGAAGGACTTCCTCGGGACCCACGACTTCACGTCCTTCACGAACAGCAAAGAAGTCATCAACGACAACGTCCGCACCGTGCGCCGCGCGGAAGTCTTCCGGGAGGGCGAGTGCATCGTCTTCCTCGTCGAAGCGGACGGGTTCCTTTACAATATGGTCCGCATCATGGCCGGCACCCTGCTGGCGATGGAGACCGGGCAGAGGGAACAGGGGAGCATCCCCGCCATCCTCGAGGCCCGGGACCGCAAAGCGGCCGGGAAGACAGCACCCGCCTGCGGGCTCTACCTGCACCGGGTATTCTATGAAGAAAGAGAGGACATCGCATGGAACGACTGAAACGTCTGCTGAGAGGTGAGATCTCAGACCGGACGAGCCGCATCCTGAAGATCATCGCGGTCGTCGTCCTCCTCGTCATGCTCTTCGTCATGGCCGTATCCCAGATCCGCGGCACGAAGCTGTCGAATGTGAGAGACAGTTACAACAACTTCTTCTCCTCGGTCGGCGCCGGCGGCGGGTTCCCGTATCAGGTCAACTCGAGCAACATCAAAAAAGTGGATGTCCTGAACGGCGACATCTACATCCTCTACAACGACCGCAGCGTGGCCCTCGACGGCTCCGCCAAGGAGCTCCGCTCGTTCGACCACTCGTTCGCGACACCGGCCCTCTCCATGAGCCCGGACCGCGTCCTCATCTACGACCGGGGCGGCAACGCCTTCCGTGTCGAGAACCGGACGGAATCCCTCTATGAGGGGAAGACGTCCGACGGGGAAAACATCATCACCGCCAGTATCGGGAAGAAGGGGAACATCGCCTTCGGCACCCTCTCCGGGTCCGCCACCTCCCGGCTGACGGTCTGGAACAGCACCTATGACAAGAAAGCCTTCGTCTGGAACTGTTCCGACTATTCGATCACCTCGACCGCGCTCTCAGACAACGGCAAATATGTCGCGGTCTCCGTCATGGGCGCCAAAGACGGTGAGACCTACTCGAAGATCTACGTGTTCGACTTTGAGTACTCCGACCCGGTCTCCGAGACCGAGTACCCCGGCACGGCGATGCTGGCCGTCAACTTCTCGGACAACGACACGGTCGTCGGGGTGGGGGACAACAAGATCAGTTTCCTCAAGGACCTCAAGAAGAACACCGAAGTCGATTACGGCTCCAGCTCGCTGTCGACGTTCACCTTCTCTCCGAACGGCCGGACCATCCTGGTCCTCGCGGAGTACGGAAGCCAGAACCATCAGCTGCTGCGGTGCTACACCGAGGGCGGACGCAACGCCTTTGAAGAGCCGTACGATGTGTTCATCAAGACCGTCTACGCGTCCGATTCCCGGATCTCGGTCCTGACGAACGACTACATCGACATCTACGGTCTCGGCGGCACGCGGCGCAGAGCCCGTCAGGCCGGCCCGAGCGCCATCCTGGCCTTCACCAACGGCCGGACCAGCTATTCTTACGAGATGGGAGTCATCGACAAGACGTCCCGTATGAAGAAACAGCCGGAACATCCGGAACCGAAAGAATAAACTTATTTATTTTTAAGGTCCCGTGATATAGTTATTTAAGATTTCTGTCTGTACTCGTGGGGGAGTACAGCTGGAAAGGAATGTAAGCACAATGAATGAAAACCTCAAAAAACAGCTTGGAAATCTGACGGAAGGTGCCATGACCATCCCGAACCTGCTTTCGGTGATCCGCATCATCCTCATCCCGGTCTTCCTCGTCCTCTTCCTGAAAGGCTCATACCTGGCCGCAGTCATCGTGCTCGGCATCTCGGGTCTCACGGACACGCTTGACGGAAAGATCGCCCGGGCGTTCAACCAGGTCTCCAACCTCGGCAAACTGCTCGATCCCATTGCGGACAAGCTCACGCAGATCACCCTGGCCATCGCCTATTTCTTCTATTTCCATGCCTCTGACGACGCTCTGCTGCGGTACGGCAGCTGGCTCTTCTGGATCTTTGTCCTGAAAGAAGTCCTCATGCTGATCGGCGGCATCGTCCTGCTCACTCATGACGTCACGCCCCGGGCCGCCATCATGTATGGCAAGGTCGCCACGGTCGCGTACTATGTCGTCATGATCGCGTTACTTCTGTTCTCTCCGGGATTCGGCGTGTTCCACAACTGGTTCACCCTCCCGTCCATTGCGATCGTTATCCTGGTCGCTATAGCGGCTGTACTCACTCTGGTCGCGTTCTGCGCATATGCGCCGGACCTGCGGCAGATCAGCCAGAAGGCAGATCCTTCCGAAAAATCTAACGGTTAAGGAGCTACTAACATGAAGCAAGTCCTTTGCTCAAAATGCAAAAAGAACCCCGCGGTAGTCTTCATCTCCAAGGTGAACGACACCAAGAACGAACCGGAAGGCTACTGCATCAAATGCGCCATGGAAATGAACATCGGCCCCGTGAAGCACTTCATGGACAACATGGGCATTTCCGCCGACGACATGGACGCCATCACCGAACAGGTGAACGCCATGCTCGGTTTCGACTCCGATGACGACTTCGAAGAGGGTGGGGCCCCGACGATGCCGTCTCTGCAGTCGCTGTTCGGCGCGCTCGGCAACCCGGATATGGCCAACGCGTTCCAGGACCCGGAGGCGATGGACGCCATCCCGGACACCACGGAAACCGAAGAGCCTGAGACGAAGACCGGCACCCGCCGTCACCGCAAAAACGGGGACAAGGGCAAAAACAAGAAACGCCGGTTCCTCGGTCTCTACTGTACCGACCTTACTGCGAGGGCCCGCAACGGGGAACTCGACAACATCATCGGCCGGGAGCAGGAGATCGACCGGGCCATCCAGATCCTCTGCAGACGTTCGAAGAACAACCCCTGTCTCATCGGTGAACCCGGCGTCGGTAAGACGGCCATCGCCGAAGGGCTCGCGGAACGGATCGCGAACGGGGAAGTGCCGGCCAAACTGGCCGACAAGGAGATCCATCTGCTGGACCTCACCGCGCTTGTGGCGGGCACCCAGTTCCGCGGTCAGTTCGAAAGCCGCGTGAAAGGCCTCATCGACGAGGTCAAGTCAGAGGGCAACATCATCCTGTTCATCGACGAGATCCATAACCTCGTGGGCGCGGGCGATGCCGAAGGCAACATGAATGCCGCCAACATCATGAAACCCGCTCTGTCCCGCGGCGAGATCCAGGTCATCGGTGCCACGACGTTCAACGAATACCGTCGGAACATCGAAAAGGATGCCGCGCTCGAGCGTCGGTTCCAGCCCATCAAAGTCGAAGAACCGTCCATCGAGGACACCTACCAGATCCTCCTGGGCATCAAGAAATACTACGAAGACTACCACCGCGTGCAGATCTCGGACACCCTGGTCCACCAGGCCGTCGTGCTGTCCGAGCGGTATATCACCGACCGGTTCCTGCCCGACAAGGCGATCGACCTCCTCGATGAGGCCTGCACCGCCGCGAACCTGCGCAACAAGGCCATCTCGGAAGCGGAGATCGCGGAGCGCGACCTCGCCGACCTGAAGGCCGACCTCGAAGCGCTCGAAGCGGAGACCGAGAATCCCGATTACGAGGAACAGGCGAAGGTCAAGTCGGAGATCATGGCCGAGGAGTCCAAGCTTCCCGCGCTGCAGGAAGCCGCGAAAGACAACCAGGTCACCGAGGCGGACCTCGGCAAGGTCATCCAGCTCTGGACCGGCGTCCCGGCCTCCAAGGTCATCGAGTCCGATATCCGGAAACTCGCGCACCTCGAAGAGGCGCTCGCGGAAAAGGTCAAAGGTCAGGATGAGGCCATCCATGCCGTGGCAAACGCGGTCAAACGCAGCCGCATCCAGATCAACGCCCGCCGGAAACCGGCGTCCTTCATCTTCGTCGGTCCCACCGGTGTCGGTAAGACCGAACTCGTCAAGCAGCTGGCCAACCAGCTCTTCGATACGCCCGAGACCCTCATCCGTCTCGACATGTCCGAGTTCATGGAGAAGTTCAGCGTCTCCCGGATCATCGGCTCGCCGCCCGGTTACGTCGGTTACGACGAGGCCGGTCAGCTGACCGAAAAGGTCCGCCGGAAACCGTACTCCGTCATCCTCTTCGACGAGATCGAAAAGGCACATCCCGATGTCATGAACATCCTCCTGCAGATCCTCGACGAGGGCCGCATCAACGATGCGCAGGGGAGAACGGTCGACTTCTCGAACACCGTCATCGTCATGACCTCCAACGCGGGCAGCCAGTTCAAAGACACGTCCCTCGGCTTCGGCACCAGCAAGGCGGAACAGAACCGCGACCACGCCATGAAGGCGCTGCGCGAGTTCCTCCGTCCCGAGTTCATCGGCCGTGTCGACGAAGTCGTACTCTTCAACGACCTCTCCGACAAGGATTACGAGGACATCGCCGTCCTCATGATCGGCGAGCTCATCGACCCCCTGAAGGACAAGGGCATCCTCCTCTCTTACGACGAGGCTTTGCCGGCCGCTCTGCGCGAGAGAATGGACAGTACGGTCCGCGGCGCGCGCGACCTTCGAAACGTCATTCGGCGCAACATCGAGGACCCCATCGCGGACCTCATTATCGGCGCGGAAGGGGCTCCCGTGAGCCACATCCATGTGGCTGTGGAAGACGGTGAGATCACCGTGAAAGCACTGTAAATATTTATTGACATGCGACGGTCGTTACTATATAATAATGACCGTCGCAATTCACTTGCGGGTGTAGTTCAATGGTAGAATTCCAGCCTTCCAAGCTGGTTACGTGGGTTCGATTCCCATCACCCGCTCCAACACATATGCGCCAGTAGCTCAGCTGGATAGAGCAACTGCCTTCTAAGCAGTGGGTCAGGGGTTCGAGTCCCTTCTGGCGTGCCATTTTTGCGATATATGGTGGACGTAGCTTAGTTGGTTAAAGCGCCAGATTGTGGCTCTGGAGACCGAGGGTTCGAATCCCTCCGCCCACCCCACTATAGCAAAACGGCCGCCCACATTTGTCGGGCGGCTTTTTTCATACACAGGGGTGTAGCCAAGCGGTTAAGGCAACGGACTTTGACTCCGTGACTCGTGCGTTCAAATCGCACCATCCCTGCCAGGCAGCCCGGGAACGGTTTCCCGGGCTGTTTTTTGTTTGGTTTCTTAGAATGATAAGATAATAGGTGCACATTTTCACGTAGTTTAGGCTTTTTTCGGTCATTCAGTTGTCAGATGTCTATTGTCATGTTGTCCGAATGACCGTATAATAGAACGGTCCATTAGTATGTATCCGAACAACCACCCGATAGAAAAGATTTGGAGATGAATCAAATGAGAAAGACAGCTCGCAAGTTCGTCGCCGTCCTGCTGACGATGGTCCTGATGGTCTCCGCAGTCGCGGTCACCGCGTTTGCCGCCAACCGGAACAATGTCAAGCATTATGGCACTTATGTCTGTGTCGGCGACAGTGTCGCCGCCGGCTTCGGTCTTCCGGACTACAACAGACGCGGTAAGAAGATCGTCTACAAGACGCGCATCAAAGGTTCCTATGCGGACCACGTTGCACGCGATACCGGCGCGAAGTTTTATTCTCTCGCTTACCCTGGCTTTACTTCCGGTTCGCTTCGCTATGAGCTCGACCCGAGCTATAAGATGAAGTGGTGGGAAGAGCAGGAGCTCGCGAACTTCACCGGCAACATCTACAGCAAGAAATGGCTGGACAACGAGAAGTCCTACATCCGCAACACGATCAAAAAGGCCGACCTCATCACGATCGACATCGGCGTCAACGACTCCTGGTACGGCACCATCGCCCTCATCTATGCCATCGCCTCCTGGGGCACGGTCGTCCGCAACGCGATGTACTACCTCGCCGGCTTTGCCGAGAACCCGCAGCTCTGGGCCAAGTTCTGGTCTGCATGGATCGAGAACCTGTCCACTTACTTCGTTCAGTATCAGCAGAACTATAATGCCATCATCCGGTCGATCTACCGACTCAACCCGGATGTCACCATCGTCGCGCTCTCCAGCGCCAACTCGTTCAAATTCCTGAACTTCACCCCGGGTCGCGAATCCGGTTCTTACAAGCTCACGTTCATGGATCGCCCGGTCGAGGTCGACCTTCCGTATGTCGGTACGGTCGCTCTCCCGAATACCATCCATCTGGGCCTGAACCCGGTCTCCAATACCACGCAGAACCTCTATGACTTCTTCTACGAGCCTGTCCGACAGATCTGGCAGTACAAGAAGCCCGGC
>ONJD01000112.1 GCA_900317985.1 uncultured Eubacteriales bacterium | reverse complement strand
GCGATGCCGTTCTTCGCGCCGTCTAAGCTTTTATAGATCTGCGAGACCGCGATGACTTCGCCGTTGCCGGCTTTCAGATTGAAGACGTAGCCTGTGTTGGTCGGTTTGATCGTGAATTTGCCCATGGGTATTTCCTCCTTTGTACATTCAATGATTTGCGCGCAAACGAGAGGTCTCGTTCCACTTCATTGTATGCACACTTTGGAGGTTTCCCGCGGTTCTAGTAAATATCTTTATCTTACACCCTGCCGAAGCACTGGACCCAGTAGCAGTAATTCCCGACTTTGTAGCAGGCGCAGCCGACCGCGTTGAAGTTCGGGTTCAGCATATTGCGGCGGTGGCCCTGGTCGGAGTAGGGTTTGTCCGCTTCGGCGAAGGCCAGCATGACTTCGGTCACGGAGCTCTGTCCGCAGGCGATGTTCTCGCCGAGGGCGCGCATCTTCGGGTAGGCGGTGAAGCAGCGCTGTCCGTTCGGGCGGGTATGACTGAAGAGTTTGACGATCTCTTTGGCACGGACCTTTGCGGCCTTTTCGAGCTCGGCGTTGTACATGAGGACCGGAAGCTGGTCGAAGACGGTCGTGTTGTAGAACGTGCGGGTGAAGTTGTCCGCGTTGAGGTACGAGACGAAAGGTTCGCGGCGCAGGGCGTTGAGGGCGATGTACTCGGTCGTCACGTCGACGAATCCGGCGTTGGCCTGTGCGGTCACAGTGCCCGGGACCGCTTTGGCTTCGACGGCGAAGGCCGGGACGGCAGCCGTGGCCAGCATCAGGGCGGTCAGCAGGGCTGCGAGGATGGCTTTGATTCTCCGTTTCATAGGGACTCTCCTTTATTCTCAAAATGACTACCGCTATTATACCATACCCGCTCCGACCCGGATGGGAAACAAAAGAAGCCGGCAGACATCGGTCTGCCGGCGTTTCAAATGATGTCAGATGGTCCACGGATGCAGCGGCCAGGTCAGGACTTTGATCCACTGATACAGAGCAAGTAAAGTAAACATTCTGCGCCCTCCTTTCCAAGCAATTTAATAGGTCCAACTTCATGGTAATATATCTTATACAGGTGTCAAAGCGTTTGGCGCGGATGTTTACAGTTTCTTTGAAATGCGGTTAACGTGCGATAATTCAGCGAAAAACAATGGGTATTTTTGGTGGCCCGGACGGGAATCCGGCTTGTGACCCGGACGGGAATCGACGTGCTTTTCGCTTTGCGAAAACCACTCCGAGCTGCTGCCGCAGCTCCTCTCGCTAAAAACAGTCCGCAGGACTGTTTTCTTGACGCTCGAGCCTAAAGGTTCGATTCCGCGTCCGGGGAAACAAAAGAAAAAGCACTCCGAATGGAGTGCTTTCTTCTTTTGGTGACCCGGACGGGAATCGAACCCGTGTTACCGCCGTGAAAGGGCGGTGTCTTAACCGCTTGACCACCGGGCCGTGGAATGGGACACCCGGAGGTGTCCCACATGGTAGCGGCGAGTGGACTTGAACCGCTGACCTACCGGGTATGAACCGGTTGCTCTAGCCAACTGAGCTACGCCGCCATGTGCAATCAAGCGAGAGTTATTATAACTTATGAATAAGGGCAAGTCAACAAGTTTTTCCTTTTACCGAAAAGACTTTTTCGGGGTGGTTGTGGCGCGCTTTTTGGCGACCACAAAATGTAGAGAAGGCCGTCAGGACACCCCGCAGTGCTGCAAAAGGAAACCTCTCAGGTCGGCGACCTGTTCACAGACGGCGTCGGCGCCGGCCGCGCACAGTTCCTCTTCCGTGCCGTACCCGTACAGCACACCGACCGCGTTGACCCCCGCCGCCTTCGCGCCCTCCATGTCGAAGTGGCGATCGCCGATCATGGCGACGGTCGAGGGCAGGAGCATGAGTTCCTTGAGTGCCTGGTTCACGAGCACTGTCTTGTTGGAATTGTGGTTGTCTATGGCGGGACCGACCACCGCGTCCAGGTGTTCCGCAAGACCGAAGTGCTCGACCAGCCGGTCGAGGAACTCTTTCGGTTTGGAAGAGACCACCGCCGTTTTGACGCCGGCGTCGTGAAGCTCGCGCAGTAGATCGCCCACACCGTCATAGACATTGCACTCGAAGATGCCTTTGTCCCGGTAGTAGACACGGTAGGTGTCGGTGAGTTCGTTCGCCAGCTCGGGCGAGACGCCGAAGACGTGCTCGAAACCGTCGTAGAGCGGCGGGCCGATGAAGTAGCGCAGTTCGTCGTCGGGTCTGTCGGCGATGCCGTATTGTCCGATCGCGTAACGCACGCTGTTGAAAATGCCGGGGCGCGTGTCGGCCACGGTGCCGTCCCAGTCGAACAGGACCGCGCGGATCGGCGCGCCGGAAGTTGAGTTCTGCATAGGGTGCCTCCTAAAGCGGGGTGGGCTGACATGCTCGTCCGCCCGTTTCTTGTTAACTATAACAAAATAAGGTATAATCGGCAACGGTGATCAAATGGCTAAAACGTCCGCAGCCAAACGCAGCAAGCCTGCGAAATCGGCTGCTTCCACAAACCGCATCGGGCTCATGGACGACCTCAGAGGGTTCTGCGTCTTCTGCATGATCTTCTACCACGGGTTCCTTCTGGCCTTCCAGTCCTTCGGCATCGTCGCCGGTGGACAGGCCTACGACTTCTTCCGTCCGGTCCAGCCCATCTTTGCGGGCATTTTCATACTCCTCTGCGGCATCTCCTGCCGGCTGTCCCACTCCAACTGGGAGCGCGGGCTCAAGCTGTTCGGTGTCGCGTTGGCGATCAACCTCATAACCATTCTGGGCCTCCCGCAGCTCGAGCGGTTCGGCTTTGACTTCTCCGGGACGGAGATCTGGTTCGGCATCCTGAACCTGTTATCGGTCTCCATCCTGTTCTTTGCCCTCGCGCACAAAGTCCTCGACTGGCTCCCGCCGGCCGCCGGTGCCTACCTCATGCTGGTCTTCTGGTATGTGACCCGCTTCTTCGAAGACGGACGCATCGGGTTCCCCGGCGAATGGGAGGGCCGCCTCCCGGCCGCCTGGACGTCTCACTTCTGGACGTTCCCGCTGGGCATCCACGACCAGGCCTTCTGGTCGGCGGACTACTTCCCGCTCATCCCCTGGCTGTTCCTGTTCCTCGCCGGCGCTTACTTCGGCATCTACATCCAGAACGGCCACGTGCCGAACTTCGCGTACAAGGCACGCCTCGGCCCCATCAACTGGCTGGGCCGGCATGCGCTGCTCGTGTACATCGTCCACGTCCCGGCGTGGTGGCTGGTGTTGGAGCTGCTGCACCTCATCCATATCATCTAAGGAGAATAACCCATGACCAAGAAAGAACGCGCCGTCGCGTGTGTCGAATTACTGAAAGCGGAGTTTCCGGACGACCTCTGCTCCCTCACCTATGAGGACCCGTACCAGCTGCTGGTCGCGGTGCGCCTGTCCGCCCAGTGCACGGACGCCCGTGTGAATATGGTCACACCGGCATTGTTCGAAAAGTACCCGACTCCGGTCGAGATGGCCGCGGCGGACGTCGAAGACGTCGAAGAACTCATCCGCTCTACCGGTTTCTTCCGCACCAAGGCGAGGGACCTCGTCATCATGGCGAACCAGATCCTCGACGGCTTCGACGGCAAAGTGCCTTCGACCATCGAAGAGCTCACTTCCCTGCAGGGCGTCGGCCGGAAGACCGCGAACCTCATCGCCGGAGACATCTACGGCATGCCGGGCGCGGTGCAACAACTTCTGCCACCGCTGCGTGCTCCACGGCCGTGCCACCTGCACCGCCCGGAAAGCACACTGCGAGCGTTGCTGTCTGAACGACGTCTGCAAGAAGATCATCAAGTAAAGATTCCGCTTGTTTTTGCTTGACGAGAGGCCTAAAACCTCTTATAATAGACAAGCGTTATGGGCCTGTAGCTCATCTGGGAGAGCGTTGCATTCGCATTGCAGAGGTAGTGAGTTCGAGTCTCATCAGGTCCACCATTTAAAACCCCCACAGCCAAATGGTTGTGGGGGTTTCCTTTTGTCTTTTTACCACTTATCGCGGATTTTCGACCACTTAGCGCGAAAGCGGTGGCAAAACTGCAAAGCCCTGCTATAATGCAGACAGAACACACGGAGGTGGTCACTTGAAAATCACGTTAGAACACATTCTTGGTCAGGAACTGGAGGTCGTCCTCCGAGGAGACACGGAAAGCAAAGAGGCCCGACAGGTCCTTGCCACCCTGAACCACGCGTCTTCCTTCGGGAAGCTGGTTCTGCAGGACGAAGACGAGAGCTTCCTCGTCGACCCGGGCGACATCCGCTATTTCGAATCTTCCGGAGGCAGGACTTACGCGGTCACGAAAGAAGGCCGGTTCGAGATCCGGGAAAAGCTCTACGAACTGGCGGCGGCCCTGAACAGCAAAGGCTTCATCCAGATCAACAAGAGCACGGTCGTCAACATCAACTACGTGCGGTCCATCGCCGCAGAATTCAGCGGAAACTACTCGGCACGCATGAAAGACAGCGACGAAACCCTCACCATTTCACGCAAGTACTTCCAGACATTCAAAGAATTCGTAAGGAGATAACACCATGAAAACCTTTTTCCATTTTCTCAATTTCGGTCTGATCGGCGCCGGCATCGGTTCCATCGTCACCACCCTGTCCCTGCTCCTCACGGGCGCCACCGGGGCATCCATGACGGAGCTCACCGCCTGGCTCGTCACGTCGTTCCTCATCGGCATTTACACCACGGTCATGTATACGGACCGCCTGCCGCTCCCCGGCGCCACCGCCATCCACTTTGCACTCACCTTCACCACGGTCGCCGTGTCCTGTTTCCTCTGCGGGTACGGTGAAGGCCTCGCCCTCGTGAAGGCCATGCTGCCGCAGTTCCTCATCATCTACGTGGTCCTCTACCTCATCATCTTCTTCAGTTCCAAGGCGAACGAGAAGGCGATCAACGAGTCCCTCAGCAAACACTGAGACACAATAAAAAACGCCGTGTAGCAGCACGGCGTTTTATTGTGTCTCGAATTCGTCAAACTGAAAGTTGCTGGGGAGCCAAAAGACATATGGGACCCCCGTTTTTCGCATTGACCATATGTCTTTTTCAAGCAGCTTTTTCTTCTCCTAC
>ONJD01000127.1 GCA_900317985.1 uncultured Eubacteriales bacterium | reverse complement strand
GTTCTGCCTCGAGTCCCGCGAGACCATGCCTGCTTCCGACGAAGAAGTCGAAGAGACCCTCGCTGAGAACATCGCCATCAACAATGGCTGGGGCCCGAAAGAATTCCTCAAAGACAAGAACGGCAAAGTCACCGGCGTCGTCTTCAAGAAGTGCCTCTCCGTCTTCGACGAGAACCACAAGTTCGCTCCGAAGTATGACGAGAATGACACCATCACGGTCGAAGCCGACTACGTCATCACATGGAATTCGTCCACGGCAACTACCCGAAGGCTGACCCGTTCACCTATCAGACTTCCGTACCCGACATCTTCGTCGGCGGCGACGTCTACCACGGTCCGTCCTTCGTCGTCAACGCCATCGGTGAAGGCCATGAAGCTGCAGAGTCCCTGCACCGCTTCGTCCGCCCGACCTGTGACTCCCTGACCCTTGGCCGTGAGCACAGACATTTCTTCGAGTTCGACAAGAACAACATCTCCGTTGAGTCTTACGACAACTCCAAGAGACAGAAACCCGAACTGGTCACCGGTATCGACACCGCGAAGACCTTCGAAGAGTACAAGAAGTGCTTCACCGAAGAGCAGGTCAAGATCGAGACTGCCCGCTGCCTGACTGCGGCGCCTCCGTCGTCGACCCGGTCGCCTGCATCGGCTGCGGTATCTGCACCACGAAGTGCTCCTTCGACGCCATCCATCTCGAGAGAACGCATCCGAACCGCTCCAACATGGAACGCTGCGAGGACAGCGACAAGCTGATCGTTCTCCAGAACGCACCGAAACGCTGGGCACATATCGCCGGCCTCAACATCAAAAAGGCATTCGGCAAAGCCAACGGCTGATCGCATGTGATTTCGATCCCGCAGATCTGAAGATCTGCGGGATCTTTTTTCGTGCTTGATTTGTCCGTACACCTTAGTGTATTATCAATGGTGAATTGGTTTGTCTTTTTATGAGAAAGGAGAGAGATTCATGAACAAGACAGCACATAAGCTTGTCAGCATCCTGATCCTCCTCGCCAGCATCTTCGGACTTCTGGCGGGCGCGTTCGGTGTCAGAGATGCTCTGGCAGTCAAAACGTTCCTTCAGGGCGATGGCTCCGGTGACGATCCTGTCGCAATGCTTACCGACGGTATTTCTCAGCTCAAAGAGAATGAGAAAGCCTACAACGATGGCATCATCCAGTACAAAGACGGTCTCGTCCAGCTGGAAGACGGCGCTGTCCAGCTTGCCGACGGTGAAGTCCAGCTTGCCGACGGTAAAAAGCAGCTGAAAGACGGCGAAGCTCAGCTCGCGCAGGGCTACAAGGATTATGCTGCCGGTAAGAAGCAGCTTGCCGACGGCCAGAGACAGATCGACGAGAACACCGCGGCCTATAAAGAAGGCAAAGCGACCCTCGCCAAGATCGAGCCGATCATCCCTTATCTCAACCAGTACATCGCCTTCCGTGACGGCACCATCGCAAAACTCCCGGGCTTTGAGACCGCACAGGAATGGTTCATGTCTGTCGTCCGTCCTCTGATGAAAAAGCTCGGCCTCTTCGACATCCCGAAGGATGTCAGAGACCTTCCCGTCTATGTCACCACGATGGTCAAGGAAGGCAAAGCCCAGCTCAAACAGTATGAAGACGGTCTGAAACAGCTTGCCGAAGGTAAGAAAGCGCTTGCCGCCGGTAAGAAACAGCTCCAGGATGGTGAGAGACAGCTCGCTGACGGCCGCAAGCAGGTCGCACAGGGCGAGAAAGATCTTGCCAAAGGCTATGCTGACTACGACGACGGTAAGAAGCAGCTGAAAGAAGGCCGTGCCCAGCTCAAACAGTTCGAAGACGGCATGGGCCAGCTCTCCGCCGGTCTCGACGAAGTCCTCGCGCAGAAGACCTACACCCGCAAGGACGGTACAGTCGTCGTCACGTCTCCTGCCGACAAACTCGGCAAGGACTTCGACTATGCCAAATACGACAAGGACGGCAAAAAGATCGAGATGCTCGACAAGACCAAGACCTATGTCGACCTCGACCAGGCCACCAAGGTCCGTGACACCCTCGCGACTTATGTCGACGATGTCACCAACGCTGCCACGCCTGAGATCCTGAGCCGTGTGGTACTGTCCGGTATCCTCGCGCTGGCATCTCTTGCCGGTATCGTTGCCGGTCTCCGCGGTCTCCTGAAGACCAAGGGATTCGTCCCCGGCGTCATTGCAGCACTGGGCGGTCTCGGCACCCTCATCGGCGGCATTGCCACGAAGTTCAATGACTACGCGTTCCTCGGTGAGAACGGCACCTGCAACGGCAAGCTGCAGATGGTCGCCATCATCCTGTTCGCGCTCATCGCGACCTGCTTCGCAGTTGTCACGTACTTCACCCGCGACAAGTCCAAAAAGGTCAAAGTCGAAGGGGAAGACGTCCCGGTCGCCAAAGACTGAGACATCTCATAACGGTTGAAAAGACCGGTCCGAACGGACCGGTCTTTTTTACGCATGCGTTTCGGACCATTCGTCAAAATGACAAAAAACCGGGAGCGGATTTTGGCACTTCAGACTAAGTAAAACATGTTATACTATTACTGGTAATTTATACGCGGACAGTTTTTGTCAAAAGTATAACAAGAAATCAAGGGAGATATCATTATGAGAAAGACCAACAATTATCCGTTCGTTCTGGTCCACGGCTATCTGTGCTGGGGCAACGACGACCGCATCAATGACATTTGCCCGACGTTCGGTATGTGGAACGGCAGCGCGAAGACGGCGCTTCTCGATGACGGCTATATCGCGGACACCCCTTCCGTCGGCATGTTCTCCGGCATGTGGGACAGAGCCTGTGAGCTCTACGCCTTCATCAAGGGCGGCCGCGTCGACTACGGCAAAGTCCACTCCGAGCGCAACGGCCACGCGCGCTTCGGCAAGACCTATCCCGGCTATGTCCCGAACTGGGGCGAGCTCGATGAGAACGGCAAGATCCAGAAGATCAACCTCATCGGCCACAGCTTCGGCGGCCCCACCGTCCGCACCCTTATCCACCTGCTGGCGGAAGGCTCCGAGATCGAGCGCCAGGGCACTGACCCCGATGATCTCTCCGACCTCTTCAAGGGCGGCAAAGTCAAATGGGTCCACAGCTGCACGACCCTCGCCGGCACTCACAACGGCGTCACGCTTCCCGAGCAGATCCAGCCGGTCATCAAACCGCTGGCATTCACCATTTTCTCCCTGGCTCCGCTGACCTCCGGCACCTGGTTCTCCAAGGTCTACGGCTTCCATCTGGACCGCTTCGGCCTCTCCAGCCAGACCAAACATGTCAGCTGGGACCCGACGCTCCTGCTCCACTATGTCAACCTGAAGGAAGACAACATCCACTGGGAGCTGAGCCGCGAAGGCGCGAAGGAACTCACGAAGGACTACACCGTTTACGACAACATCTACTATTTCTCCTACTACGGTGTCCGCACCGCCAAAAACAAGAAGGGCGGCCAGTCCGGCACGAAGGACATGTGGCTTCCTATGCGTCCGTTCGCCTGGATGTCCGGCAACTTCAAACGGAAGACCATCGGCGACGAGTGGATGCCGAACGACGGCCTCGTCAACATCCCCGCCGCGCATCATCCGTTCAAGGACCCGTGGCAGGACTTCGACCCCGCCAACATCAAACCGGGCATCTGGAACGTCATGCCGCAGGAGTACAAAGACCATACGTCTTACATGGGCGTCCTCGAGGACAAAGAGGTCTATGCCCAGTTCTTCCGGGACATTGCCGACCGTGTCACCGACCTTCCGGTCATCGAGTAAGTTTTTCACGAATCGTCAAAGGGACTGGCGTCAGCCGGTCCCTTTTCGTATAATAGG
>ONJD01000017.1 GCA_900317985.1 uncultured Eubacteriales bacterium | reverse complement strand
ATTTCAGGTTGTCGAGGCGTCTGAAGATCTCATACCAGAAGACACCGAAGTCTTCCTTCGTCTCCTTGGAACCCATGTAGCTCATGTGGTCCTTGTCCTCGATGGGCATGTCGTACCAGATGCCGGGCTTCAGGTCGGTGTCGTCGACATACTTGGTCCACGGCTTGGTGCGCGGTGCGCGGCCGGACATGACGTTGACGAGACCGTCGTTCTCCTGCCACTCTTTGGTGACTTCCGCGTGGTTCGCGTCCGCGGGGTTGCCCTGGTAGCGGCCGACGATGTAGGAGAAGGCCTTCATGAGGATGATCATGTCCTTCTTCGGCAGGTGGACGCCGTTCTTCTCATAGGACTTCGTCGCATAGTATGCGAAGTAGTAGGTGTTCGGGTGGCATTCCCAGGACTCGCTGGTCTTGCGGAATTTGTGGATGATCAGGTCGTCGAGGACGCAGTCGCCATCGGAATAGTAGTAGTCACGAAGACGTTTCTTCCAGTCCTTGGAACGCGGCTCGCCGGTCTGGGTGTTCATGGTGATGCCCCACTCGTCGAGTTCGGGGTCATAGAACTTCGCGGCCGGCTTGAAGGCGCCGAGCCAGGACAGGCCGGACAGAACTGCCAGTGCGATCTTGTCTTTCGGTTTCTCGATGGCATACAGGAAGGAGATGCCGTCGTTGGCGCCCGCGAGCGTGGTGCAGGAGGCGATCCAGTCTTCGTGGCCGCCTTCGAACAGGCCGGAGAGTTCACCGGCGGGAGTGACCGCGCGTTCTTCTTCACTGCCGGCTGCCATCATGTGGACGAAGCAGCGGACGGTGGGGCCGCCGTAGCTGTGGCCCATGACGTGGATCTTCTTCAGTTTGCCCTCGGCATCGAGTTTGCCCCAGTCCGGGACAACGCCCTTGTAGGTGCGGCCGTAACGGTTGTGGCCGTACTTCTCGGAATGGGCTTTACCGTAGTCGACCGTGCCGCCGACGATCTGCGCGTACATTTCGCAGCAGCGGTCCCACATGCTGGAGAAGCCGGAGATGGACGGGACGTAGAACTCTTTGTCATACTTCGCGGCATAGTCCTTGATGCGGATGTTGTTGTACCAGCCGAAGTACGGGATGAACTTGTTCATGAGTTCGTCGTCGCCAAACCCCGCGAAGCCGTGGAAGACCACGATGGGGTAGTTGTGTAGACGTTCGTACGGATTGTTCATTTGCATGGTGGTGTTTCGCTCCCTTTCATTCTGATTCGCGGCTTGAGTCCGCGCCAATTTTGTCCGCACGCATTCTTGTACGAACAACTTTCATTTATCATTATACATAACTTGATAGAAAGTTGCCTTAAATTAGTCTGAAAAATGAAAGTTTATCCGACGACCCGCTCAAAGTCAGAGGCGGGGTGTTTGCACACGGGACAGATGAAGTCGTCCGGGATGGGGTCGCCTTCGTAGACGTACCCGCAGATCTTGCAGACCCAGGTGACTTTGCCGGCCTCGGCAGCGGGCTGGGGCTTCGGTTTGATGTGCTCGAAATAGTAGGTGTACGTGCAGGAGGGCTCGTCGGACAAAACGTCCATGTCGGCGACGAGGGCGATGAACAGCGTGTGGCTCCCGAGGTCCACGGTCTGGGTGACCCAGCCGGAGATGTACGCGTTCGTGCCGCGGGTGATGATCGGAACGCCGTTGCCCGCGAGTTTGCAGTCTTTGAAGTCCGCGAACTTGTCGACATCGCGCCCGGACTGGAAGCCGAAGTGCTGGAAGATGTCGAAGGTCGCGCTCTCCGACAGCATGGAGATGTTGAACTTGTTGGTCTTCAGGATGACGTCGTGGGTGTAGTTTGCCTTGTTGACACAGATGGTGATGGTGTTCGGTTCCGACGCCGCCTGGATGGCGGTGTTGATGATGCAGCCCGTGTTGCGTCCGTTCTCGTCCTGAGCGGTCAGAACGAACAGACCGTAGCTGAGTTTGTGCATGGCTTTGTTGTTCATGATATGCCTCCTTTCAGGCGTTGGTTCCGACTTCATTATACCGTAAATCGCCACGGTTAGTCTCTGAAATCAGTCTGAAATTGTAAACTATTTTTGGACAACTGCCGAAACCCCTTTTAAAGACTAATTTAAGATGTTAAAATGGACATGAGTAAAACAGCTAGGCTTGGGAGTCCGGACCTGGGTTGCATCAGAAATTTGGATAAGGAGAGACATTCATGAGAAAGACAACCAAAACTCTGGTTTCTCTTCTGATGGCGGTCATCATGGTCGTGGCACTTTGTGTCCCGGCTTTCGCCGTCAGCAACGGGACCATCCCGGAGAAACCGTACTCGAACAGTGAGTTCTTCCACATCGGGGACTACGACCTCCACTACAGACAGTTCAAGGCCAAAGGCGCCGAGAAGGGCAAGATCTTCATGATCCACGGCTTCGCGCTGTCCTCTTACTGCTGGATGGAACTGGTCGACCGTCTTCAGGCGAAGGGCTACACCTGCGTCGTCGTCGACCAGCCGGACTTCGGTTACTCGACCAGAGAGACCAAAAAGACCAAGATCATGGACCGCGAGAAGATGTTCGCGGCTCTCATGAAGAAACTGAACGGCAACAAGCCCTGGTACGTCGCCGGCCATTCCATGGGCGGCTACATCGCCCTCGGCCTTGCGCAGGAGTACCCGCAGCTGGTCAAGAACCTGCTCCTCTACAACACAGGCGCCTATGAAGGCTCCACCGGTCTGCGCGCCGCTCTCATCGGCAACGAGACCTACATGAGCATTGCGGGCCCGGTCATCGAGACCGCCGGCACCATCGATCCGCTGATCCTCTTCGCGTACACCATCGCCACCATGGACCCGATCTACACCTGGAACTATGACCGCGCGCAGATCGAGAACCCCTACAAGATCAAGAACTCCGGCAGCGCCGCGCTCCGCAACTTCAGCACGATGACCGTCACCGACCTTGACGCTGTCAAGAAGATGAACCCCATCCTCTATGTCAACGGTTCGCTCGACCTTCTGTTCAACGCACAGCTGCAGCAGAGCCTGCGCGATGCACTTCCGGAGGGTTCCACGGACGTCACCGTCCAGGGCGGCGGCCACATGACCATCGAGACGCATGCCGACCAGGTCGCGAAGATCACGCTCAAATTCCTCAAAGCCCATCCGTAAGCCGGAAAACGGCACGGTTTGGTGCAAATGCGCTACAAAAACTCCCCGGAAATCCTCCGGGGAGTTACTTTTCGCTAACGGCTCAGTTAGACAAAAACAACTTTGCGTACCTATGCGACGCATGCGTGTTTTGTTGTTTCGCGGCAACTTCGAGTTAGCCATAAACAACGTGGTTATGCGAAAATTTAGCATTCGCTAACTCCGCCGGCTCCCTTGAAAAGGCGATTTTCCGGTGCTAGACTATTGGTAGGAAAGGCGCAGCCGAAGCGCCAGTCCGACGTCACGTTCGCGTCACAAAACAGGTCCACACTGAGGGCGAACTTCAGACCAGAGACCGGAAAGGGAGGTCGTTTCATGAACGAGTATTTAGTGCATTACATGGACAAGGACGAGAACCGCGTGCGCGTGTTCTATTTCCTCGACTACAAAAACCTCGATATGCTGATGAAAGACCTCATCGCCATGGACTTCGAAAACACGTACGGAGAAGTCCTCGACATGGAGAAAGTCGTCATCGACGAGTACACGGAGACGCCGGCTGTTTCAGCCTGACCACGGGGCGATGTACCGCTCCTGCTCATCACGGTAAAACCGGCACAGGAACAACGATTCTTGTGCCGCATTTTTCAAACCAAATAGATTGTACGCAATTTAATTGCCGAGACGCGACAAACCGTTGCGGGTGTGCAACTCAATAGGAAGGAAGTAATCATTATGTCAATCGGATTCTTAAAAGCGATTCCCTGGAAACACGTCGGCCTGTACGTGACGCTCTGACAACGATAAAAAAAGAAATACATGTGGCGCGGCAGGGGCGGATGCTTCTGTCGCGCCTTTCCCGTTGGCTAGCTTTTGTTTTGCCGCGCCCTTTCCCTTTGCGTGTCACGTTTTCTTTATATAAATATTTATAATTGTAAGTTTGTTATTTAGGCAACAAATGGTATAATAGGTGCCCGGCGTGAATCGCCACCCGAATTCCCCTAAGAATCCCCTACGAAAGGAGGCTGCACTGATGATCAAACAGGAATTCCATGAAATCACCCCTGTCATCGAAGAACTCGCAGCAAAAGCGCAGGCGGCAGACGTCATCGATTCCTCACTCTACGTGGAATACGACGTCAAGCGCGGCCTTCGTGACCTCAACGGCGTCGGCGTCCTGGCCGGCCTGACCCACGTGTCCCAGGTCCGCGCCACCAAAGTCGTGGACGGCGTCAAAGTCCCGGACTACGGCCAGCTGACCTACCGCGGATACGACATCAAGGACCTCGTCAAAGGCATCCTGCATGCCGGCCGGTTCGGCTATGAAGAGGTCGCCTACCTGCTTCTGTTTGGCGATTTACCAAACAAAGAAGAACTCAAGATGTTTTCCGAGACGCTTGCGGAGTACCGCGAGCTGCCCACAGGATTCGTACGAGACGTCATCATGAAGAAACCGTCTCTCCACATCATGAACACGCTCTCCCGCAGCGTGCTCACCCTCTATGCCTACGATGAGGAGGGCAACGATATCTCGCTGCCCGGCATCGTGCGGCAGAGCCTCGAACTCATCGCCCGTTTCCCGCAGCTCGCGGTGTACGGGTACTATGCCTACCAGCATGAGAAGGGCGACGGATCGTTTTACATCATCCCGCCGCTCCCTGACGGCTCCTTTGCGGAGAACCTCCTGCACATCCTCCGCCCGGACGGGAACTACACAGAAACAGAAGCCCGCGTGCTTGACGCCTGCCTGCTCCTGCACATGGACCACGGCGGCGGTAACAACTCGACCTTCACGACCCATGTGGTCTCATCTACGAACACGGACCTCTACTCGGTCATCGCCGCGGCCCTCGGCGCCTTGAAAGGCCCCCGCCACGGCGGCGCGAACATCATGGTCACCCAGATGTTTGCTGACATGGAGAAGAACGTTCACGACTGGAAGGACGACGACGAGGTCAGCGCCTACCTGCGGAAGCTTCTCCACAAGGAGGCGTTCGACCAGAGCGGCCTCATCTACGGCGTCGGCCACGCGGTCTACTCGAAGTCCGACCCCCGTGCGGAGATCCTCAAGGGCTTCACCGAACTGCTCGCCACCGAGAAGGGGCGTTCCGAAGAGTATGAACTCTACAACAAGGTCGCCGAACTTGCGCCGGGCATCATCGCGGCGGAACGCCACATGTACAAGGGTGCCTGCGCCAACGTCGACTTCTACTCCGGCCTCGTCTACCAGATGCTCGGCCTTCCGGAAGAACTCTTCACGCCGCTCTTCGCCATGGCGCGAATCGTCGGCTGGAGCGCTCACGTCATCGAGGAGCACGCCAACAACTCGAAGATCATCCGTCCCGCGTACGACGGCATCGAGCCGGAGCGCGAGTACAAGCACCTGAACGACCGGTAAGTCGCCAGCACGGCTTCCCTGCAAGCAACGCTTTGCGGTGTCCTGGCTTACGTCCTGCAGCGTTTTGCAACTCTGCAAACTGAGACTTGCCTTTCCAGGATGGTTGTTCTATAATTGCTGGCAAGCATTTGGCGAGGCCTTGCGAGAGTGACCGCGCCGCTACTATTAACCTTTTGCAGAAAGGACTGCTTCACTATGATCGATCCGCGTTATGACTTCCAGCTTCTCCTCGAAGGCGAAGACCTGGACGAAGACGATATCAACGATTACATCCGCTCTCACTTCGAAGGTGAGGAACTCCTCGTCGTCGGCGATGACGAGCTCATCAAACTCCACTTCCATACGAACAAACCGTATGAAGTCCTCGAGTACATGATGTCCCTCGGCGAAGTCTACGACATCGTCGTCGAAGACATGGACCGCCAGGCCCGCGGCCTGAAAGGCTGACCTGTCAGCCTGCCGGGGTTGCCTCGTAACGATACCTGCAGGGCTACCCTGAAAGCTTTAACCGCTAAAAAGACCTCCACGTCGGAGGTCTTTTTTATTTGCGGCACTTGGGACGCCAACTTGCGTCTTTGCCCGAAGTGACGCTACCGGAAGCGACTCTGCCCGGAATGGCAAAGTCCTTCTAGTTGCCCTATGTAACCTTTTGTTACCACCGAACGGTCGTCATGTTGGCTTTTTTCGCCAACATTGCGACCGTTCATCTTCGTTTTTCGACCGCTCCCGCGCGAGAACCCGTCACAGCGCCATTTCTGTGGTATACCTTTTTGAAGAACTTTTCGCCCGGCTTGCCTTCCTGAACCCTTCAACAAAACCCGGAGATGCAAAACTAGCTTGAAGGCCCTCTACTGTAGTGCCGATCTGGCCTGTCAGGAGAAAAGTTCACCGTGTTTACCGCCGAGTTTGCTCCCTCATAGCAAACCGGCGGTAAACCACGGTTCTCTATGCCGACACCAGAAGAAAGACCGCCTGTCACGCCGCCAGGAAGGCGGACCGGCGGTCTTTAAAAGCGGTGAAAAAGGTGCTGCATTTGAAAAGACATATGGTCAAGTCGGAAAAGAGCCTGACCATATGTCTTTGGAAGCAACAATAAGGGAATAGCACTCGGAAAAGACATATGGTCAAGTCGAAAAAGCGCCCGACCATATGTCTTTGGAGGCGGAGATAAGGGAATAGCACTCGGAAAAGACATATGGTCAAGTCGAAAAAGCGCCCGACCATATGTCTTTGGGAGCAGAGGCAAGGGAATAGCACTCGAAAAAGGCATATGGTCAAGTCGAAAAAGAACCCGACCATATGTCTTTGGAAGCAGAGACAAGGGAATTGCACTTGGAATAGACATATGGTCACATAAAAAAGGAGCTTGACCATATGTCTTTTAGAAAAACCTGGTGAAAAACAAGGAGGAAGGGTATATGGAAATGCATAGTAGCGCCCAGGACAGAGCACAAATAGCGAAGAGGAAGGCCATTCTGGTTCGCCAGATTTCTCTGAAAACGAAGGCCTTGGCAAAAGCACCCGCCGGGTACCTCAGGATACTCTCTGGTCGTGGCAAGAATCAGTACTATCAGGTACTTCCCGGTAATGGTAAAAAAGGGAACCCGGTCTATCTGTCGAAGAAAGACATGAAGCTTGCCGGGAAACTGGCGCAAAAAGCATATGATAAAGAGGTGCTTCATGCGGCGGAGCGGGAGCTCAAGGCCTGGAATATGCTGGCGGCGTTCTTTCCGGAGCATACGGTCGAGGAAGTGTATGCGACACTGTCGCCGGCAAGGCAGGCGCTTGTGGTGCCGGTCATAGAGACGGACGAGGAGTTCCGGGCAAAGTGGGAAGCGGTCACTTATCAGCCGGGATACATCAGAGCGGACGCGCCGGTCTTCATGACAGACCGCGGGGAGCGGGTGCGGTCGAAGTCGGAGCAGTTGATCGCCAACCTGTTATACCGGCTGGGAATTCCGTACCGCTACGAGTACCCGGTGGAACTCGAAGTCGATGGCAGAAAGAAAACCTGGCGTCCGGACTTCATGATCCTGGACGTGAAGCGGCGGAAGGAGTACTACCTGGAGCACTTCGGGATGCTGGACGACACGTCGGAGGACAACTATGCGCGGACCGCGTTCCGGAAAATGAAGGTGTATGAGGCGAACGGCATCTATGAAGGGAAGAACATCCTCTACAGTTTTGAGACGAGCCGCGCGCCGCTGGACATCAGCTATGTGGAGATGAAGCTGCGCAGGACTTTGGCGATGTAGTGCCGGTTTTCCTATAGGAATAAAGCCGACGAATGTGCTATAGTATAAATGAAATCTTTACATGAGAGGGGAAGGTATATGTCTTTCGTCGGTATCCTTCAGTTTGTTGTTTATATCCTCATCCTCATATGGCTTCTGAAAAAGAAGTACGGAGAGAAGTATTCGTGGAAGAGCCTGCTCCGCTTCTGGGCTTGCGGCGCAGTATCCCTTCTGATCGGTATTTCCCTTCCACTCCAAAAGGACATGTTCTATGGCCTGAAGAACCCGCTGCTGATCGGTTTCGTGACCGCGTTCCTGATGGCTGGCCTCCTGGAAGAAGTGCTGAAGTACCTCATGTTCCGGTTGGCCATTTTCAAGAATAAAGAAGTCGTGACCTGGATGGACGCGATCATCGCCGCCGTCTTTGTCGGCGCCGGCTTCGGCATGACGGAAGCGCTGAACTATGTCCTCGGCGGAGCCGTGAACATCCTGCGAGCCTTCGTGCCGATGCACCTGTTCTTCCAGTTCGTCATGGGCTACTTCTACGGGAAGGCGCGCGTCACGAAGCAGAAGAAATACGATGTATACGCCCTCGTCGTCCCGATCCTGCTCCACACTGTCTTTGATATGTTCATCCTCGGTATCCTTTCCGTTGTCAGCCCGGAGGACCTCGGCGGGAAGACCGTGGAGCAGCTTCAGAATATGCCGTACGGCAACTACATCCTTGTGATGGGTGTTGCCCTGGTCGTCATAGTCGCCGTTTCTTTCGTGGCCCTGATCGTGACTGCCGTCAAGATCAGCAAATGGAAGAAGCGCGGCGAAAAGCAGGAACTGCTGGCAGAACCTGTTGCCAAGACGGAAGAGGCTGTCTGACGTAAACGGATTGCAAAACGGAGTCCGACGGCCAACCGCCAACTCCAAACAGAACAAAAAAGAAAACCGGCACTGTGGGAACAGTGTCGGTTTTTTGCTTGGTTTTATTGCCCGGGCTCGTTGTGCCCTGGGCGATGGACGGCTCAGTCTTTGTCTGCTGCCTGGGCGACGGCCTCGACTTCGACGAGGGCGCCGGCGGGAAGGTTGGCGACTTCGACGCAGGAGCGGGCCGGCTTCGAAGTGAAGTACTCGCCGTAGATGGCGTTGAACGCCGCAAAGTCGTTGATGTCCTTCAGGAAGCAGGTCGTCTTGAGCACGTGGTCAAAGTCGGTGCCGGCGGCCTTCAGGACTTCGCCGAGGTTCTTGCAGACCTGGTGGGTCTGGCCTTCGATCGTGGTGTCGACGATCTTGCCTTCGGCGGGGTCGATCGCGATCTGACCGGAGGTGAAGATCAGCTTGCAGGTGGCTTTGGCCTGAGAGTACGGGCCGAGAGCGGCAGGTGCGGTATCGGTATGGATGGTTCTCATCGTTGTTGCCTTCTTTCTGTGGGGTTCTTGGCAGTGCTTAGAACTGCTGGTAAGTGAAGCCGTTGTCGGACAGAGCCGTCAGGATCTCGTCGATGTGCTCGAAGTTCTTCGTCTCCATCGTGATCCGCAGGTACGCGTCCGTGATGGACATGTCCTCAGTGGCTTTTTCGTGGTTGATGTAGGTGACGTTGCCGCCGGCGTCGGCGATGCAGTTCGCGACACCCTGGAGCTGACCGGGCTTGTCGACCAGGTTGACCTGGATGGACAGCGTGCGGCCGGACTTCAGAAGACCGCGGTCGATGACGCGGGACAGGATGGTGACGTCGATGTTGCCGCCGGAGACCAGGCAGACGACTTTCTTGCCGGCGACCGGCACTTTGTTGAACATGGCGGCGGCGACGGAGACCGCACCGGCGCCCTCGGCGCAGAGCTTCTGCTGCTCAATGAGCGCGAGGATGGCGGCGGCCACTTCGTCGTCGGTGACCGTGACGAGTTCGTCGACGTACTGGGAGACGATGTCGAAGGTCAGGTCGCCCGGTTCCTTGACAGCGATGCCGTCCGCGATGGTGGTGACGGACGCGAGACGTTTGATCTTGCCTTCCTTGATCGAGTTGACCATGGAGGGAGCGCCGGACGCCTGGACGCCGTAGACTTTGACGTTCGGGTTCAGCGCCTTGATGGCGTATGCGACACCGGAGATGAGTCCGCCGCCGCCGACCGGCACGATGACCGCGTCGACGTCCGGGACCTGCTCGAGGATCTCGAGGCCGATGGTGCCCTGACCCGCGATGACGTCTTCATCGTTGAACGGGTGGACGAAGGTGTAGCCTTCGCTGTCTCTCAGTTCGAGTGCTTTATTGTACGCGTCGTCGTAGACCCCGGGGACGAGGCAGACGTCCGCGCCGTATTTCTTGGTGGCTTCCACTTTGGAGATGGGAGCGTTGTCCGGCAGGCAGATGAGGCTCTTCGCGCCGGCCTTCGTCGCGGCCAGTGCCACGCCCTGGGCATGGTTGCCGGCGGAGCAGGCGATGACGCCTCGGGCCTTCTCCTCGTCGGAAAGCTGGGAGATCTTGTATGCGGCACCGCGGACCTTGAAGGAACCGGTGACCTGCAGGTTTTCGGTTTTGAGGATGATGTCCGCGTCCGGGTTGAGTTCCGGCGCCGCGATGACGTCGGTTTTCCGGATGATGTCCTTCAGGACAAACGCGGCATGATAGATCTTGTCGAGGGTCATAAAACCCCTTCTTTCTTCATTAATCTCACTTTATACAAAAGAATTGAGCAGTATTATAGCACGTTTTTTCTGTGTTTTCTATTCCCAATATATTGGGCGATTTACTTCCTTGTGGTACAATACTTCAGAAAAAGACCCCGAAAACGGAAGAAGGAACGAACCAGATGCAGTTTTCCAAACGCATGGACCGCTTCGGAGACGAGATCTTCGGAGCGCTGAACGACAAAAAACTCGAGCTCGAGGCCGAGGGACGCACGCTCTTCAACATGAGCGTCGGCACCCCGGACTTCGAGACTCCCCTGCATATCCGGGAAGCTCTGGCAGAAGCGGCGATGGACCCCGAGAACTGGAAATACGCCCTGCGCGACCTGCCGGAACTCCTCGACGCCGTCTGCGCGTACTACGACCGGCGCTTCGGCGTGACCATCACGCCGGACATGGTCTGCTCCTGCTACGGCACGCAGGAGGGCATGGGCCATGTCGGCATGGCGCTCGTCGATGAGGGCGACACCGTCCTGCTGCCAACGCCGTGCTACCCCGTGTTCATCGCCGGCGCCAAGATGGCCGGCGCGGAGCCGTGGTACTACCCGATGACGGCCGAGACGAACTTCCTGCCGGACGTCTCCACCATCCCGGAAGACGTCGCGAAGCGGGCGAAGTTCATGGTCGTCTCCCTGCCGGCGAACCCGATGGGCAGCGTCGGCAACGATGAGGTCTACAAAGAGCTCATCGCCTTCGCGAAACAATACGATATCCTGCTGCTCCACGACAACGCCTACTCGGACATCATCTTCGACGGCGTGAAGGGCGGCAGCTTCCTGCAGTATGACGGTGCCGTCGACATCGGCGCCGAGTTCTTCAGCCTGTCGAAGTCCTTCGACGTCACCGGCGCCAGAATGAGCTTTCTCATCGGACGGCCGGACGTCGTCGCGGCGTTCCGCAAGATGCGGAGTCAGATCGACTTCGGCGTCTTCCTGCCGATCCAGAAAGCCGCCATCGCCGCTCTGACCGGCCCGACCGACATGGTCGAGCAGCAGTGCAAAGACTACCAGGCCCGCCGCGACGCCCTCTGTGCCGGTCTGCGCTCCATCGGCTGGAACGTCCCCGACTCCAAAGGCTCCATGTTCGTCTGGGCGCCGGTCCCGCCGGCGTACCGCGACGCCTACGTGACGGCTCACGGCTCGGACGCCGGGCTCAGCATGGCCTTCTGCCTCGACCTCATCGAGCGCGCCGGGGTCATCACGACCCCCGGCGGCAGCTTCGGACCTCTCGGCGAAGGCTACACCCGCTTCGCCCTCGTCCTCCCGCCGGAGAAGATCAAAGAAGCCGTGCAGTCCATCGCGAACAGCGGCATTCTGGGATAACAAACTAAACGACAGCCTCCTCCCGGAGACTGTCGTTTTTCTTTTCGGTTATTGACTTTACATGGGTTCATATTATAATAGAGGTAGAGAGTCGGTCAAACGACCGACTTACAGGAAGAAGGTGAATTCCCTGTTTATTTCGAAGCAATTGACGCAATTGAGCAAGGGGGCGGCGATCGCTCCGGAGAATGAGATCCGAAAAATCAACCAACAATTAAAGAAGAACTTCGGCAATGCCGTGACGGCAGTAAGAGAGGGAGACACCATCCGGGTGACCGGCAGTCTGGCCGAGTGGAAAGACATCCTGAAAGCCTGCAACATGGCGGTCTCCAAAGACAAACGGCGTGTCCACGTCGTGAACGATATCGCGCTCGAAGGGGCGGAGCCCATCCCGATGCGGACGCCGAGCCTTCGCGATGACGCCCTCGACGGGAAACACGTCGACGTGCTCGTCATCGGCGGCGGTATCTCGGGGACGTCCATCGCCCGGGAACTCGCGAAGTGGGACCTCGACATCCTGCTCGTGGAAAAAGAAGCCGACTTCGCCCTGCAGGCATCCGGCCGCAACGACGGGGAAGTCCACCCCGGCATCGACCTCGGAAAGGGAAGTCTCAAGCAGAAGTATGTGCTCGAAGGCAACCATATGTACGACAAGGTCTGCGCCGACCTGAACGTGCCGTTCCGGCGCATCGGCCAGTACGCCTGCTTCACGCAGAGCTACCTGAGACCGGTGGTCACGCTGTACGCGCTCTGGCGCAAGTACCATGACGGCGTCACCGACGTGAAGATCGTGGGGAAGGAGCAGCTCCTGCGGGACAACCCGACCATGAACCCGGACTTCGCGTTCGCGATGTACAACTCCTCCGCCGGCATCGTCTCGCCGTACAACCTGACGATCGCCTACGCGGAAAACGCGGCGCAGAACGGCGTCGAACTGAGCCTCAACACGGCGGTCCTCTCCATGGACACCGACGGTGGGGCCATCACGGCTGTCCACACCAACC
The DNA here is from genome assembly GCA_900317985.1 of uncultured Eubacteriales bacterium. Lineage (GTDB taxonomy): Bacteria > Bacillota > Clostridia > Oscillospirales > Acutalibacteraceae > RUG420. Next base: position 9,495 of record ONJD01000017.1, on the reverse strand, counting down.
GCGGGACCGTCTACCCGACCGTCGTGGTCAACGCCGCCGGCGTCTTCGCCGACGATGTCGCCGAGATGGCCCACGACCGGTTCTATTCGATCCACCCGCGGCGCGGCACGGACACCATCCAGGACGTGAAGTCCGCGAAGATCATAAACACGATCGCCTCCATCATCGAGGTCAACAGGCAGGCGCTCACGAGCCATACCAAGGGCGGCGGCCTCATGCAGACCGCCCACGGCAATGTCCTTGCCGGCCCGGACGCGGTCGAGTGCCGCGAGAAGGAAGACTTCTCGACGCGCCCCGAGAGCATCCGGACCATCTATAACAAACAGAAGAAAACGGTGTCCGCCGCGGACCCGCGGGACATCATCACATACTTCACCGGCGTCCGCGCCCCGACCTTCGAAGAGGACTTCGTCATCGAATGGGGCCGGAACTGCAAAAACCTTTACCATGTCGGCGGCATCCAGTCGCCGGGCCTGACGTCCGCGCCGGCCTTCGCCCTCGACGTCGCGAACGACGTGGCGGAGCGAATCGGGCAGACGAAACAAGTCTCGAAGAACGAACACTTCGACCCGCGCCGCAAAGGCATCCCGGAACTCCGCAAGATGGCGCCCGAAGAGCGGGCGAGGTACATCGCCGAGAACCCGGACTACGGGGTCATCATCTGCCGGTGCGAAGAGGTCTCGAAGGGCGAGATCCTCGACGCCCTGAACAGTCCCTGCTGCCCGCCGACCATCGACGCGGTCAAGAAACGCGTCCGGCCCGGCATGGGCCGCTGTCAGGGCGGGTTCTGCTCGCCGCTGGTGGCGCAGATCATCGCGGAGCACGAGGGCATCCCTCTGACCGAGGTCCGCAAGTCCTCGGAGGAAGCCGTCCTGTTCTACGGACCCACGAAAGGAGGTGGGCCGCATGACTGACAAACGGACCTGTGACGTCCTCGTCATCGGAGGAGGACCAGCCGGACTGGCAGCGTCCATCGCCGCCCACGACGCCGGCGCGAACGTGCTCCTCATCGAACGGGAGCAGCGCCTCGGCGGCATCCTGAAACAGTGTATCCACGACGGCTTCGGCCTCGTGCGGTTCAAAGAAAAACTCTCCGGCCCGGAGTACGCCGAGCGGTTCATCGACGAGTTCGGGAAACGCGGCATAACGGCGCTGCTCCAGACCTTCGTCACGGACGTGAAGAAGACCGCGGACGGCTTCGAGACCGTCGTCGTCGACCGGGAAGGCGTCCACACCATCACGGCGAAATCCATGGTGCTCGCCACCGGCTGCCGGGAACGGACCGCGAAGCAGGTCTCCATCCACGGCACCCGCCCCGCCGGCGTCTTCACGGCCGGCACGGCCCAGAACTTCATCAACCTCTGCGGCCAGATGCCCACGAAGAAGTGCGTCATTCTCGGCTCCGGCGACATCGGCCTCATCATGGCCCGCCGGCTGACCCTCGAAGGCGCGGAAGTTCTGGGGGTCTATGAAGTCAAACCCACTCCGTCCGGACTGGCGAGGAACATCCAGCAGTGTCTCCGGGACTTCGATATCCCGCTGTACCTGTCCCACACGGTCACCAGGGTCTTCGGGGAAGACCGGCTGACCGGCGTGGAGATCACTCAGGTGGACGAGCACATGAAACCTGTCCCGGGCACAGAACAGTACCTCGACTGCGACGCCCTCATCCTCTCCGTGGGACTCATCCCGGAGAACGAGATCTCCGAAAAACTGGGCGTCGAGATCGACGCGACTACGAGAGGTCCCCGCTGCAACAAAGACCAGGAGACCTCCGTCCCCGGCGTCTTCTCCTGCGGCAACTCCCTGCAGGTCTTCGACCTGGTGGACTACGTCTCCGACAGCGGCGAGCTCGCCGGAACGAACGCCGCGGCATACGCCAAAGGGACTTACACCCGCAGCGACAAGGCCCGTGTACCGGTCCCGCTGGAGGAACCCGCCGGAGACATGGCCCCGAACCAGATGGTCTGCATCACCTGCCCGCAGGGCTGTCTCTTGACCGTCGACCGGGAGGAAGACGGAAGCATTACCGTCACCGGCAACCGCTGCCCGAGGGGAGAACAGTTCGCGATCAACGAACTCTCCGCCCCGAAACGCACCATCTGCTCGACGGTGCGCACCGCGTTCCCGGAAACGCCCGTCCTGCCCGTCCGGGTCTCGACGGATATCCCGAAAGAAAAGATCTTTGATGTCATGAACGAAATCGACAAGGTCTGTGTTACGATGAGAGTGTCCAGAGGCGACGTCCTCATCCGCGATGTCCTCGGCACCGGCGCCGACGTCATCGCGACCTCAGATCTTCTGCAACCCGACGCATAAAGGAGGAAACACCCATGGCATATAAACCGTACAGCGGCTTCGAGCCGAAATGGATCACCAAAGCGGCGGCCCCGGACTCGTACCGGTCCATTTTCCGCTGGGGCGACCCCGACTTCTTCAAACTGCCGAAGGAGTCCCTCTACAACATGATGAAGGACCGTCTGAACGTCAAGGACGAGGACTTCAAAGACTACGCGATGGACCTCGGCTTCGACAAGGTCGAACTGGGTCCGGAATACGCGCCGAAGATGGCGCAGGAGCACGTGGACTTCTTCAAGAGCGTCTATGGAGACGACTGGTCTCAGGGCGACTACGACCGCATGTCCGTCATGTACGGCCAGACCTGTTATGACCTCCTTCGGATGCGCGAGAAAAAGTTCGACTCTCTGCCGGACATCGTCCTGTATCCGAGCGAGTCGGAGCAGATCGTCAAAACGGTCGCCTACTGCGCCGAACACAAGATCCCGCTCTATGTCTACGGCGGCGGTTCCTCCGTCACCCGGGGCGTCGAGCCCGTCAAGGGCGGCGTCTCCCTCGACATGAGACGGAAGTTCAACAAGGTCCTCTACTTCAACGAAGTGGACCAGACCATCACGGTCCAGGCCGGTCTGTCCGGTCCGGACTACGAGAAGCACCTCAACAACGCGGTCGAAGAGTACGGCGCCAAACGCGCCTACACCTGTGGCCACTTCCCGCAGTCCTTCGAGTACTCCTCGGTCGGTGGCTGGGTCGTCACCCGCGGCTCCGGCCAGAACTCCACCTACTACGGCTGTGCCAAGGACCTCGTCGTGTCCCAGAAGTACGCGACGCCCCGGGGCGAGATCGTCACCTCCCACTACCCGCGGGAGGCCACCGGCCCCAACCTCAACGAGATCATGATGGGCGGCGAGGGCACGTTCGGCGTCCTGACCGAAGTCACCCTGCGCTTCTACCGCTACATGCCCGAGAACCGGCACCGTTTCTCCTACATGTTCAAGAACTGGAACGACGCCATGGAGGCGGCCCGGGAAATGATGCAGCGCGAGTGCGGCTTCTCCTCCGTCTTCCGTCTGTCCGACGAAGAGGAGACCAACATGATGCTCCGCCTCTACAACGTCGACGACACGCCGCTGCAGCCCATGCTTGAGAAGCTCGGCTACAGGGACATGGAGCGCTGCCTGTTCCTCGGCTTCACCGAAGGCGAGAAAGGCTACTCCTGGAACGTCTATTACAACATCCTGAAGATCGCGCTGAAGCACGGCGCCATCCCGCTCACCGGCTATGTCTGCAAGAGCTGGGAGCACGGGCGGTTCAATGACCCCTACCTTCGGGACACCATCATGGACTTCGGCATCTGCGTCGACACGCTCGAGTGCTGCGTCAACTGGTCCAACATGGAGAAGGTACATCGCGAGGTCCGGAAAGTCTGCCACGCGCACCCGAACTCAGTCATCACGACGCACATGTCCCACTGCTATCCGCAGGGCGCGAACCTGTACTTCATCTTCCTGACGCCCATCCACGAGTCGGACGCCTTCCATGAGTACCTGCAGGATATCCTTGACGCCATCGTCCGCTCCGGCGCCGCCCTGTCCCACCACCACGGCATCGGCAAGATGTTCGCGCCCTGGCTCGAGGGCAACATCGGCGAGACGGAGTACGGCATCTTCAAACTCCTGAAAGAGTACTTCGACCCCGACTACACGATGAACCCCGGCGGCACCATCGGCCTCGACCTCGCCGAGGACGAGAAGCGATTCACCCGCGACGGTTATGACGGCTACCGGGACGGTTACAACACCCCGGCCTGGGACGCGGTCATCGCGTACGACGAGAAGGACGAGTTCCTCGAAACGTTGAAATAACACACGGCGTACATCGCCATAAAAAAGAGCCGGCCCTCGTATGAGGGCCGACTTCCGTGGTCGTAAAGTCAGATCTTATCTTTGAAGAATTCTTCGGTCTTGCGGATGAACTGCTGCGGATCGAAGGCGGGGTTGCCGAGCTGGGAATGCACGATGAGCCCGTCGGACAGCAGCAGGGACATCCAGGCGATGTACTCCGCGTCTTCCCGGGTGCAGTCGTCCCGTTCGAGCAGCTTCTCGACGATGAGGTTGCGGAACTTGTCGTAGATGTCCAGCACCTTGCGGCGGACGTCTTCATTGCCGAAACAGGCGGAGGACAGGACCTGCATGCGCAGGGCCCCTTCGTAGTTGTTCCGGTCGAGGACATACATGAGCAGACGGTTCACGGAGACGTCCTTCGACAGGTCGTCCATCCAGGCGATGAGCTCCTGCTCCTGCTCCCGGAAATGCCGCTCGATGAGGTCGAAGAAGATGTCCTCTTTGGTCTTGTAATGGTAGTACAGCGTACCTTTGGAAATGCCGCAGGCTTCGGCGATGGACGCGAGGGAGATCGACGAGATTCCGGTCTCTTCCATGAGTTCCGACGTCTTCGCGAGAATGATCTCTTTCACGTTGTCGCTGCGTGGTGCTGCCATGAGGTAAATCGCCCTTTCTGAAGGTGTAATAGACTTTTTTATTATAGCATGGATTATTCTGAAAAGAAGTAGGATAATAGTGTCGAATGGAGGAATGCGTTTATGGCAGCTTTGAAACACTATTTCGTAGTCAACCCCGTGTCCGGTAAAAACAACAAGATCGACATCGTGAACGAGCTCATCATCCCCGCCTGTGAAAAACTGGGCGTCGACTATGAGATCTACACGACGAAAGCCGCCGGTGACGGCATCCGGTTCGTCGACGAGACAGCGACTGCTCTTGGCGATGCACCCTGCCGGTTCTATGCCGTCGGCGGAGACGGTACGCTCTATGAAGTCGTCAACGGCGCGTTCGGTCATAAAAATGCCCAGGTGGCCGTCATCCCGAAGGGCTCCGGCAACGACTGGATCCGTCTCTTTGGCGATAAAGACCTGTTCCTCGACATCGAAGGACAGATCGAGGGCACCCCCTATACCATCGACTGTCTGAAAGCCGGCGACGAGATCGCCATCAACCAGGCCTCCATGGGCTTCGACGCCGAGACCTGCGCGCTGCAGGTGAAGGCGAAGAGCATCCCCGGCGCGGCCGGCCACGCGACCTACTTCCTCGCCGGTCTCTACTGCATGTTCACCCGCGTCTGGCACGACTTCGACGTCACGGTCGACGGCAAGCGCATGACCGGCCCCTTCATCCAGGTGGTCGGCGCGAACTCCCGGTGGTACGGCAGCGGCATCAAAGTGGCTCCCTTTGCCATGCCGGACGACCACGCCCTCGACTTCGTCATCATGCGGCGCACCAGCTCCTGGCCCGCCATGTTTATGCCGATGATGGTCAACTGGCAGGTGAAAGGTGACCACACCAAGTTCGGCTTCTGCGAGTATTACCGCGGGAAGAAGATGACCATCCACGCCCGCAAACCGTCCCAGACGAACGTCGACGGCGAGTGCCACGCGACCGAAGACCTGACCATCGAACTCGTCGAAAACGGCCTGACCTTCGTCGTCCCGAGAGACTCGAAGTACTTCGAACAGAAGGCCTCCGGAGAACTCAACAACGAGATCAAAGTGTCTCTTCGCAACCGGGCTCCGTTCCGTCAGCTCACGGCAGGGCTCAACCCCTTCAACATGCTCGTGAACCGCGGCCTCCTGAGACTCATCGACCCGGACCGCAACTATCTGAAGTAACCGCGCGAACGCGCAAAAAAGGACCTCCCGTTTTGGGAGGTCCTTAATCGTTTTGATCGATGGTCACCGGAGCCGTCAATAGTTCCAAAAACTCGAAAACGGAACGTTCGCCGGGATGGTGACGCCGACGTCGGTCAGCTCGAGGTCGTTGCCTTCCGCGTCCGCGTAGTACACGGAATAGCTCGGACCGAGGTTCTCGAGCATCGTCTTGTACACGCTGTCGAGGATGCAGGCGTCGAGTTCCTTCTGGTTCCCGATCCAGTACTCCTTGTTCTGGCGGAGCGGGATGCCGGAGAAGAGGGACGAGGCCCTGTCCCAGCGGAACGTCAGTTTCTGGGTGGCCGGTTTCACTTCACAGGTGAGGTCCCAGTTGGTCACATACGCGAGGCCGGCGAGGAGTTTCTTCGCGGTCAGTGTATCCCGGTAGTGCCACTGGACGGTCTTCCAGGAGTCCACGTTCCAGATGAAGAGCGTGACGGTCCGGTCGCCGGGGTTCTTCACGGGAGCGGGCACATAGTATTCGATATCCTCTCCGGAGGAGAGCACGCCCTGAACGTTGGACCCGCCGAGGTCATAGGTGAGCCCGGCGTTCTCCGCGGACTGTGTCGTCCGGCGGGTGGGCTCGCCGTTCGGGCTGACGTTCTCCATTTTGGAGCAGGCGGTGAGAGAGAAGAGGAGGTACATCGCCAAAGCGAGAGAGAGCAGGGAACGGGACGTTCTCCGCCATACGGGATGCTTCATGGCAGGGCCTCCTTTCGTTTTCACGGTCGTCTTCGAGTCCATCATACTAAAAACAGGGGCACCGCGCAAGAGATGCGCAAACCGCGAAAACGGTAAAGCCGGCGCGGGCGTTCCGGCAATTGCAATCCATGTTTTATTTATATATAATAGAGCCTTGTAGGAGGTGAAAGCCTTTTGGAGAACAACCAGGCGCCTTACGGGCGCGTCAACACCGTCTATGATGAGGCGGGCGGGACCGGGCAGCTGCCTGTGACCCCCATGCCGAAAGAGACGAAGATCGAGATCCTCAAAGTCAGCGGCATCCTCGGCATCAGCATCCTTCTGTTCCATTTCCTGAGTGAGTGGAGCGGAAGCATGGTCGTGAAGCTCGTGAACTCGGGCGCCGTGCCGTATACATATACTCTCCAGCAGATCGTCCAGGTCCTGTACACCCTGCTCACCATCCTCGTGCCCTTTGCCATTGGCGCGTATTTCGTGAAGAAGGTCCAGAAGCGGGACGAACTCCTGCCGTTAGGCAAGCCGAAGTCCAACATCCTCTTCATTGAGGCCATCGGCATCGGCCTCATGGCCATCGTCATCGCCAATGCCGTGACGGCGTCCTTCGTGCAGGTCTTCGAGGCACACGGAGTGACTTTCGACAGCTACAAACCGGAGAACCCCACCAGCGTGTACCAGCTTCTGTGGATGCTCCTGTCGAACGCCATCGTCCCGGCCCTCGTCGAAGAGTTCGCGCTGCGCGGTGTCCTGCTGCAGTCCCTGCGGAAGTACGGCGATGCATTCGCGGTCCTCGCGAGCGCCATCCTGTTCGCGATCATGCACGGCAACATGACCCAGGCCCCCTTCGCGTTCATCCTGGGCGCGGTCCTGGCCATCCTCGTCATCATGACCGGAAGTCTGTGGACCTCCATGCTCGTCCATCTCATCAACAACACCTACTCGGTGTTCATGAATACCCTGCTCGACCAGGGCAACGACCTTCTGACCTCCATGGTCATGGTCTCCCTCAACACGCTGGCGCTCATCTACGGTGCCATCGCTCTGGTGTACCTCTTCGGTCTGCACCGGGGGAAAGAGGGCATCAAAGCCCGGTACATGCCCGGCGGCCCGGCGAAGGAAGGCATCCGCACCTGGCGCTGGCAGGCCTGGCTCTACACGCTCATCTCACCGACCATGCTCGTAGGACTCGTGCTGCTGTTCGCGGAACTGTTCCAAACGGTCCACGTCGGAGGTTAGGCGATGGACTGGAAAGAACGAAAAGCCCTCGGCATCACCCGGCCGGATCCGACGCCGGAGGAACGGGACCGCTTCATGCGGGAAGCGCTGGCGGAAGCCCGTCTCGCGATGGATGACGGAGAAGTCCCCATCGGCGCGGTCGTCGTCCGTGACGGCGAAGTGGTCGGCCGCGGCCACAACCGGCGGGAGACCGGAAAGAACGCGCTCTACCACGCGGAAGTCCTCGCCATCGACGACGCCTGCAAAACGCTCGGCGGCTGGCGGCTCTGGGAGTGCGACCTCTACGTCACACTGGAGCCCTGCCCCATGTGCGCCGGCGCGCTCATCAACGCCCGCGTCCGCCACGTCTATTACGGCGCGAAGGACGAGAAGGCCGGGTCGGTCGAAAGCGTCACGAAGCTGTTCGACCTGCCGTACAACCACCGGCCGACCGCGCAGGGCGGCATCCTCGAAGAGGAGTGCGGCGCCCTGCTGACCGAGTTCTTTGAAACTCTGAGGGAACAGCGCCGGTAACACTGACCGGTCATAAAAGAACCGGGGCAAATCGCCAACGGCCGGCAACCCGGAGAAAACCCGCCGCGGCATTCGACAACGAACGCTTAACGCGTTATAATTCTGTTTGGTTTATAATTCCATTCGACATATTATCAAGAGGAGATACCCGTTATGCCTGAAAACGTACCTTTCAACAAAGAAGAATTCGCATGGGAGTCCAACCCGTTCAGTGAAGTCGACAAGGTCATTGCGGTCGCGTCCGGTAAGGGCGGCGTCGGCAAGTCCCTCGTCACTTCTCTTCTGGCCTGCGCCGCTGCCAAAGACGGCAAGGAGACCGCCATCATGGACGCCGACGTCACCGGTCCGTCCATCCCGAAAGCGTTCGGCCTCCGCGGCATGCTGTCCGCCATCGAAGGCGTCGGCATCGAGCCGGCCGTTGCGGACAACGGCGTCAAAGTCGTTTCCATGAACCTGCTTCTCGAAGATGAGGAGTCTCCGGTCGTCTGGAGAGGCCCCGTGGTCGCCGGCGTCCTTCAGCAGTTCTGGAAAGACGTCGACTGGGGCAAAGTCGACTACATGTTCGTCGACATGCCTCCCGGAACCGGCGACGTCCCGCTGTCCATCTACCAGTCCCTGCCGGTCGACGGCATCATCGTCGTCACCACTCCGCAGGACCTTGTCCAGCTCATCGTCAAGAAGGCCTACAACATGGCCAAAATGATGAACGTCCCCATCCTCGGCGTCATCGAGAACATGAGCTACATGGAGTGCCCGGACTGCGGCAAGAAGCTCAACGTCTTCGGCGAGAGCAAAGCCGAAGAGATCGCCAAGAGCCTTGGCGTCCCGGTCCTCGCCACCATGCCGATCCGTCCCCAGACGGCCACCCTCGTGGACCTCGGCAAGGTCACGGCCGCCAATGCTCCGGAAGCCACCGAAGCGTTCGCCAAGATCAAGGAAGCCCTCGGCGACGAAGCCTGAGTGCTCACCAATTGTCAAAAACAAAGACCTGCTCTGGGAGCAGGTCTTATATTATGCTCACTTCA
>ONJD01000027.1 GCA_900317985.1 uncultured Eubacteriales bacterium | reverse complement strand
GGCAGTAGGAGAAGAAAAAGCTGCTTGAAAAAGACATATGGTCAAGGCGAAAAACGGGGGTCCCATATGTCTTTTGGCTCCCTAGCAACTTTCAGTTTGACGAGCTTGGCAAATTTCAGTTGAGGGTAATTAAAAATCGGCCTCTCAGGAGAGAAGCCGATTTTTGTTTTGGGTTTGCCAGTCGACGGGAATTACCAGTCCGTGTGGTTCGGGTCTTCCATCGGGATATGGAGGACGCCGCGCTTCGCGTTCTTGACGATCGGGATCTCGGTGTCGTCCACGTCGTCGATGTGCTTGCCCTTGTACTTCTTCGTATCTTTCGCGATCTCGGCGCTCAGCAGCAATACCGCCACGATGTTCGGGATGGCCATGAGGCCGTTCAGGAGTTCGGACGCGGACCAGACGAGGTTGAGTTCCATCAGAGAACCGACGATGACGCCGATGATCCAGAAGATCTTGTAGAGGAAGATGACCTGCTCGCCGAACAGATAGACAAGGCAGCGTTCACCATAATAGTACCAGCCGAGGATGGTGGAGAAGGCGAACGAAATGAGGCCGAGGATGAGGATTGGTGTTCCGATATAGGGGATGGACCCGAAGGACTGGGCCGTCAGGTTGGCGCCGTTCCCGCTGGTTGCGTCGATCGCCGGATGGCGCAGGACGCAGGAGACCAGGACAAGGCCGGTCATCAGGCAGATGACAACGGTGTCCCAGAACGTACCGGTCATGGAGACCAGAGCCTGGCGTTTCGGGTTGCGGGTCTGGGCGGCTGCCGCAACGAGGGGAGCGGAACCCATACCGGATTCGTTGGAGAACAGACCGCGGGCAGTACCGTAGCGGGCCGCCATCATGATGGTGGAACCGATGAATCCGCCGCCGGCAGCGCGCACGGTGAAGGCCGCCTTCACGATAGTGGCGACGGTCGCGCCGAGGTAAGCGTGGTTCATGACGAGGATGGCGATACAGCCTGCCACATAAAACACAGCCATGATGGGGACAAGTTTTTCCGCGACTCTGGTGATGCTCTGGATGCCGCCGATGATGACGAGAGCGACCATGACCGCGAGGATGCCGGCGACGAGCAGCGGGCTCATGGCCGGGATGGCGGCGGTCACGTTGGCGACGATGGCGTTGGCCTGGACCGTACAGCCGATGCCGAAGGAGGCGAGGAGTGCCAGGACGGCGAAGATGACGCCGAGCCACTTCATGTGGAGCCGGCGGTCGAGGGCGTACATGGCGCCGCCGATCATATCGCCTTTTTCTCCTTTGACGCGGTATTTGACCGCGATGATGGTCTCGGAGTATTTGGTGGCCATGCCGAGGAGACCGGTGATCCACATCCAGAGGACCGCGCCGGGTCCGCCGAGCGCGATGGCCGTGCCGACGCCGACGATGTTGCCGGTACCGATGGTCGAGGACAGCGCGGTGGTCAGGGCGCCGAACTGAGAGACGTTGCCCGTGGCACCCTTATCCGGAGTGACCGACAGTTTGATGGCTTTGAAGACATCTTTCTGGATAAATCCGGTCCGGATGGTCATGAAGATATGTGTTCCGAACAGAATGATGATGAGGGGCCAGCCCCACAGGAAGTCCGAAACAGCGGTGACTGCGTTTGCAAGCATGGAAAGTCCACCTTTCGTAAAGATATGTTTCACATAACGTTTAATAACTGTAATAGTTTACCATACTTTACTGCTTTACAGTAGTATAAATTCTTATTATAAAAGCAAAACTGGCAGTTCTAAGTCTTTCATGGTAAGATAAAGGGTAAGATATCAGAGGGGAGGGACCTGTATGGACCGTCGGTTCCGCTGCGGTTGGCGATGTACGGCCGCCATGCTCGTCACGTTCCTCCTGCTTCTCGGCATGCTCCTGACCGGCTGCCAGCACGTCAAAGACACGAGCGCCGACGAAGAGGCCGCCCGGAAGGCGAAGGTCACGGCGGCGTCTCCGGACCTGACCCGCGCCACGGACAAAGACGGGAATTACATCGAAGTCTCTACCGTGCCCGACGCGAAGGGCGACGTTCAGAAAGGCAATACCAAGAAGGCGGAGGCCACCGCTACGACCACGCAGAAGGCGGGAGACATGAAACTCATCATCGGAGACAAAACGTTTACGGTCCGGCTCGAAAACAACGAGACGGCACAGGCGCTGAAAGCGCAGCTGCCGCTCGACCTCGAGATGACTGAGCTGAACGGCAACGAGAAATACTACTACTATTCGACGCTCCCGACCAGCGCCACCCGTCCCGGGACCATCCACGCGGGCGACATCATGCTGTTCCAGAGCAACACGCTGGTCATCTTCTACGAGACCTTTGAAAGCGACTACTCCTACACACGCATCGGTTCCGTGACGGACCCGGACGGCCTGGCAGAAGCACTGGGCTCCGGCGATGTACGGGTAGAATGGAGAACCTGATGAAACTGACGACCTACGAGCGCGTCAGCACGAACGTGAGCAGTACCTATAAGCTCATCATGCTGTCCGACGTTCACAATAAACCCTTTGACGACATCATCGCCCAGGTGGCCGGGGAACGCCCCGACGCCATCCTCGTGGTGGGAGACGTCGTCGACCGGCACCGCAAGACGTACAAGCGGGCACTCCCGTTCCTGAAGGCCTGTGCCGACACGGCTCCGACCTTCTTCTCCTACGGCAACCACGAGATCAAATTCCCGAAGCTGACCCCGGAGGAGATCCGCGCGACCGGCGTCGTCCTTCTGGACAACACCTATGTCCGTTTTGGCGATTTAGTCATCGGCGGCCACACGCCCTACACCCAGTTCGACTGGATGGCGGACTTTGAACGGGAAGACGGGTTCAAGATCCTCATGAACCATCATCCCGAGTACTACATCAAAGAGCCGGACGGACGGGGCGTCTTCACCGGCAATCCCGGCCTTCGGAACCATGAGGACATCGACCTCATCCTCGCGGGCCATGCCCACGGCGGACAGTGGCGCTTCTTCTCGAGAGGCGTCCTCGCGCCGGGACAGGGGCTCATGGCAAAATACGTCCGGGGCGCCTACGGCAATATGATCGTGGGCACCGGAGTTTCCAATACCGCGGCACCACTCATCCCGCGGCTGTTCAACCCGAGGGAGATCGTGGAGATCACGATCCGCCCGGGAAAAATCGGAGAGGAAGCAGAACCATGCTGAATGTTTTACCCAAAATCAACGGACCGGTCCGGGTCCCGCTCGGGAACTACGAGTTCCCGAAGACCCTCGTGGCAGACCTCGGAGGGTTCGAGGACTACTGTCTGACCGCGTTCTCGGACCGCACCGGCATCCCGGTACAGGAGGCTGACGGGGCGGAACAGAGCCCCTGGCTGTTCCTGAACAAGATCGAAGCGGAAAAGGCGGAAGAGTACCACCTGACCGTCGGGGAAGAGGGCATCACGGTGGAGGCCGCCTCGGAAGAAGGCGTCATCTGCGCGCTGACCACCCTCTACCAGCTGTCCGACTTCAACGATGCCGACCTCTGCTCGATGACCGACGAACCCCGCTGGGACGTCCGCGGCCTCCAGCTCGACTGTGCCCGCAACTATGTGTCGGTCGAAGAGCTGAAAAAGATCCTCGAACAGATGTCGCTCTGCAAACTCAACGTGCTCCAGTGGAAACTGACCGACGACCAGGCCTGGCGCCTCGAAGTGCTTCGCGCTCCGAAACTGCAGGAACTGTCCTCCGGCGGGAAGTACTACACGAGAGACGACGTCAAAGACGTCGTGGCCTTCGCGAAGACCCGCGGCATCGAGGTCATCCCGCAGATCGACCTGCCGGGCCACGTGACGGCGCTGCTCCACGCGTACCCGCAGTACAGCTGCTACAACGATAAAGTGGAACTGCCGGATGTCGGCGGCCTCTATGCTCCCATCCTGTGTGCCGGCTATGAAGGCACCTACGACTTCATCGACCGTCTGCTCGAGGAGATCACGACCCTGTTCCCGTCCAAGTACTTCCATGTGGGCGGCGGCGTCGCCGTCACCGAGGACTGGGAGACCTGCCCGGTCTGCAAGACCAAGATGGAAAAGGAAAACCTTTCCGGCACGGACGAACTGTCCGGCTTCTTCCTCTCGAGAGTGTCGGACCTTCTGAAGAAATATGACAAGACCGCTGTCTTCTACAATGACGGACTCGAAGCGGTGAACGCTCCGACGAGCGGCGCGGTCCAGTTCCGGACGCTGAACTTCGCGGACTCCATGCTGGACTACGCGGACGACGGCCACCCCTATGTCTACTCCGACAGCTTCGAACTCCATCTCGACTATCCGCACAGCATGATCCCGCTGAAACGCGTCTACGAGATCGAGCCCCATATCGGGAAATTTGTCTGTCAGGACGACCCGAACCTGCAGGGTGTCGTCGCGGTCGTTATGACCGAGCGCGTCAAGGACAACGGCTCTCTGGAGCAGACCCTGTTCCCGCGGCTGTACGCGGTCGCCGAAGTCGGCTGGGCCGGCCCCGGCAAAGATTATGAAGAGTTCCTGACGAGACTCCGTCCCGTCATGTACAAGACCCGCAAACGGGGCTGCCAGTGCACCCCGGAGCGCTGGTGGGACCCGAAAGGCGCCCGCCGCCGCCAGGATGCGCTGTCGTTCTACAACTCGATGACCGACGGCATCCCGGAAGATGTGTTGAAACAGTCGAGGAAGGCATTCCGCCCGACGCTGGAGTACCGCCGCCAGATGGCGATCAACTTCTTCCGTCCCACGGACCTTCCGGCCGCGCTCGGCAACCTTCTGCCGGGTTCGAAGAAATAAAGGGAGAACCTGTACGCTATGAACGAAGAACAAAAACTGCCTTTGAACGGAAGTTCTCCGGAACCGGAAACGGCAGCCGAACCTGATTTCGACGAAGACTGCCAGTTCCTCGAAGACATCCAGAAACGCAAAGCAGACGGACCGACTCCGGCGACGGAGGAAACGGTCCTGGCGCCGGCTGCTTCGGGCCCCTCGGAGCCGGAAGACTTCGTCGACATGGAAACGGCAGACCACGATACATCGCCGACAAAGAAACCGCAAAGCCGCCTTTCCCAGCTGGCGGAACGCCAGATGAAGCGGGATGAAAAGGAGGCCCAGCGGGAAGAGCGCCGTCAGGCCGCCCAGGATCGCAGGGACGAGAAGCAGGCGGAGTATGACGAGAAGCACCGGTTCTCGGACCTTCGTACGACCGTCCTCAAGATGGTCGAAGTCGGGTACAACGAGACCGGCATCACCCGCGGTTACGACATCCTGAGCTTCATCCTCATCATCCTGAACGTCGTCGGGAGCATCATGTTCACCTTCGACTACTGTGAGCTTCACTATGCGGCCGCTCTTCACTGGGTCGAAGCGGTCACGGTCGCGTTCTTTGCCATCGACTATGTCCTGCGCCTCTGGACGGCGCCGCTGCTGTTCCCGCAGGAACGGAGCGTCAAAGCCGTCGCGAAATATGTCTTTTCCTTCTGGGGCATCATCGACCTAGTGTCCTTCCTGCCCTATTACCTTCCCTGGTTCTTCCCGCAGGGCGGCACCGTATTCCGCCTGTTCCGGGTCATGCGACTGTTCCGCCTGTTCCGGATCAACGCGTACTACGACTCCCTCGGGACCATCACGGCCGTTCTGAAGAGCCGGAAACAGCAACTGTTGTCCTCCACGTTCATCATCCTCGTGCTGATGATCTCGGCCAGCCTGATGATGTACAGTGTCGAACATGAGGCGCAGCCGGACGTGTTCCGCAACGCGCTGTCCGGCATCTGGTGGGCATCGTCCGCGCTGCTCACGGTCGGCTACGGCGATGTGTACCCCATCACTACAGCGGGTAAGATCATCGGTATGATCATCACCTTCCTCGGTGTCGGCATGGTCGCCATCCCCACCGGTATCATTTCCGCGGGGTTCGTTGAACAGTATCAGCGCTTCAAGGAGATGGACGAGCAGACCGGTGAAGTGGACTTCCACTTCATCAAGGTCCAGCTCAACTACAACGATGACTGGGTCGGCACGAAGATCATGGACCTGAACCTCCCGACGAACGTCGTCGTCGCTGTCATCCAGCGCGGCAAATCGACGATCGTCCCGCGTGGCAACGTCGTTCTCGAGGAAAAGGACACTCTGGTCCTCGGCGCCGAAAGCGCCCACGACAAGGAGTGGGACCTCGACCTCAAGGAGATCATCCTCAAACGCAAACACCCCTGGAACGGCGAGTACATCCGCGACCTCGACATCTCCCGCCAGACGTTCATCGTCCTGGTCCGCCGGAAGAACCGCTCCATGGTCCCGAACGGCAACCTCATGCTGAAAGAAGGCGACGTCGTCGTCCTCTACTCGAAGAAGCATATCCAGGACGCCGTCGACATCGAACTGTAACCAATCACAATTGCTCTCCAGACCGCAACGGTTCCGTTGCGGTCTTTTTTCGTCTCTCGGAAAGTGTTTTACACGGGCAGGTGCTTTTGCTAAACTAAAGTGTGAAAAGAGTCCGGATGACGACCGGACCGCAGTGTTACCAAAGGAGGAAATACTATGAAAACCAGAAAGCTCATCGCCCTCGTGCTCGCGGTCTTCGTGATGGCGGCCTTCGCGGTCGTGCCGTCTTTTGCTGCCACAGACGTCTCGTCCTGGCTCGAGAAGAATGTGACCGTCGGCGCTGATGACGCGGCGAACATCAACAGCCGGAACGTGACCGGGATCCGGACCTGCAAGAAGGTCTACCAGACGTTCCGGTACACCCAGGAAGCGCACCCTATCTCCGGACAGGGTTGCTTCAGCATCACGAAGGGTGTCCTGAAGCAGGACGGCAAACAGTGTGAGGTCTACCTGATGGCGGCGCACGGCCTCGAGACCAATGCCTTTGGTCAGAACGTCGACATGGAATCGGTCCTGAAAGCCGGCAGACAGCAGACCAGCCCTTACCTGAAGCAGTACATGGCGGTCATCAAACAGAACGTGCCGAAGGGAGCCAACCTCATCCTGACCGGACACAGCCTCGGCGGCATGGTGTCCCAGCAGGCGGCGGCCAACAAGACGATGCAGAAGAACTACAACATCCTGCACGTGGTCACCTGGGGCTCTCCGCTGATCGCCAAAGGGCAGATCGAAGGCCAGCTCCACAGAATGTGCGCGGCCGGCGACGTGGTCCCGCTGATGAGCGAATACACGTTCACCGACACCGACGCTCAGCTGAACGACCGCAACCGCGAGGAAGCGGACGTCATCCCGGTCATCCAGTCCCACGTCGACGGCTACAACGACAAGGACGCCTGGAAAGACTACGACGCCATCGGCGTCAAGGGAGGCAACGCGGTCCTCAAGATGAACGATGACACCACCCTCCGCTTCGACGCGCCGAAGAACGGGGACCCCACGGGTTCCGTATGGGTCGCGTTCAACAACAACGGCAACTGGACCGGCGTCTCCATCCTGTACTGATCACGG
Source organism: uncultured Eubacteriales bacterium (assembly GCA_900317985.1). GTDB lineage: Bacteria > Bacillota > Clostridia > Oscillospirales > Acutalibacteraceae > RUG420. Next base: position 8,558 of record ONJD01000027.1, on the reverse strand, counting down.
ATCCAATCGAATCAAGACATAGCGAAAGCGGCCCGCACACGGATGTGCGAGCCGCTTTCCCAAGTTGTTATTCTGCAATTTATGGTGCAGATAGAGGATTTAGATGATGCCGAGCGGGATGAGGACGATGAGCAGGAGCGCATCGAGGCCCCACAGGCAGGCGAGCCACTTCTTCTGGGTCGAACGCTTCATGTCGTACGTGAGGTTCGCGGCGAGGAAGAAGGGGATATAGGTCGTGATGAACACCGGAAGGGCGCCCCACCATTTGTAGACCCAGATGAAGGCCGGTGTGGAGGCGAGGAAGATCTCGAAGATCGAGAAGAACGCGGCGTTGCCGATGGCGAACAGCACGCGGTTGTTGATGCCGAGGATCTTCTTGTTCTTGTCTTCCGGAAGGAGTTCGACCGACATGAACCCGGCAATGGAGAACATGAGGGAAAGCTCCCACGAGACGCCGACCAGCAGGATGAAGCTGGTGCTCTCCGGGGAAACATGCCACAGGGCATAACCGGAGAAGTGGCAGATGACGGCGTTCATGATCTCATAGAACCAGTGGACACCGTACAGCGCGAGTGCGCCGGCGATGGCATCGTACTTTTTCTTTTTCCACATCGGGATCCAGACACCGACGATGACCAGTGCCAGCAGGGTAATGAAAGTCCAGTCGAAGTTGTCGACACTTCGTACCGCGGCTTTCGCAGCTTCCGCAGCAGCCATTGCAGCAGCGGAACCGTCACCAAATAACATGCAATTCACTCCTTTTTCTCTTGATCCTTGGAAAGAAATCCAAAACTGAATATCCATACCGAATATTCATCTTGCAAATTCATTATTGCACCTCAGGTCGACATTTGTAAATGGTGATAGTGACTAAAAAACAAAGGCTGTTTTCGTCAGCATGGACAAGGCCTTTTGCGCTGTGCTACAATAATTGCACTGTCTGGCGGAAAAGGGTCCGCCATAGAAGGGAGGTCCATTCGTGGATCTTACGAACTTACTCAAAGACCTGACTGCGGTCCCCGGTGTGTCCGGGCTCGAGGACAAGGTGGCCCGTGTGGCGATGGACGCCCTGGCACCCTATGTCGATGAGCTGTACAAAACACCGATGGGCGCCGTGGTCGGCACCATAAAGGGGAAGGGGCCGGCAATCGTGCTGGACGCCCACCTCGATCAGATCGGACTGGTCGTCACCGCGTACGGCGGGGATGGCTTCCTGCGCTTTGACAAGTGCGGCGGCATGGACCCCCGCATCCTCTCCGGCATGGAAGTGACCGTCCATGGCGCGGAAGACGTATACGGCATCGTGTCCTCGGTCCCTCCGCACCTTGCAAAGAAGGAGGACGAGGGGAAGGCGAAACCGTTCAAGGACCTCGCCATCGACACCGGTCTGTCCGACGAAGCCCTCAAAAAGATCGTGACACTCGGAGACCGGGTCTCCCTGAAAGCATACCCCGCGGAACTCCTGAACGGCCAGGTGGCTTCCGTCGCCATGGACGACCGGGCGGGCATCGTCGCCCTCATCCGCACCGCGGAGCTCCTGAAAGAGGCCGACTGCGACCGCACGGTCCACTTCCAGTTCACGGTCCGGGAGGAAGTCGGGGGTCAGGCAGCCGCCGCCACCGCTTACAACATCAACGCCCACGCCGCCATCGCGGTGGACGTGAGTTTCGCACGCACCCCGGGCATCGACTCGAGAGACGCCGCCCTCATCGGCAACGGCCCGATGATCGGCTACGCGCCCATCCTCGACAAACCGCTCTTTGAGCGCATGAAGTCGATCGCCGAAGAAAACGAGATCCCGTACCAGATCGAGATCATGCATCGCGGGACCGGCACCCATGCCGATGAACTGACGAACTCGAAGGCCGGACTGCCCGTCGGGCTCGTCTCCATCCCGCTCAAATACATGCACACGACGGTCGAGACCGTCACCATGGAAGACATCGAGAACACCGCGCGGCTCCTGACCGCTACGGTCCTGGCTGGCCCGCCTGCAGCAGAAGGAGGTGCCGTATGACCCTCTTTGAAGACATTCGCATCCTCTGCGAACTGCCCGGCGTCTCCGGCAGGGAAGAGCCCGTCCGGGAGTACATCATCTCGCAACTGCCGGAAGGCGTCTCGTATGAGACCGACGCGCTCGGCAACCTGTACGTCGAAAAGAAGGGCGCGAAGCGTCCGAAGAACAAAGTGGTCCTGTTCGCCCATATGGACGAAGTGGGCCTGATGATCACGTACATCACGGACGACGGCTACCTCAAGTTCGACGAGATCGGCGGCATCGACCCGGCGGTCCTCATCGGACGCACCGTGCGCCTTGAGTGCGGGCTGGTCGGCGTCATCTCGCTGAAGGCCCTGCACCTCTGCGAAGGGGATGAGGACAAGAAGATCCTACCCATCCGCGAACTGTGCATCGACATCGGCGCGAAAGACCGGGCAGAGGCAGAACAGCATGTCGCCCTCGGCTCGTATGCCGTCTTCCGTTCAGACTACGTCGAGTTCGGCGGGTCCCGCGTCAAGATGAAAGCGCTCGACGACCGGTTCGGCTGTGCGCTCATGCTGGACCTCATCCGCTCCGACCTCGCGTACGACACGACCTTCGTGTTCACGGTCCAGGAAGAAGTGGGCGCCCGCGGCGCAGTGGCTGCGGCCTACACGGTGAGTCCGGACATCGCGGTCATTCTGGAGACCACCACCGCCGGAGACATCTGCGGGGTGGAAGGCGCCCGTCGCGCCTGTGCCCTGGGCGATGGACCGGTCATCTCCTATATGGACCGCGGAACGGTCTATGACCACGACCTCTACCGTCTGGCGATGGACACCGCGAAAGAGCACGGCATCCCGGCCCAGACCAAGACGCTGGTCGCCGGCGGGAACGACGCGTCGTCCATCCAGCGCACCGGAGCGGGCAGCAGGGTCCTCGCCATCTCGGCACCGACCCGGTACCTGCACTCCCCGGTGGATGTCCTCGACCGAAACGACGTCGAGAACATGCAGAAACTTCTGAACGTACTGCTGCCGAAGCTGGCGCAGTGAATCGCCCAAAAAGAAAAGAGCAGAACCTCGAATGAGGCTCTGCTCTTGTTTTGTTTTCTCAGATGCTGAGGTCGACTTCGTCGGCGTTGGTGGTCTCTTTGCCGCACGCAGTGCAGACATATTTGACGGCGCCGTTGGTGTAGCCGATGATGACTTCTTTCTTTTCGGAGCCGGTGTTGTAGGCATCGTCTGCCGCGTCGTCGCTGAGCTTGTGCTGGTTGGAGTAGGCGTGGGCTTCCAGCAGCTGGCGGTCCTTGAAGCGGAGGCCGCATTCCGGACACTGGCAGAAGTGGTTCATGTCTTCCACGATGGCATCGCCGTCGTAGATGGCGACCCATTTGTGCTCGTGGGCGGTGGTCGGAGCTTCTGTCGGTGTCACCGGGTTGACCGGGACCACGTTGACGGGAACGCCGGTGGTCGGCGCTGTGGTGGGCGCCCGGGTCGTTGCCCGGTTGGTCAGGGGCTCATTGCCGATGACCATGCCTTCCTGGATGCGGTACATGCGGCCGTTGTAGACGTAGTTGCCGGTGAACTTCGTGTTGACCTTGCCGTTCTCGACGAGCCAGGAGCCGTAGTCGTTCGAGGCGATGCCGTTGAACTTGAAGTTGATGACGTCGTTCTCGACGTACCACCAGCCCGTGTCGTTGCCGACGACGCCGGTGTAACCGACGGTCTTGTCAAGGCCGGCGTAAGAGCGCCAGACGCCCTTTTCGTCTTTATGGACGGTGAGCTGCTGGGTCTTGTAGGTGCGGGTCGTGTTCTGCGTGGGCTCGAGGCTTCCATATTTCTGGGAACCTTTTTCGGTCGTGACCGTGGTGGAAACGTTCGCGTTCTTGATCTTTCCGGACTGGTTATGATAGATGTAACCGCCGATGAGAAGAGCGGCGATGAGCAACCCGATGATGGCACCGATGATGACGCCTTTCCGATGCTCTTTTTCTTCCTCTTCGGTCATGAAGTCCATCTCGGTCTCCGGAGCGGGCTCATAATCGATACCGTCCTCCTCGGGGTCCGGAGCGTTTTTCGCTGCTTCCTTTTCCCAGGGCGTTTTGACCGGTTCGTCAGTAAAGAGATCGGAGCTTTCCCCGACCGGCCGGAACGTTGCGTCCGGGTCCGCCGGTTTCGCTTTTATGATTTTTGCGTCTCCGTTGTATTTCAAAGAGATGCACCCTTTCTCGCGTGGTGATAGTAGATTAAGTATAGCATAAATCAAATAATATTTCGATACGGGACTCGACGCGTCTTGCTACGCAAGCCGCACCGAGCTGCTGCCGCAGCTCCCGTCGCTAAAAACAGTCCACCGGACTGTTTTCTTGAAGCTCCGGCCCAGGGGTTCGAGCCCCTCCCTGTCAAACAAAAAAACAGGACACCCAAAATGGGTGTCCTGTTTTCTTGGTGGACGATACGGGACTCGAACCTGTGACCTTCCGCACGTCAAGCGGATGCTCTCCCAGCTGAGCTAATCGTCCAAATCAGGGTCACACGAGCGGTGCAACGTCAATTATTCTACTAGCAAATCGCCTAAAAGTCAACAATAAGTTTTAAGATTATAAAGAAAGCGCGAAACTTCAAAGGTGTAGCGTTTTTTTAAGTTTCTTTTAGGTTTGTTCGAATATGATGTAGCCACAACAGGAGAAAAGAACTGTTGTTGCAGGACTTCAGAGAATGAAAGCTGCATATTATGATTGGAATTCTGAAAGGAGAATCCCTATGTATTGCAAAGCATGTGGCAAAGTAGTTCCCGATGACTCTGTCTACTGCCCGCAGTGTGGCGCGCCCCTCGAGAAAGTGGACGCAGAACCCGCACGGAACACCGGCAACAACGGAAACTACAAAGCAAATTACAACAATATGAGCGATAAAGAACGCCAGGAGATGGAATTCATCCAGGGCAGACTCAACAAGGGTCGCCTCTACGGCATCGTCTCCATCGTCTGCAGCATCCTCGGACTCGGCTCGTTCGGCACGCTGGACGTCGTCGCCATCATCTGCGGCTACCTTGGCCTCAAGAGCCTGAAAGCCGTCCCGAACAGCTACCCCGACAAGCAGACGGCCGTAACGCTGAACCGCGCGGGCATCATCTGCAGCGCCGGCCTCATCATCCTGACCGCCATCTTCATCATCATTGCGCTCATCGCCTTCCCGTGGATCTTCGCGTCCATCGCAGGCTTCTTCGCAGCGCTCATCTAAGGAGGACATGAATCTATGCCCAGTACGTTCAGCGAACATGTCGTTCGCGAAGGGACGTCGACCCTGAAAGACTGGGTGAAGTCGCAGGCCATCCTGACGACCATCACCCTTGTGGGACTGCTCATCGGTCTCAAACTCATCGGCATCGGACACTGGATCCTCGCGGCGGTCGCGATCACCCTCGTCGACCTGCTTCCGGTCCTCGGCCTGTCCATCACCATGATCCCCTGGGCTGTCTATGAACTGGCGATCCAGAAAGACACCCGGACCGGACTCTGGATCTTCCTCTTGTTCGTCATCATCATGGTCATCAAGCAGGTCCTGGAACCCTTCGTGCGGGGCGCGTCTCTCGGCATCAGCCCCTGGGAGGAGATCATCTCCAGCGTCGCCGGCTTCGCCCTCATGGGCGGCAACGGCCTCGGCCTCATCTTAGGGCCCTGTGTCTATATCGTCGGCAAGAAAGTGTACCGCACCATGCATCCGGAACTCGCCGGACGGGGCACCACCGGGTATTTTGACCGGGGCTTCGGACAGAAGGCAGAGACCGGGCGCAAGGAACCGGAAGGCGTCGTCATCGACATCACGGACGACGTGGAAGAAGTACGGGAAGAGGCTCCGTAAACGCCTTTACATATAAAAAAGACCCTTCGGCAGAACTTCTGTCGAAGGGTTTTCTTTTTCTCGGGTCGTTACGCGTTGGCCGTCGTGGTGGAAGCAGTGCCCTGCTTCTCGGCGTCGACGATCCGCTGCGCGGTGGCCTGACGGACTCTGGCTTCCTGAAGGGCAGCCTGAGCTTCCTGCAGGTCTTCTTTTCTGTCATCGTAGAAGACGCGGTATTCAGCGATCCGTTCGCGGTACTCTTTCGTGGTGTACGTTTTCTCACCGTTCGCGTTGCTGTAATAGACCTGGCAGAACTTGATACCGGAGACAGGACGGCTGTTGGCCGCGGCTCCTGTGACCGTGTACTTCTTCTGGCTGAGGTTGAAGTAATGGCCGACCTTGGACCAGTTGGAGCTGGAATAGCTCATGTAGTCCGGATGCTCTTCGGCGACCTTCTTCTCGGCGTACCAGCTGTCGGCAGCCTTGGCGGCGTTGGAGAAAGTGCCAAGGTTCTCGGCGATCTTGTTGCCGCTGACCGTGAACTGTTTCGGTGCCGTGTTGAGGTCGTAGTAAGCGTCGGCGTCAGCCTCTGCCATCGCCATCATGGTGTCCGTGACGACCAGCTCTTTCAGTCCGTCTGCCTTGCGGTACTCATTGACCTTGTCGATGAGGTCCAGCGCGGCTTCGAGATTGTCGAGCGAGGTGGCGTCGCCGGCAGTGCCGTAGGCGATGAGGTTTTTGTACTTCGCGTTGTCAAGTGCTTCGATGGCGGACTTGGAACCTGCCCACTGGAAAAATCCGTAGGACCCCCGACGGTTCTGAGCCTGTGCCTCGGTGAAAGCAGTCTGACAATCGGCGACTTTCTGCTCCAGCGTTGCGACCTGGGCGTTCGCGGCCTCGAGTTCTTTCTCGGCATCGGTCTTGGCGAAACCGGGAACGAGGAGAACGCAGACCAGGAGGGCTGCAGCGAAGATGGATGAAAGCAATTTCTTGAAATGACCTTTTTTCATGAAGTGCTCCTTTCTTTTCTCCGCTTAATAATATAATAGCTTTTTGAGAAAAAAACAAGGGTCAATCTTTGTGAATGTTAAACAAGGGAGATAAATCGCCCTTATGCATTCTACACAAAGAAACAGCCTTTCCCTGCGGAAAGGCTGCTGAAAATTTGCGGATGGCCGCGGAATGTTATTCTGCGGTTTTTTCTTCGGTTTCTTCGACGGTTTTCTCTTTCGGAGCGAACCTCGAAAGGAGTGCGATGACCGCGCAGATGCCGATGACGGAGATGACGGTCTCGGGGATCATGTACGTCGCGTTGTAGCTCGCGGAGTAGGCGAGGACTGCTTTGATGGCGGTGTCCGGCGCGTACTCAGTCCAGATGGTGGCGCCGCTGATGAAGTGGCTGATGTACCGGATGGCGCAGACCATGACGGTGCCGACCGAAGCCGCCGCGTACGGGTTCCTGATGACACGCTTGAACATGCCGGCAAAGCCGAGGCACGTGAAGGGCACGAGGTAGTCCGCGAACACCAGAATGATGTAGGCGAGGATGCCCTGGACGTAGCTGAAGTTGCCGATGCCGCCGACGAGGATCTGCAGGATGCCGTAAGCGAGTCCGGACGCGAGGCCCCAGGGAACGCCGAGGATCCAGCTGACCGCCAGGATGGGGACCTGGCTGAAGAGCGTCACGCTGCCGCCGAAGGGGAGCTGCATGACCGGAATGACGCTGAGCACCGTGGCCAGTGCCACCATGACGGCGCTGAGGACCAGCTGGAAGGTCCGGTTGTTCAAGTCGATACGTGTTTTGTTTGCCATAGAAATACTTCCTTTCCTACGCAGGCATTACCCTGATCAGGTTTTGGGGTCTTCGGGTCTCACCCTCATCTCAGCCCGTCTTGCGAGCACCCCCAGGTGGGTATGCGGTTTTTGCTGTGGCGATTCACGCCGAAGAGATATTAGCACATACTATGACAGAATTCAACCGAACACCCGGGAGTGCCGGCGGGCCTGTCTCAGGAATGAGACGCTGTTTTCTGCTCTTCCAATTCAGCGGCCAATTCGAGCGGCTTCGGCACGATGACCTTGATGGTCAGGGACCAGAGCAGGAACAGGATGGAAAGGACCATGCCGAACAGGTACGCCGGGTGGCGGAAGTTCCCGAGGACGGCGGAGGCGCCGGTCATGAGGAACGGAGAGACGAACTGGCTCAAGTACAGGGCCGCAGAGACCAGCGGCATGACGGTGCTGGCAGCCGTTTTGCCCGCTTTCATGGAGCCCTGCGAGATGACGAACGGGACACCGGCGCCGTTGGCGAAACCGACCAGGGCGGATCCGAGCAACGTGCCGACCCAGCCGCCGAGGTACAGGAAGACAAAGCCGAGCAGGAAGATGACCGGAGAGACGACTTTCGTCATGCCTTTCGCGGCCTTCATGATGCGGAAGAAGAGGAAGCCGCCGACGGCTGCCACGACACAAAAGAAAAAGCGCAAGCCCGGAAGAATCCGGACTTACGCTTTGCAGCAACTCAATTCGCCCCGTATTGTAACGGATTTCTTCTCGAAAAGTCAAGAAAAATAATCGGAAAACTAAGCAACTAAAAGCCCAGCAAACTTGTATTTGCACGTCTAAGCCCGGCCCCATGACCGGGCTTTCATTCTCTTTACTTGATATGCCTCGCTTCCGGGGAAGGGGAAGCCAAAGAGTGTAAGAGAAAGCCACCTTCCCCTTTCCCCGGACCC
>ONJD01000048.1 GCA_900317985.1 uncultured Eubacteriales bacterium | reverse complement strand
TTCTTCTTCGGCTTTGGCTTTCGCCTCAGCCTCAGCCTTCAGGCGAGCTTCTTCTTCGGCCTTGGCCTTTGCCTCAGCTTCGGCTTTCAGTCTAGCTTCTTCTTCGGCTTTGGCTTTTGCCTCAGCCTCAGCCTTCAGACGAGCCTCTTCAGCGAGTCTGGCCTCTTCTTCAGCCTTGGCCTTTGCCTCAGCTTCGGCTTTCAGTCTAGCTTCTTCTTCGGCTTTGGCTTTCGCCTCAGCCTCTGCTTTCAGACGGGCTTCTTCGGCCAGGCGAGCCTCTTCTTCCGCCTGTTTGGCTTTTTCTTCGGTGAGCCGGATCTTTTCGGCCGCTTTTTCTTCTTTCGCTTTCCGTCGGCGCTCGAAGTATCCGAGCTTCTCGACTTCCGGGGTCTCAGTGGCAAGGGGCAGCGGCTCGACCTCCGGGGTCTGTTTGCTCATGGCAGGCTTGATGACGGTGGCGTCAACGCGCTTCGCTTCGTGTTCGGCGCTCATGAGGTCGGCGACCCGAAGGTCGTCGGTCAGCGGGGTGCGGGAGAGGGGTCGGCGGTAGATGCGGTCGGACGCGGCGTTCTCGGCCACGACGAAGTCGGGCTCGGACGTCTTTCCGTTCTCGAGGTCGCGGGCGAGCTGTTCATCTTCCATGGCGAGCCGGCTGATGCGCTCCTGCCGTGCGGCGACCGCGGCGCGGGCGGCCTTGCGAGCCTCCTCTTCTTCCGCTTTGCGCTCGGTTTCGGCGATCTTTTCGTCCTCCATGCGTTTCAGTTCCCGTTCGGCTTTCTCCGCGGCGGCACGGGCATCGGCAGCCGCTTTCTCCGCGGCGGCGATCCGCTCTTCGGCGGCCATCAGTTCCGCCTTGGCCTTCGCTTCTTCCAGCGCGGCTGCTTTCTGGTCCTCGGTGCCTTCGTTGATCTCGCTCAGCGCTTTCGCGACGAGGTCCGCGACGGTGTCTTCCTTGGCGGAGTCCTCCGTCGGCGCGGCCGGGAAACTGTCCATTCCCGGAAGGCTCCCGAGGCCGAATCCGGTGTTCTCCGGATGGTCTCCGGCGAACAGAGCCTCCTCGTTCTGTTCGGCGGACCGGTTCGCGATGGCGGCCGTTCCCGCTACCGTTGCGGCAATGGCGCCGACGACGGCACCGAACTTCAAAAGTCCACTTCTACTCATAGTGTATCGCCCCTTGTTTCGACGGTTTTCCCGTCAGAATGCTGCCTATCATTTTATCATGTTTAAAAGTAGTCTACAACGTCTCCCTTAAAAATAATAAAGAGAGATGCATCGCCCAAAAAAGAAAAAACCGGGAGAGCCGTTCGGCCCTTCCGGTCTTGTTCTTTCAGTGTGGTGAGCGTTACGCTTCCGGAGAGAAGTCCTCTTTGCCAACGCCGCAGAGCGGGCAGACCCAATCTTCGGGGAGAGCTTCAAAAGCAGTGCCGGCTTCGATGCCGTTATCGGGATCGCCGACTGCCGGATCGTAGATGTAACCACAAACATCGCATACGTACTTCATAATAAATATCCTTTCCTGTATACAGATATTCGGAAACGCCGTGCCGTGAAAAAGCACAGCGGTTTACCCGTTAAGGTGGGGCGATCTACCGTCCGCCGCCTCCGATCCGCTTGCCCTGGACATTGACTTTGCCGAGCAGGGGGACTCTGGCGATAGCGGCACACCGGTCTCCCGCGAAGGTCATGGCCAGTTTGACCGGCTTCTTCATGGGGATGAACGATGTGGTGAGTTCGCCGGAGAGGGTGTTGCCCTCTTCCTTGACAGACAGGACCTCATATTCCAGGGGTCCGTTGTAGCCGGGGAGTTCCGGCTTGAAATCGTACTGACCGTTCTTTTCGGAAATGGTCAGGTGAAGGGTGCCTTTGAAAACAGGGGTGTTCAACTCGAACGCCCAGGTGCCGAGACCGATCATAGCAGTCCACCTTCCTTTCAAACCTCATTATATCGGATTCTTCCGGATTAGTACACCGGAAAAACAAAAAAGCCGCTCGCGGGAGCGGTCTTTTTCGACTGTTTCGAGGGGCCTTACTGGGCCTCGTTCATACTTGCAAAGCATTCGCTGCAGTAGACCGGGCGGTCTTCACGCGGCTTGAAGGGTACCTTGCATTCTGCGCCACAGTTTGCACATACCGCATCGTACATGACACGGTTGGCTTTGGCAGCCATTTTCCGTGCGTCTCTGCACTCTTTGCAGCGCTGGGGCTCGTTTTCAAAGCCTTTCTCTGCATAGAACTCCTGCTCACCGGCGGTGAACACGAATTCTTTGCCACACTCCTTGCAGACGAGTGTTTTGTCTTCGTACATGTTTCTTAACCTCACTTGAAAAAATTGCCGTACACAATCGTACACACGAAACTAAAATACTTCAAATCAGGGAAAGTGTCAATCAACGTCATGCACAAAAGAGACATATGAAATTTGGACAAATCAACGAATGTTAATTTCGAATGAGAACAATGTTTACTAACGATTGCTGAGAAACCGAAAATGGCGTAAATACTGGGGTTACGTAAACATCTGGAACCCTGCGACCATGACGCTGCCGGCCATGAGGATGGCAAGGATAATGGCAGTTATTTTGACAAACAGGTTATTCAATGCAAAGGCCTTCTTTCCTTAAACTTTTTCGGACACTTCTTTTTCGGTGCCCCGTCGGAACAACAGCATTGTAAATCGCCAACGGGTCTCTGTCAAATGGCCCGGGTGCATTCGGGGGCGATTTGCGCTACAATGTTCCTGACCCCTGCGGCAGAGAGCGGCCTTGTCTCCATCCCCCCACGTGCCGGCTGTCAGGGTATGTAAGAAAGGAGACATTCTTATGTACGCAAGTGTAAAGAGCGCCGGGGTGCGCGGCCTGTCCGCGGAACTCGTGACGGTCGAAGTGGACCTCTCGAGCGGCCTGCCCCGGTTTGACCTCGTAGGTCTGCCGAATTCGGCGGTATCGGAGTCCAAGGAACGGGTGCGGTCCGCGGTCCGCAACTGCGGGTTCCAGTTCCCGATCAGCCGCATCACCGTGAACCTGGCGCCGGCGGACTTCCGCAAGGAGGGACCCATCTACGACCTGCCGATCTTCACGGCCATGATGCTCGCGGACCACCAGATCATTTCGGGGCAGAAGAGCCTCGAACGCAAACTCGCGGAGCTGCAGTCCGCTGTGTTCCTCGGAGAACTCTCGCTCCGGGGCGATGTACGCCGTGTCCGCGGCGTGCTCCCCATGCTGATCACCGCCCGGGAACAGGGGATGAAACAGGCGTTCATCCCGGCCGGGAACGCGAAAGAGGCGACGGCGGTCTGCGACGCGATGGACGTTTATCCGGTCCACACGGTGGAGGAACTTCTTGCGCACCTGCGCGGCGAGAAGCTCATCGAGCCCGTCGAACCCGTCCCGTTTGAAGTGTTAGTAAAACAAAATGCCCGCGCGGACGCCCCGGACTTCTCCGAAGTCGTCGGGCAGCGGGAGGCGAGACGCGCGCTGGAGATCGCCGCGGCAGGAGGCCACAATGTGCTGCTGGTCGGCCCGCCGGGCGCCGGCAAGAGCATGCTGGCGAAGCGCCTGCCGGGCATCCTCCCGGCCATGACCTGGGACGAGGCACTCGAGACCACCAACATCTACTCGGTGGGCGGCCTCCTGCCGGAGGATCTGCCCCTCATGGTCGAGCGTCCCTTCCGGGCGCCGCACCACACGGCAACCCTGCCCGCGATGGCGGGCGGCGGTTCCCAGGCGAGCCCCGGCGAAGTCACGCTCGCCCATAACGGCGTGCTGTTTTTAGACGAGACGCCCTATTTCGCCCGCCCGGTCCTCGAGGCGCTCCGGCAGCCGCTGGAAGACCGGTGCATCACGATCGCCCGCAACCGGACCACGGTCACGTACCCCGGGAACATCCAGCTCGTCGGGGCGATGAACCCCTGCCCCTGCGGCTATTACGGCGTCCCGTACAGCGAGAACGGCCGCGTCTGCACCTGTTCGCTCGGCGACATCCGCCGCTACGCGGACAAACTGTCCGGACCGTTCCTCGACCGCATCGACATCCATGTCCGGGTGCGGCCGGTGCCGGAGCGCCTGCTCCTCGCGGGCGGGGCCTCCGAATGCTCTGCGGACATCCGCGCCCGGGTCGCCGCTGCGCGGGACATCCAGAAAGCCCGCTTCGCCGGCTCCGGTGTCACCTGCAACGCCGCCATGGGGCGGGCGCAGCTCAACGAGTTCTGTGCCCTGAACGCCCCGTGTCGGGACGCGCTGCTGGCGGCCCACGAGAAGCATCAGTTCAGCGCGCGGAGCAACGACAAGATCCTCAAAGTGGCTCGGACCATCGCCGACCTCGCGGGCAGCGAAACGATCGAACTGCCCCACCTGCTCGAGGCGGTACAGCTCCACGCCATGGACGCATATCTCGACCCGTAAAAATTTCCTCTTGCATTGTGGCCGGAAACGTGTCAGAATGTCGGCGGTATTTCCGGAAAGGAGGAACCGGTCATGGAAGACCTGAAACAAAACGCGAAAACCGAATGGTTCACGAAACGCAACCTGACGACGTCTCTTGCGGTCGTGGTCTCCGCACTGGTCATGGCAGTCGCGAACAACGTCTTTTTAGACGCGGCAGACCTGCTGCCCGGCGGCTTCATGGGCATCGCGGTCCTCGGACAGAAAGCGGGCAACCTCGTCGGCATCCACGTTTCGACGGCCCTGCTCCTGACCCTCATCAACCTTCCGGTGGCCATCTTCAGCGCAAGGCACATCTCGAAGCGGTTCGTCTTTTTCTCTCTGGCGAACGTCCTGCTGACGTCTCTCTTCCTGAAGATCGTCCCGGTGTTCCCGTTCCTCGGGGAGATCATCCTGAACGTCATCTTCGGCGGGTTCCTCTATGGCTTCGGCATCGTCATCGCGCTCCGGGGAGGCGCCTCGTCCGGCGGAACGGACTTCATCTCCCTCTACGTCGCGAACAAGTCCGGAAAAGAGATCTGGTCGCAGATCTTCGTCTTCAACTGTGTCCTCCTGACCATCTTCGGATTCCTCTTCGGGTTCGACAAAGCCGGCTACTCCATTCTCTTCCAGTTCCTCTGCACGCGGACCATCTCGAATTTCCACAACCGGTACAAACGCATCACGCTGCAGATCTTCACGAAGAAACGGGACGAGGTCGTTCAGGCGTACATCAACGCCTTTGAGCACGGCATCACGGCGCTCGACGGCACCGGCGGCTACTCCGGCACCCCGACCTGCCTCTGCGTGGCCATCATCTCGAGCTACCAGCTCCACGAGGCCACCGACGTCATCCTGAAGGCCGACCCTGAGGCCATCATCAACGTTATGAAGTCGGAAAACTACGTCGGCAAGTTCGTGCAGCCGAAGATCTGACTCCAAACCATAAAAAGAAAAGCGTCCTCGCGAAGAGGACGCTTTTTTGTTGTTCTCAGAGTGCCCCGGCGATTTATACCTCGCCGTTCTGGATGTCTTCCATCATGTGGCACTTTTTGTACTTCTTGCCGGAACCGCACCAGCAGGGATCGTTCGGGCCGGGCTTCTTCTGCTTGATGACGGGTTTCTTGACTTCGGCCTTTTCTGCCTGGTCTCCGCCACCGGAAGTGCCGGTGACTTTCGCGACGGCCTTTCTCTTGATGGGGGTCTGCTTGCGGACACGGACGGTGAGCATGTCGCGGACCGTGTTCTCACGGATGGCCTCGGTCATCTCGTTGAAGACTTCAGACGCTTCATACTTGAAGGCGACGACCGGGTTCTGCTGTGCGTAAGCACGGAGGCCGATGCCGCGTTCGAGCTGTTCCATGGCGTCGATGTGGTCCATCCACAGGGAGTCGACGTTGCGGAGCAGGATCATGCGCTCGAGGTTTCTTGTGACTTCCGGAGAGAATTCGAACTCGCGCTCGTCGTAGCGGGCACGGCCCTTGTTCTTCAGGAACTCTTCGATCTCGTCGCGGGTCATCTCTTCCTGGAGGTCGTCCGGAGAGGTGATCCAGCCCATGAAGTGCTCACGAAGGGCTTTGATGTCCCATTCTTCCCAGGTCTCGCCGACACAGAAGTGTTCGACGGCGGCTTCGACACATTCGTCGAGCATCTCGAGGATGTTCTCCTTGAGGTCGACTTCGTCGAGGACCTTGTCGCGCTCTTTGTAGATGATCTCGCGCTGCTGGTTCATGACGTCATCGTACTGGAGGACGTGTTTACGGGTCGCGTAGTGCTGACCTTCGACCTTCTTCTGGGCGTTTTCGATGGTCTTGGAGAGGGCGCGCATCTCGATCGGGACGTTCTCGTCGACTTTGAGGGTGTCCATGATGCGGGTCATTCTCTGACCGCCGAACAGACGGATGAGGTCGTCTTCCATGGAAAGGAAGAAGCGGGATTCACCCGGGTCGCCCTGACGACCGGAACGGCCGCGCAGCTGGTTGTCGATACGACGGGCTTCGTGGCGCTCGGTGCCGATGATCATGAGACCGCCGGCTTCCCGGACCTTGTCGGCTTCGGGAGCGATCTGCGCTTTGTATTTCTCAAGGAGTTTCGCGAACTCCTCGCGGGCTTTGATGACGTCCTTGTTGTCGGTCTCCGCGTAGCCCATGGCCTCGACGACGATGTCGTTCGGGAAGGACTTGCGCAGCTCGGCGCGGGCGAGGTATTCGGGGTTGCCTCCCAGCATGATATCGGTACCACGGCCGGCCATGTTGGTGGAGATGGTGATGGCGCCGTATTTACCGGCCTGTGCGATGATCTCCGCCTCACGCTCGTTGTTCTTCGCGTTCAGGACTTCGTGCTTGATGCCCTTTTCCTTGAGGAGCTTCGAGAGCTTTTCGGATTTTTCGATGGAGACCGTACCGACGAGGACCGGCTGGCCCTTCGCGTGGGCTTCGACGATCTGGTCGATGATGGCGTAGAACTTGCCGTTCTCGGTCTTGTAGACGACGTCGTCATGGTCGACACGGATCATCGGTTCGTTCGTCGGGACCTCGACCGGATACAGGTTGTAGATCTCGGAGAACTCGTCTGCTTCGGTCATGGCGGTACCGGTCATACCGGACAGCTTCTTGTACAGACGGAAGTAGTTCTGGAAGGTGATGGAGGCAAGGGTCTTGCTCTCTCTCTGGACATTGACGTGTTCCTTCGCCTCGATGGCCTGGTGGAGACCTTCGTTGTAGCGGCGGCCGTGCATGATACGGCCGGTGAACTCGTCGACGATGAGGACTTCGCCGTCACGGACGATGTAGTCGATGTCCTTGTGCATGATACCGTGGGCGCGGATGGCCTGGTTGATGTTGTGGAACAGCTGGGTGTTCTCGGCATCGGTCAGGTTCTCGACGTTGAAGAACGCCTCCGCTTTCTTGACACCGCTCTGGGCGAGGGTCGCGGTCTTGTTCTTTTCGTCGACGATGTAGTCGCCTTCGACGGCATCTTCGTATTCCTGCTTGGTCTCGACTTCTTTGACTTTACCCATGGTCAGGGTGCAGACGAACTGGTCGGCCAGCTGGTAAAGGTCGGTGGACTCGGTGCCCTGGCCGGAAATGATGAGCGGAGTACGGGCTTCATCGATGAGGATGGAGTCGACTTCGTCGACGATGGCATAGGCATGGCCGCGCTGGACCTTTTCGGACTTGTACTGGACCATGTTGTCACGCAGATAGTCGAAACCGAATTCGTTGTTCGTACCGTAGGTGATGTCCGCCGCGTAAGCTTCGCGTCTCTGGTCGTTGTCGAGGCCGTTGACGATGAGGCCGACGGTCAGGCCGAGGTAGCGGTAGACTTTACCCATCCACTCGGAGTCACGGCGTGCGAGGTAATCGTTGACGGTGACGATGTGGACGCCTTCGCCGGTGAGGGCGTTGAGGTAGGCGGGAAGGGTGGCGACAAGGGTCTTACCTTCACCGGTCTTCATCTCCGCGATACCGCCGTTGTGCAGGACGATACCACCGAGGATCTGGACCGGGTAGGGTTTCAGGCCGACGGCGCGGACGGATGCCTCACGGCAGGCCGCGAACGCGTCGGGGAGGATGTCCTCCAGAGTCTCGCCGTTCGCGAGACGCTCTTTCAGAGCCGGGGTGACGGCGCGCAGTTCCTCTTCGGACATGGCGGCGTATTTCTCTTCAAGGGCAAGGACTTCTTCCTTGATCGGGTTCATCTTTTTGAGTTCCTTGGCGGAATAATCAAAAAGGTTCGAAAAAAGTGCCATATGAAAATATAACTCCTTTTGTGGGCAGTTTTGGGGGCGATTTACCCCCTCGGCTTCCCGAGATTAGAAAAATTCATCGTACATTGTATCACACTCTTCCTAAAATTCCTATAAAAATAAATTCTGTTACTATAAAATATTGATTTAGAGGGGGAAATTCAGTATAATAATGAGCACTGATAAAAGCGGAGTGAGCTTTTGTTTGGCCATATGGCGCGTGGGTCCTGTGCGACGGAGCGCTGTGAATCATGTCAGGCGGGGAACCGAGCAGCATTAAGCGGTTAGCACTGTGCGCCACAGTAAGCCTGCTCGCCATATGGTCAAGAAAAAGCAGCTTCGCTTCTTTTTGCGTTTATCAGACATTAGTGTGGAAAGTCGGTGTTACCATGGCAGAAGCATATCAGGCTCTGTACCGGAAGTGGAGACCCCAGGTCTTCGCGGACGTCGTCGGGCAGGAACACGTCACCCGGACCCTCATGAACGAGGTGCGGACGGGCAGGCATTCCCATGCCTATCTGTTCACCGGTTCGAGAGGTACCGGCAAGACGACCTGCGCCAAGATCTTCGCCAAGGCAGTCAACTGTGAGCACCCGGTGGACGGGGACCCCTGCAACTGCTGCGAGACCTGTAAAGGCATCGACGCCGGGTCCATCCTCGACGTCGTCGAGATCGACGCCGCCTCGAACAACGGTGTCGACAACATCCGTGAGATCCGCGACGAGGCGAACTTCACGCCGGTCGGCGGCAAATACCGCGTCTACATCATCGACGAAGTCCACATGCTTTCCACCGGCGCGTTCAACGCGCTCCTGAAGACGCTGGAAGAGCCGCCGGAGCACGTCAAGTTCGTGCTGGCGACGACGGAAGTCCATAAACTTCCGGCCACCATCCTGTCCCGCTGCCAGCGTTTCGACTTCCACCGTATATCGCCCGAGGACATCGCCGCGCGGCTGCTCTATGTGGCGAGCGAGGAAGGCCTCGACCTGACGGAAGGCGCGGCGAACCTGATCGCCCGTCTCGCGGACGGCGCTCTTCGTGACGCGCTCTCCATTCTGGACCAGTGCATCGGCCAGAGTGCGAGCATCGACGAAGCCACTGTCAACGCGGTCGTCGGCCTTGCCGGCAGAGACTACCTGTTCCAGCTGGCGGACAGCATCCTGCAGCGCAACAGCGCCATGGCGCTTGCACAGATCGACGACCTCTACAACCGCTCCTGCGACATGGAACGGCTGTGCAATGAACTCATCAACCATTTCCGGAACCTCATGGTCTGCAAAGCGGTCAAAAACCCGAAGGAACTCATCGTCTGCTCGGCTGTCGAGCTGGCAGCGTATCAGTCCGCCGCGAAAAAGACGTCCATGAGCGACATCCTGAATACTCTGAACGCGCTGGGCGACGCCCTCGTCCTCATCCGCAAAGGCCTGAACCGCCGCGTGGAGATGGAGATGGCGCTCATCCGCCTGTGCACGGACGGCATCTACGCCGAAACCGTGGCCGACCCCGAACCGGCGGTCATCCCGGAGCGCGGCCAGGTCCCGCTGAACGCGGCCCCGACGATCGCGCCGCCCGTGGTCTCTACCGCGGTCGCAGCGGCCATGGCGAAAGCCGCGGAAGCGGAAGCCGAAGCGAAGGCAAAGGAAGAGGCTGAAGCCGCAGAAGCTGCAGAAGCCGAGGCGAAAGCCAAAGCAGAAGCAGAAGCCGCTGCCGAGCCGGAACCCGAACCGGAGCCCGAACCCGAACCGGAGCCCGAGCCCGAAGCCGATGAACCCGAGGAAATGCTCGAAGGTCAGTTGGCTTTGACCGGGGAAGAGAGCCCGGAAGAGCCCGAGGCGGAGCCGGAGGCTGAGGCGGAAGAGGTGGAAGCCGAGGCAGAAGAACCGGAAGCTGAGGCGGAAGAGCCTGAGGCTGAGACCGAAGAGCCGGAAGCTGAGGCAGAAGAACCCGAAGTTGAGGCTGAAGAACCGGAAGTCGAGGCCGAAGAACCCGAAGATGAGCCGGAAGTCGAGGCCGAAGAACCGGAAGCCGAGGCCGAAGAGCCCGAACCGGAACCGGAGCCGGAGCCCAAGCCGTCTTCCGACGACGATGACGA
>ONJD01000011.1 GCA_900317985.1 uncultured Eubacteriales bacterium | reverse complement strand
CTGGTCATGCAGGCGAAAGACGACGGCAAAGTCGCGGTCGGCTACACCTGCTACTATGTTCCGGAAGTCCTTCTGAACTGCGGAAACGCTTTCTCGGTACGGCTGCGCGCCCCGAACACCGGGTCGCTCGACATCAGCCAGTACTACATGTCCAGCTTCATCTGCGGCTATGCCCGCGCGCTGTTCGAGCGCGCGTTCGAAGGCGGATATAACTTCCTGGACTTCTACGCGTCGTCCGACACCTGCCAGCAGATGGTCCGTGTCGTGGAGAACATCCATGAACTGGAACTCATCCAGAACCCGAAGTTCACCTACGGCATCATCGACGCCCCGTTGAAAGTCACACCACACGGAACGAAGTTCTACATGGAACAGATCCAGCAGAACTTCATCGCCCCTCTGACCGAACAGTTCGGCATCGACTACTCGGACGAAGCCATCCGCAAAGCGGTCGCCGAGCACAACGAGATGGCGGAACTCTTTGAAGAGATGTCCAACATGCGCAAAGCGGACAATCCGGTCATCACGCCGAAAGAGTACCACATCATCTCCATCGCGAGTTACGCCTGTCCGACCTACCTCTTCCTGCCCTATCTGCGGGAGACGGTCGAAGAGCTGCGCACCCGTGAACCGGATGCCAAAAACCGCTGGCGCGCCCGGGTCGTGGTCGTCGGCTCCGAACTCGATGACTACGCCTTCAGCGAGATCATGGAGAACAGCAACTGCTATGTCGCCGCGGATCGTTACTGCTTCGGCACCTTCCCCGGCCGGCAGGTCATCCCGCTGAACGACGAAGAGCCGGCACTCCTCCAGGTCTGCCGCTATTACCTTGAGACCAACCAGTGCCCGCGCTTCATGTCACAGGAAAAGATCCAGGAACGCCGCGACGTCGTCCTGGACCTCGTGAAGGAATTCAACGCGGAAGGCATCATCTATGAACAGGCCAAGTTCTGCGATTTCTGGGGCTATGAACGCACCCTGAACACACAGGTCATGCAGGAGGAGTACGGCATCCCGACCCTCGGCATCGACCGTGAATATGTGGTCCGCGGTTCCGGCCAGCTGGCCACCCGCATCCAGGCCTTCGTCGAGAGCCTGGAGATCAAACGGATCCGGAAGGAGGGCAAAGGCGCATGAAACTCCTCGATTTGATCGATCAAAAGCTCACCGAGAAACTGGACGCGACCCACCACAAGGCCGACATCCTCGAAGAGGGCACAGCGATCTATAAGCACCGCGAATGGCGCGGCCTCAAGGACACCGCATATGACTTCAGCCAGTGGGCCCGCCTCTGGGGCATCCTCCTCAAATGGGCCGTCCCGAAAGCGCCGCAGAACGTCAAGGCCATCTGGCGCTACCGCTGGATGTACCACTATCTGACCGTCCCGTCGTTCTTCGACCGGCTCTGCGCCAACATGAAGGGCGCGGACCTGCGGGCGGCGCGCAACAACCTGAACTACCTCGCGTCGAACGTCACCGGTACGTTCAACACCATCTTCGACGCGGACCGCAACCTGCACCCCGGCAGCGCCAAAGCGGAAGAACTCAACAAGAAAATCATCTGTGTCGACGAGCTCTTGCCGGCGCTCATCGGCAAGGGCTTCCCGAACTGCAAGACCATCCTGTTCCAGGAGTACGCGATGTACCTCCCGTCGGTCATACAGCAGCACAGCCCGGTCCACTACATCAACCAGATGGAGATCCACGGACTCCCGGCGGACGTCTGCCCGCTGCCGTCCTTTGAGGCCGGCCTCGCGATCGAGAACGACTTCCCGCTCATCGGCTGCTGCATGCTGACGTCCAATATGCCCTGTGACGGCAGTATCATGACCTCCATGATCCAGGACCGCCGCATCGGCCTCCCGACCCAGCCCCTGAACATCCCGCTGCGCTGGAAGAGGGAAGAGGTCCAGGAGTACGCGGTGGCCGAGATGCAGTCCGCGATCGAGTTCATCGAAAAACATACCGGCGAGAAATTCGACTGGGACGCCTTCAAAGAGGGCTGCGAGATCTGGAACGAACAGAACAAGGCGAAGTTCGAGAAGTGGGACATGAACCGCACGAGCATCCCGCCGCACACCGGCGCCTCCGCCTGGCTGTACCGCATCTTTGAACATCAGGCCGTCTGCGGCGAACAGGAAGCGCTCGACAACGACCGGAAGGTCAACAAGATCCTCGAGGAGCAGGTCGCGAAAGGCATCTGCCCGAAGGAGATCCGCCACCGCGCCATCATCTGGAACACGCCCTGCAACAACTACGCGAACTTCAACAACTGGCTCCTTGAGTGCTGGGGCATCGACTCCGTCTGTGAGATGATCGACCTCCACGGTTCCGAGCTCATCGACACGAGCACCCACGAGACCATGCTGTACGGCCTTGCCAAGATGTACCAGACCTCCACCATGCGCGCCCACACCAAGGGCGGCTACGAGGTCATGTACGACGACCTGTGGAGAAAGTACGAGGAGTTCCATGGCGATATGATCATCATGTTCGACCAGATCTCCTGCAAAGGTGTCGGCGCCATCAGCGGTCTCTTTGAAGAGGGCGCCCGGCAGCGCGGCATCAAGATGTGCATCGTCCGTCAGGACCTGATGGACCCGACGTCCATCAGCCGGAAGGACATGCGTAGAGACGTCAATGTGTTCATGCAGAACGTCATGGGCGAGGAACCCCTCGACCCGACGCTCGTGGACTTCGACGACGACCTGAGCTGGTAAGGAGGAACGGGAATGTTGAAACTGCTCAAACGCTTATGCATCACGGCGGTCGTCCTCTTTGTGGCGGTCGTCTGCATCTACTGGTTCAATCTGGACACGAAACTCGTCAAGCTGCTCGAGAAACCGCTCATGCAGCATTATGACAACATGGAGCGGGACCACCGCATGTAAGCGAAATACAAAAGGACTCTGCGAAGACAGAGTCCTTTTTCTTTTACCTATAACAATTTAAATCACATAATAATCGCCGGCAGCTTCCGGGTCGGTCCCGACGAGGTCCGAGAGCGTCTTTCCGTAAAAGAAGTCGTGGACCATGGAGTCGAACTCCTTCCACATGGGGAGGGTCTTGCAGAACGGGCGCCGCGCGCAGTCGTACGGCTCCTTGCAGTTGAGGCAGGCAACCGGGGCGAGGGTGCCTTCCATGAGTTCCAGGACTTCTCCGACGGTCGTCTTCTCAGGGTCGCACTTGAGGCGGTATCCGCCGCCTTTGCCGCTGACGCCGGAGACGTAGCCGCCGTTCACGAGTTCCTTGACGATGATCTCGAGGTATTTCTTGGAGATCTCCTGCCGCTCCGCCACATCTTTGAGCGGGACCGGTTTGACGCTGTCCCGGTGTTCGGCCAGGTCCAGAAGGACCCGCAGAGCATAACGCCCTTTCGTAGAAATCATGCTTTCACCGCCTGTTTTCAAAGTTTTACCTATTATACCGCAGGGTAAATGTGCGTTGCAAGGAAAAAACTTTCATAAAACCTATTGACATAGTGGGTAAAAGGGCATATAATGCACACAACAAACCACCCCCGTGTTCAAAAAGGAGAGAACATCATGAGCAACTATAAATTCGAGACCCTGCAGCTCCACGTCGGCCAGGAGCAGGCGGACCCGGCTACCGATGCCCGCGCCGTACCCATCTACCAGACCACATCCTATGTCTTCCATAACAGCCAGCACGCGGCAGACCGCTTCGGCCTTGCCGACCCCGGCAACATCTATGGGCGATTGACGAACTCCACCCAGGGCGTCTTCGAAGAGCGCGTCGCCGCGCTCGAGGGCGGCAGCGCTGCCCTGGCGGTCGCCTCCGGCGCAGCCGCCATCACCTACGCCATCGAGGCCCTGGCCGCGAACGGCGGACACATCGTCGCACAGAAGACCATTTACGGCGGCAGCTTCAACCTGCTGGCCCATACGCTTCCGCAGTACGGGGTCACCACGACATTCGTGGACATCCATGACCTCGACGAAGTGAAGGCCGCCATCCAAGACAATACGAAAGCGATCTTCATCGAGACCCTCGGCAACCCGAACTCCGACATCCCGGACATCGAGGCGCTCGCGGAGCTGGCTCATTCGCACAGCATCCCGCTCGTCATCGACAACACCTTCGGTACCTCGTACCTCATCCGGCCCATCGAACACGGTGCCGACATCGTCGTCCACTCCGCCACCAAGTTCCTCGGCGGCCACGGCACGACCCTCGGCGGTGTCATCGTCGAGTCCGGCAAGTTCGACTGGAAAGCCGCGGGCAAATATCCGCAGATCGCCGACGCGAACCCGAGTTATCACGGCATCTCCTTTGCCGACGCAGTCGGACCCGCAGCCTTTGTCACGTATATCCGTGCCATCCTCCTGCGGGACACCGGCGCCGCCATCTCTCCGTTTAACGCGTTCCTGCTCCTTCAAGGCGTGGAGACCCTGTCTCTCCGCCTGGAGCGGCACGCGGAGAACACGAAGAAGGTCGTCGAGTACCTGAACAACCATCCGCTGGTCGAGAAGGTCAACCACCCCTCGCTTCCGGACCATCCGCAGCACGACCTCTATGAGAAGTACTTCCCGAACGGCGGCGCCTCCATCTTCACCTTCGACATCAAGGGCGGGAAAGAGGAAGCCTGGGCGTTCATCGACAACCTGTCCATCTTCTCGCTCCTCGCGAACGTCGCGGACGTCAAGAGCCTGGTCATCCACCCGGCCTCCACGACCCACTCCCAGCTGACCGAAGAGGAACTGAACGATCAGGACATCCACCAGAGCACCATCCGCCTCTCTATCGGCACCGAGCACATCGATGACATCATCGCGGACCTCGAACAGGGCTTCGCGGCCATCCAGCCGAAGAAAGAAGAAGCAGCACCGGCCAAAAAGGGCTTTTTCAAAAGACACTGAAAAGCACCGGTAAACGCGTTATAATAGTTAATTGAAACATACAGAAAGAAGGCAACTGTCATGGCAAACATTTATAAAGGAGCTGTCGAGCTCATCGGTAACACCCCGCTGGTCGAAGTGACCAACATCGAAAAGGAACTGGACCTGAAGGCCACCCTTCTCGTCAAACTCGAATACTTCAACCCGGCCGGAAGCGTCAAGGACCGTATCGCGAAGGCGATGATCGAGGACGCCGAGGCGAAGGGTCTCCTGAAAGAGGGCTCCGTCATTATCGAGCCGACCTCCGGCAACACCGGCATCGGCCTCGCTGCCATCGCGGCTGCCAAGGGCTACCGGGCCATCTTCACGATGCCCGAGACCATGAGCGTGGAGCGCCGCAACATCCTGAAATCCTACGGTGCGGAGATCGTCCTGACCGAAGGCGCGAAGGGCATGAAGGGCGCCATCGCCAAAGCGGATGAGCTGGCGGCGGAGATCCCCGGCGGCTTCATCCCCGGTCAGTTCGTCAACCCGGCGAACCCCGCCATCCATAAAGCCACCACCGGTCCGGAGATCTTCCAAGACACCGACGGCGCGGTCGACGTCTTCATTGCCGGCGTCGGCACCGGCGGCACTGTCACAGGCACCGGCGAATACCTGAAGGAGCAGAAGGCTTCCGTCAAGGTCATCGCCGTCGAGCCGGACGACTCCCCGGTCCTGTCCGAGGGCCGCGCGGGCGCCCATAAGATCCAGGGCATCGGCGCCGGGTTCGTCCCCGAGACACTCAACACGTCCGTCTACGACGAAGTGTACCGCGCCACCGGCGAAGAGTCCTTCGCCGCCGCCAAACTGCTCGCGAAGACCGAGGGCATCTCGGTCGGCATCTCCTCCGGTGCCGCCCTCTCCGCCGCTATCGAAGAGGCGAAGAAACCCGAGAACGCCGGCAAAGTCATCGTCGCGCTCCTTCCCGACAGCGGCGACCGGTACTACTCTACTCCTCTCTTTACAGAGGCTTGAGCAAAACACATCTCCCTTGACATAGAACCATAATACAACCTCCTTCCCAAAGCAGAAAGACCTCCGACGAGACTGTCGGAGGTCTTTTCGTATGTCGTTTCACTTTTCTCAGCCAACGTACCGGTCGAGGGCGTCCTGCATGATCGTGTTGGCGATCGGGATGCAGTTCGTGAGACCGTAGCCGCCGGACTTCTCGAGGACGACGACGATGGCGAGGGGCAGGTCCTCCCGCTGGGAGTACCCGACGAACAGGGTGTGGGGCTCGGCGCCGGAGACCTGAGCGGTACCGGTCTTGCCGCACATCTGGAGGTTCGGGAACTTCGAGTCGGAGTAGTAGTTCGTGACGTTGGACCGCAGCAGGTTGTCGAGCTGGGCCGCGACGTCCGAAGAGACATAGTTGAGGGTGCCGATGTTCACCGACCGTTTGATGAGGGTCGGGTTCGGCGTGGCGCCGGTCTTGTTCGCGATGGCGCCCATGATGGTGATCTCATGGCAGGGGTTCAGCATCGTCTTGCCCTGGCCGATGCCGGTCCAGCCCCGGTCGATGGGGTAGGCGTCCTCGAGGGAGAACGTGGAGTCGGCGCATTCGATGCCGTTGACGTTGACCGTGGAGTTGAAACCGAACTCCTCGGCGGTCGCGGTCAGCTGTTCATTGGTCAGCTCGGCGGCCGCGATGGCGGCGAAGGCCGAGTTACAGGACTGGTTCAGCGCCTGGCGGAACGTGACTCTGCCGTGGACGCCGTTACACTTGACCTGGCTGCCCCGGACGACCGTGTAGGCGCCGTTGCAGGTGAAGGACTGGTCCATGATGTTGTCGACGTTCTCGAGGGCCGACGCGGCCGTAATGACCTTGAACGTGGAACCCGGCGTGTACCGGCCTTTGAAGAACCGGTTCATGTAGACGGCGTCCCAGCGCTTCTGCGACGTGTCGATATTCGGCTTGTGCTCGATGTCGAACGTCGGGAGCGACATGGCCACGAGGACTTCGCCGGTCTTGTAGTTGTAGACACCGACACAGCCCTGTTCGTACCCCTTCTCGGTGACGGCCTTGTACGCGGTGGCGGACAGGCCGGCGTCGATGGTGAGCGTCAGGTCGTGGGGCGTCTCCTTCATGGAGTAGAGACCGTTGATGAGGTCGTAGCCCGTGAGCTGCGACGCGAATGCGGTCTGCGCGCCGGTGGAGATGTATCCTTCGGCGTCGCCGACGACGTGCAGGGTGGCTTTCCGGACGGTGGAACTGGAGTTGTACTTCCGGTCGCCGTCGACGGTCTGCACCAGGATGTCGCCGTTGCGGTCGTAGAGCGTGGCGCCGCCCACGAGGCCGCTCGAGGAATAGATGTGTTTGTTGTATGGCTGCATGACCCACTGGCGGGCGTTCGTTCCGAACAGGAAGGCGAGGATGCCGAGTCCGATGAGGAACGCGACAGCGAGCAGGTACATCCATTTGGTCCGTTTAAAGATTCGATTCATAGACTACACGCACCTCCTCAGGACTTCCGTCCGGCCCAGGTCCGGTTGTCTGCCGCCTTGATGAACGCGAGGAGGCCCCAGCAGGAAATGGTACTGGAACCGCCGCGGGACACGAAGGGCAGGGTGACGCCGGTCATGGGCAGAAGGTCCGTGACACCGAAGATGTTGAGGGCCGCCTGGAAGATCAGCAGAGAACCCGCCGCCACAGAGGCGATGGAGTAGAACGCGCTTCGGGAGCCCTTGGCGTTGCGGACGCTGTGGACAAAGATGACGATGTAGGCAAGGGCCACGATGAACGCGATGATGAGGCCCCACTCCTCGGCGACGACGCCGAAGATGAGGTCTTCGACCGCGGCGAAGACATTGCGCAGTTTGCCCTTGCCGATCCCCATTCCGAGGAGTCCTCCGGACACCGAATAGGTCAGCACGCGGGTCTGCTGCATGCCGTTGCCGTACGGGGTGTCCCAGATGTGCCGGTAGGTGGCGAAACGGTTCATGACGTAGTTCCTCTTGATGAGGACGACGAGGACCGCGGCCATGCCGGCGGCGAGGATGACGAAGAGGATGGTCCGTACATCGCCCGAGCGCATGAAGCCGAGGACGACGAACGTGAAGAAGAATATGAGTGCCGTACCGAGGTCCCGCATGAGGAACAGGAGCCCGATGCAGATGACCGCGAAGATGGCGTAGCGGGTGATGTGTTTGGTGGTCTGGATCTTTTCCAGCGTCGCGGCGCCGACGAAAATGAAGGCGATCTTGACGATCTCGGACGGCTGGAAGGAGAACCCGCCGATCTGGACCCAGTTGTACGCGCCGTTCTTGTTCGACGCGAATATGAGCCCGATGGCGAGGAGCCCGATGGCAATGACTTCCATGGGCACCTGGAATTTTTCCACCCGGTCGATGTTGGCGAGCATCCACAGGAGGGCGACGTACAGCGCGAAGCCCAGGGCGACCGCCAGGAACTGGGTGAAGAGAGAACTCGTGCCTTTGCTCGCGACCACCGCGAGTCCGATGCCGGTCAGGAAGAACGCGACGAACTCGATGGCGGGACTCGATTTGCGCAGCACGAAAGAAGAGGTGATCGACCAGCCCCACTCGATGAGGAGGTAGATCGCCAGGATGGTGGCGGCAAAGTAGTTGATGCCGTCTTCCACGAAGATGACCTGAGCGAAGGAGATCAGCTGGAAGGCGGTGATCAGCAGCATGGTGGGGATCCACCGGGGACCGCTCATACTATCATCTCCTTATCTCGGGTCGTTGAATTTGATGGTATAGCCGCAGACTTCGATGATGTCGGAGTCGTGAAGCGGCGTGGGTTCGTTGACTTCGACGCCATTTAGAAGGGTGCCGGCGACGGAGTCGAGGTCCTCGATCATCCAGCGGCCGTGGGCATTCCGGGACACCAGGGCGTGGTATTTCGACACGCTCTGGCGGTTGATGCGGATGTGGCTCTCCTCGCTGCGGCCGATGAGGACTTCGTCCATGTCGTCGATCTCCATGATTTCACCGGTGATGCAGTTTTCGAGGTTGCAGCCGGCCTCGCGGACCATCTGCGGGATGACGATGTCGCCCGGTGTCCGCCGGTCATCGTACATGAACTGTTTCTCGTTCTGTTCCGGCTTGGCATAGGCGTTCGAATAGTTGGGCGTGATGACCTCCGGCAGCTCCTCGTAGAACTTGAACATGGCGTTGCCGAAGATGAGTGTGTCGCCGTTCTCCAGGAGCTTCTTCTCCACGACGCGGTCCTTGTTGACATAGGTGCCGGTCTTGGAGTTGGTGTCGAAGAGGATCCACTTGCCGCCGCGTCTGGCGATGACGGCGTGGAAACGGGACACGGTATTGTAATTGAGGACGATGTCGCAGAGTTTGCTTCGTCCGATGGAAGTCTCGAATTGCCGCAGAGCCATACTGTCTCCGTTCGCGGCATTGACGACGTAACCGATGGTGCCGGTCTTCCGGTTGCCCCGGATGAGGACGCCGCCGCAGCTGACCAGGATGAGTCCTGCCAGCACGGGAAGGAGCCAGCGGCCGATCGCGGTAATGAGTTCCAGTGACATCGACGTCACCTCTCTTTTATAAAGAAATCAGAGTTATTATACCCGTTTCGGGGCGTCTTTTCCACTCTTTCGTGTCGGGAAGCCCGTTTCGGGGAGGCGATTTAGCGCTTGTTTCCAAAAAAAGAGGGCCCTTTACTTGCTTTTTATACTATTGTTTGCTAAAATCGGAAGTAATCAAAACCACTTTTGAACGATTTTGAATTCCAAACTAAGAGGGGATAGTTTTTATGATTAGTGCAACCGTAATTCTCGTTCTGATGATCGTCGCTCTGCTCATCACGATGATGGGTGTCGTCTTTGCGATCACCTCCATCCTGCTGAACTACACCGGCAGAAGCAAATCCTATGACAGAGCCGCCATCAAAATGTCCAAGGCGAACGACCCGAAACCTGCCAAGACCAAGAAGAGCAAAGAGCAGGCGTAAGTCTCGTACGAAACAATCAAAATGGGCCCACCTGATGACTCCAGGCGGGTCCCTTTTTTCCCCATTTCACCCGAAAGGCAGTCCACACTATGAACAACGAATTCTACGCGATGATCTCCCGCATGAAGTACATCGACCGCTGGGCGCTCATGCGCAACACCGAGTCGGAGAACCTCATGCAGCACTCCTATGAAGTGGCGGTGCTGGCCCACGCGCTCTGCGTCCTCGGGAACACCCGCTGCGGGATGGACCTCGACGCGGACAAGGCGGCGGTGGCGGCCCTGTACCACGACGCGTCCGAGATCCTCACGGGCGAT
This sequence comes from uncultured Eubacteriales bacterium, assembly GCA_900317985.1. Taxonomy (GTDB): domain Bacteria; phylum Bacillota; class Clostridia; order Oscillospirales; family Acutalibacteraceae; genus RUG420. Next base: position 30,490 of record ONJD01000011.1, on the reverse strand, counting down.
ATGCCGACTCCGGTCAAGTACTATTCGGACGAGATCCGCGAAGCCTACAAGCACGTGGAAGCTGTCGCCACCGACAGACTGCTCGACATGCTGCCGGAAGACCTGCGTCCCTCTTATGCGAAGGCCCTGGCGCCGGAAGACGCCGACCTGAAACGCATCGTGAAGGCGGCCGACAAGCTCAGCGCGCTCATCAAATGCATCGAAGAGGCGAAGGCCGGGAACAAGGAGTTCGACAAAGCCTACGAGTCGACGCTCCGGTCCATCCACGCGCTCGAGTGTGAGCCGGCGGAGATCTTTCTGGCCGAATTCATTGACTCCTACGGTCTGACCCTCGACCAGCTGCGATAACGAATAGAACAATTGTTAACGAACGTTCCGAAACGGGAACGTTCGTTATTCTTTTGAGCAAAAAAAGTGGTTCTAAATTGCGAAAAACGGGAGAATCACAGGATTCCTTAACATAAGTGAAAGACATCTGTACCATTTTTTTGCAAAATATCTAACAGGAGAACAACAGCAGAATGGGGAATCCGCAAATGTCCGTAAATCTTCATAAACAAGCATCGATGTCGCGCCGGGAACGGGAACGCGCACGCCAGAGACGGAAAAAGGTCTGGCTGACTGAGCCGCCGCTCGATCTCCGCACGTTTTACCGGGATGCCCTCGGAGTGAAGGGCGACGACGTGGTCGAGCTGCTTTCCAGAAATACCAGGTGCGTGTACCGGAACAAGGGAGAAGTGTATACCCACGCCGGAGAGCCGGTCTCCATGGTCCGGTTCGTCATCACCGGAGTGTCCCGCGGCTATGTCCTCGGCGATGAAGGCGAGGACAACGTCCTCAGTTTCGGCTATCGGTACGGTGAGCCGGTGATCGGCGCCTCCTGTCTGTCCGGGAAGACAGTGCTCTTCCTGGAAGCGGTCACCGATATGGAACTGCTGGAGATCCCGGCAACCGTGATCAAGCAGGGCATCCAGATGGAGTTCACCAACGCGCTGGTCTACGAACGGCTTCTGGCGGAAGCCCTTGAGAAACAGATGAAGATCCAGATCGCGCTCAACACGCTGAACGGAGAAGACCGCTACCGCTGGTTCCTCGATGAGTATAAGGACATCGCCGAGATCGTCCCCCAGAATTATGTGGCGTCGTTCCTCGGCATCCAGCCCCAGTCCCTGTCCCGCATCAAGCGGCAGATGAAAGCGAAAGTCACAACCGAATAACCGGAACGCAATACCGCTGCCTGTCATGGTGACAGGCAGCTTTTTTACTTGAATAAAAATAACAATTGTGTATAATAGACAAACACCACAAACACCACAAACACACACAAACGAAACGAGAATCATATGACATCCAAACTGACCCGGTCGCGAAAAACCGTCGCGGCCATCCTTCTGATCGGATCTCTTCTGCTCCTGAGCGTTGCGGGCGGCATCGTTTACACACTTGCCGGCAACAAGCCGGGCATTGCCGGGAACGGGACAGACGGAGTGACCATCAACATCTACGGCTCTGCTTTTCAGAACCTTGCGAAGCGGACCTCGAACGCCTATGGAAGAGGCGGTTGCACCTGGTATGCCGGAGCGCGGGCTTCCGAGCTGACCGGCATGGACCTCGGGCTCCACAGCCCGCAGAACTGGTACAACAACGTCGCTCAGACCTACGGCTTCACGAAGTCGTCGAAACCGGTGTCCAAGGGATTCGCCATCTTCTCGAACCATATGGTGGTGGTCGAGCGGGTGAACGGAGATACCCTGACGATCTCGGAGGGTTCCAACCCCGGGGCGTCGGACGCGGCTCACGGCTACTGCGCCATTCGCAAAGTGACGAGAAACGCGCTGGAGCGCAACAACTACAAAGGGCAGTCGTTCATCGGCTACCTCGACCTCAAAGTGTCGTCGGACAACGCGCCGACGTACGATTCGAGACCCGCGAACCCGAACGCGGTCTACGTGGCCCAGGGCCGTGTCGACCGGCAGTGGCACGCTTACAGAGGCGATGACGTCGCGGCGGATTACACTGGGATCGCCTGCGGCAAATTCGGCTGGTGGCGTGTGGTGAACGGCGACGTTCAGTTCGGCGTGAGAGGGATCTACCCGAACGAATTCGGCTGGTGGTATGTGAACGACGGCAAAGTCGACTTCTCATACAACGGCGTCGAGAACAATGTCCACGGCTGGTGGAAGATCACGAACGGCGCGGTGGACTTCGGGTTCCACGGCATTGCCGCCAATGAACACGGCCGCTGGTATCTCGAAAACGGCAAGGTCGATTTCTCGAAGAACGGCGTAGTCGTCTTCGACGGTGTCACCTACCGGGTGGAGCAGGGCGCCGCGAGCCCGCTGACATGACAAAGAAACCGTCTTTCGGAACTCCGAAAGACGGTTTTTCGTGTTGTTTATGAGGTTTCTCAGCCCTGGCTCTCGCGTACGACGCCGCCTTCGACGACGACATAGTGATGGTCCGTTCCGGGCGGGGTGTAGGCGCCGCTCCAGTCGAAGTTGACCTGGCCGTCGGTGATGTACCATTTGCCGACGTTGTTCCCGGCAATGCCGTTATAGTTGAAGTCCACTTCGCCGTTGCGGATGAACCACCAGCCGAACTCGTTGACGTAGACGCCGGTGCAGTCCTTGACCTTCTGATCGCGAACATAGGCACACCATTTGCCTTTTTCGTCCATCTTGACGATGACTTCGCCGGTGTTGTACTTGCCGTTCCACTGGGCGTAGGCGTCGGAACCGGCTTTATCGTAAGGCAGACCGTCCGCGCCGGTCGTGGTCTGGGTATCGGACCCGCCGTTCGCCATGGTCGTGGTCTGGTCAGGCTCTCCGGCGATCTTGTTCGATGTCTCCGTGGTGGACGCGACCTTCCAGGAGATGTCGCCGTTCTGGGACTCCCGGCTCAGGGTGAACCAGGTGGCGAGGACGACGGCCGCAATGAGCGCCACAGAGAGGCCGAGGATGATGAGTCTCATCTTTCTGACCGATTCCGATGTCTTGCGTTTAGCCATAGGTGAATTCCCTCTATCTTTAATGTGGTGATTTGGTGCAGGTGCCATATAAGTATACACGCTTTTGACCGGAAATTACAATAGTCTAGTCTGGTAAATCGCGACAGATGCGCTATAATAGGGAACAAGGAACAAAAAGGGAGGAGGGAACGGCGTTGTACCACATCGCAAGGGACCAGAGAGAGCGGAAATCGGCCGGCAAGCTGTCGGCTGCGGCGGAGCGGATCCTGCTGTCCCCGGAACCGCAGAGGCTTTCGGTGTCTCTCCTGAGCGCGGAAGCAGGCGTCTCCCGGACCACGTTTTACCGGCTCTTCGACGAACCGGACGATGTGCTGCAGTACACCGCGGACGAGACGTTCCGGCGGATCTTGCAGGGGTATGTCGACCTGATCGACCGCGCGCAGAAGCACGACCTGTCCGTTCCGAACCCCCGGGCCTGGTACGAGGAGAGCGTTCGGAAGAACGCGGGGCTCATCGCCGGCATCATCCACAGCGGCAAGAGCGACATCCTGCGGACGGCCCACAAAAAAGCCCTTCGGGAGTTCGCGCCGGTCCTGTTCCCGGACCTGGACCCCGGGACCGATGAGTTCCTGTTTTTCATCGAAATGAGGGCGGCGGTCTTCATTGCGAGCATGACCGCCTGGGTCGAGACCGGGGAGCGGGCGTCCATGGAGGACCTCCGCCGGTACGCGGCCCGACAGCTGAAGTTTTTCAGCGAAGATTAAAAGGAGCAAACAAACCAAATGGCAACCATTTTAGATTATCTGGCATGGAGAGGCGACCTTCCTCTGTGTGACGCGGCACCGCTCAACGAGCTCGACTACGTCGTCCTGTCGCGCTTCTCCAATCTGCCGTTTTATGACGTCTATCACACCGAGGAGGAGACCATGGGGTCGTTCTGCCGGGTGATGTCGCATTTCCCGAGAGAGCCGTTCCAGATCGAGGGCGATATGCCCTTCGTCAAGGCCATCGCCAAAAGCCGCCGGTTCGCGGGACTGCGAGTGACAGACTATGTGAAAGACAACCGTCCGGAACTCGAGATGCAGTTCGCGGCGGTCACCATCCATCTGCCCGGGGACATCCTGTTCCTGTCCTTCTGCGGGACCGACTCCACGCTCCTCGGCTGGAAGGAAAACCTCAACATGAGTTTCCAGAACGACGTGCCGGCACAGTGCGCGGCGCTGTCCTATGCCGCGAAAGCCATCAAGACGTACCCGGACATAAAAGGCATCTACATGGGCGGCCACTCGAAAGGCGGCAACCTGGCGGCTTATGCGGCCGTCTGTCTGCCGAAGCAGTACCGGCATCTGGTCCTCGGCGTTTTCAGCTGCGACGGCCCGGGCTTTTCGAACAGCTTCATCGCGGACCACGCGATCGAGGAGATGGCGGACCGCATGCACACGTTCCTGCCGGAGGGCTCGACCGTCGGCCGCATGCTCGAACACGCCGAGTCCTACGAAGTCGTCAAGAGCACCGTATCCAACCTCCTGCAGCACGACCTCTACACCTGGTCGGTGGAACCTCTGCAGCTCGAGCGGGCGGAGAAGTCGTCCGACGGCTCCGAGATCTTCTACAACTCGGTCCGGCACCTGATCGAGGAGACGACGCCCCACCAGCGGGAGCTGGTCCTCGACGGCGTGTACACGATCGTCACCGCCAACGCGTCCCGGCCGAGAGATATCCAGCAGGACTTCAGCATCCTGCTGCAGCCCCTCTACCAGCAGCTCCGGACCATGTCCCGGGAGGACTGGCAGGTCGTCACGAAGGTCTTCCGCGCCTTCCTCGACGCCTATGTGCTGGCGCTCCGGGATGTCGGACGGTCCAAGTATGATGCCGAGATCCAGGAACTGCGGAACGCGGAGAACTTCCAGGAAGTGACCATGAAACTCCTGCGCCGCGGCATCGCCTCCTGGAACGGGAGGACGAACTCATGAACATCCAGATCTTCGGCACGAAAAAGTCCGCTGATACCCGGAAAGCCCAGCGGTATTTCCAGGAGCGGCGCATCAAATTCCAGTTCGTGGACCTGTCCCAGAAAGGCATGTCCAAAGGCGAATTCGAGTCCGTGGCCCGCGTGGTCGGCGGAGTCGACGCCATGATCGACGAGAACTGCAAAGACCAGAAGACCCTGACGCTCATCAAATATCTGGTCCCCGACCAGAAGCTCGAGAAGATCCTCGAAAACCAGCAGGTCCTGAAACAGCCTGTCGTCCGCAACGGGAAGCAGGCGACGCTCGGTTATCAGCCGGACGTCTGGAAGACCTGGGAGTAGATCGCCAAAGGAGGCACACCACATGTTAGCTGTCGGAACCAAAGCCCCGGCCTTCGAACTGCCGGACCAGAACGGAGACGTCCATACCCTCGACGAGTACAAAGGGCAGAAGGTCGTTCTGTATTTCTACCCGAGAGACAACACCCAGGGCTGCACGGCGCAGGCCTGCGCGTTTGGCGATATGATGCCGGCTTTCCGCGAAAAAGGCGCGGTCATCGTCGGCGTCAGCAAGGACTCGGTCGCCTCCCACAAAAAGTTCGAGGAAAAATACGATCTGCCGTTCACCCTGCTCTCCGACCCGGACCTCGAGGCCATCAAGGCCTACGACGTCTGGCACGAGAAGAACATGTACGGCAAAAAGTCCTTCGGCGTCGTGCGCACCACGTACCTCATCGACGAGGACGGCGTCATCGTAAAGGCCTTCGAAAAGGTCAAAGCGAAGGACAACCCGGCGCAGATGCTGGGCGAACTGGAGTAAGAAAGCGAGGCGCGCATGCGCATCATCATTTCCCCTGCCAAGAAGATGAACGAGGAGCGGGACGACTTCCCGGCACTGGGACTGCCCGTGTTCCTCGACCGGACAGAGACCCTGCGGGACTGGCTGAAAGGCCTCTCCTATGCCGACGCCAAAGCGCTCTGGTCCTGCAACGACAAACTGGCGGAGCTCAACCACGACCGGTACGCGGTCATGGGCGCGCTCGACGAGCTGCCCCGCCTGACCCCGGCCATCCTCTCGTATGAAGGCATCCAGTACCAGTACATGGCGCCGGACGTCTTTTCCCGGGAGGCGCTCGACTTCATCCAGGACCACCTGCGCATCCTGTCCGGGTTTTACGGCGTCCTGAAACCCTTCGACGGCGTTACGCCCTACCGCCTCGAAATGCAGGCGAAGGTCGGCAGGTTCGGCTTCCCGGAAGCCACTCTCTACGACTTCTGGGGCGATGCACTGTACCGTGAAGTCCAGACCGGCAACGGAGACCGGTTCGTCCTGAACCTCGCGTCGAAGGAGTATTCCCAGTGTGTGGAGAAGTTCCTGACGGAGGACGACTTCTGCCTGACGGTCGTGTTCGGGGAGTTGAAGACCGATCTGAAGACGGGACGCGAAAAGGTTATCACCAAAGGGACACTCGCCAAGATGGCCAGGGGCGACATGGTCCGTTTCCTCGCGGAGCGGGGCATCACGGAGCCGGAGGGCGTCAAACAGTATGACGGCCTGCACTTCCGGTTCTGCCCGGAGCGGTCGACCTACGAACAGTATGTATTCTTGAAAGTAGAATGAGAGGCACCTCTGTGAAATACCTCATCAAAGACACCACCCGCGAGGAGCGGGAACAGATCATCAAAGAGTCCCTCAGCTGCGGCGGAGGGTGCGAGAACTGCACGGCCTGCTGGCTCGGCGGAGGAGACCCCTTCAAGATGTACCAGGACTACATCGACGGCAAGCGGGAGATCCGCGAGATCAACATGGAATACAACGCGCGGTACCTCCACTGAAAAAGAAAAAAGAGCACCGGATGGTGCTCTTTTTTTGATGGTCGGGGTGACAGGATTCGACGCGTTTTCGTTTCGCGAAACCGCCCCGAGTTGCTGCCGCAACTCCCGTCGCTAAAAACAGTCCACAGGACTGTTTTCTCAACGCTCCTGCCCGAGGGTTCGAACCCTGCCACAAACCAAAAGAAAAGGGCCCAAAAGGGACCCTTTTCTTTCTGGTCGGGGTGACAGGATTCGAACCTGCGACCCTTTGCTCCCAAAGCAAATGCGCTAGCCAAACTGCGCTACACCCCGACGGCTCAAACATTATAACAAAGCGAAGACATCCCCGCAAGCGTCTTTGTGGTATACTGAGCGTGAAAGGTGGAGTGGTACATGAAAGAGAAAGAATTCAAGAAACTCGTCAAGCAGGTCGAGACGAAGAAGCTCGACAAAAAGGCGCGGGAGAACGCGCCCGGAGAGTATGCCGACCTGGGGAGCGGGTTCACCCATTACGAGATGAAAGACGGGGGAGACCCGTCCAAACCGCCGGTGGTGCTGGTCCACGGGTACAGCACGCCGTACTTCCTCTATGACCACATCTTCAACGCCCTGGTGGCGGAGGGGTACCGGGTCATCCGCTACGACCTCCTCGGCCGCGGGCTCTCGGAACGGGTGAAGGAGAAGTACACCCCCGAACTGTTCGCGAAACAGCTCAAAGAGCTGGTCGACGAGCTGATCCCGAAGGAAGAATTCATCGTGTTCGGCACGTCCATGGGCGGCTCGATCGTGGCCGCGTTCTGTGCGAAATGGCCCGAACTCGTTCAAAAGGTCGTCCTCTATGCGCCGGCCGGCATGGACAGCTTCAAGCCCCCGATCGTCATGAAACTGGCGACGGTGCCGGTCATCGGCAAGCGCATCTTCAAGCTCGTCATGCCGAAGAACACGCTGGCCCGCGCCACAGACGAACTGCTCCATCAGGACGAAGCCGTCAAGGACAAGTTCGTCCGGGACCTCGCCTATACCATGCAGTACAAGGGCTATCTTGACGGCACCTGGTCAAGTCTCGTGTATACCATCCTCAACACGAAAGAAGACACGAAATTCTACAAAAAGATGGCAAAGCAGCACATCCCCACGCTGGTCATCTGGGGCACCGAGGACAAGACCATGCCGATCTACCAGATCGACCGCATGGCCAAAGTCCTGAAGGATGCCGAGTTCGTCATCTTTGAGGGCTCCGGCCACATCTTCCTCTACGATGAGGGAGACCGCGCCATCGCCCATACATTACCGTTCCTGAAGGAGGAATAATATGTCGTACATGTATCTTGCCTACCTGGGCATGCTCCTCCAGATCTGCTTCATCTATCTGGAGCAGCAGAAGAAGTATGTCCCGGCGGTCATCCAGAAGGGTGCCGCTTCTCTGGTCTTCGTGCTGATCGGCTTCCTCGGCCTGTCGGTCGCCACCATCCCGACCTTTGCCAAAGTGGTCGTCGCAGGCCTCATCTTCGGCCTCATTGGCGATGTATGCCTCAACCTCCGGTTCGTCCTGGAAAAAGCGGGGAAGAAGATCTTCCTCGGCGGCATCCTCGCCTTCCTCATCGGCCATATCCTGTACCTCGTGGCCCTCATCCCGCTGGCCGCCAAGGTCTGGGTCTGGCTCCTCAGCGGCGTGCTGGTCGCGGCCGCCCTGCTCTACTGGATCCTGACGTCCGTCGAAGCGGAGAAAGCGTTCAAGATCTTCGGGGTCGTCTACATCGGCGCGGTCGTCCTCATGACGGCAATCTCGGTCGGCGTTTTCCGCACCCGCGGCACCTCCGGTTCGCTCCTCTACATGATCGGCGCCATCCTGTTCACGGCGTCTGACATCATCCTCATCTTCAACACGTTCACGAAGGACGGAAAAGCGTGGATGCGTCCGACGAATCTCATTCTCTATTACCTCGGTCAGCTGCTGATCGCCCTCAGCATCCAGACGATGTAAGAACGTAAGCAAAAAACTCTATGGAAATCCCCTCTGTTCATGTATAATAGAGGGGATTTCGATATGGAGGAATGACCTATGGAACGTAGCAGCGGTGTCCTGCTCGCCGTCACGTCCCTGCCCTCGAAGTACGGCATCGGGACCCTCGGCAGAGAGGCGTTCGCTTTTGCGGACTTTTTGAAAGAAGCCGGCCAGAAGTACTGGCAGGTGCTCCCCCTGGGCCCGACGGGTCTCGGGGACAGCCCCTATTCGAGTTTCTCGACCTTCGCCGGCAATCCTTACCTCATCGACCTCGAGCTCCTCATCGAAGACGGGCTCCTCACAAAGAAATACGTCGAGTCCTTCGACTGGGGCGACGACCCCGCTCATGTCGACTATGTCGCCATGAAGGAAAACCGGGAGACCGTCCTGCAGAAAGCCTTTGAAAAGGGCTTCGAGCGGGACCGCGCCGCCGTCGACCGCTTCGTCGGCGACAACGTCTGGCTGCCGGATTACGCCCTGTTCATGGCCCTGCGCGAGTACTACGAAGGCGTCAGCTGGATCGACTGGGAAGACCGGGACATCCGCCTGCGCAAACCGGAGGCCATCCAGAAGTACCGGACCCTTCTCGCGGACCGCGTGAACTACTATACCTACGTGCAGTACCTGTTCTTCAAGCAGTGGAACGAGCTGCGCGAGTACGTGAAAAAACTCGGCATCAAGATCATCGGCGATCTGCCGATCTACGTTGCCGCCGACTCCGCCGATATCTGGCGCGAGCCGCAGTTCTTCCAGCTCGACGAGGAGAACATCCCGAAGAAAGTCGCCGGCGTCCCGCCCGACTACTTCTCGAAGGACGGCCAGCTCTGGGGCAACCCGCTCTACGACTGGGACACCATGCGCAAGGACGGCTTCGGCTGGTGGATCCGCCGCATCGAGGGCGCCGTCAAGATGTATGACGTCCTCCGCCTCGACCACTTCCGCGCGTTCGCGTCCTACTGGTCCTGTCCCTACGACGCGGAGACCGCGAAGGACGGCGAGTGGCACAATGGCCCCGGCATGAGCCTGCTCCGTGTGCTCCGCGACTGGTTCTACGGCACGGAGTTCATCGCCGAAGACCTCGGCATCCTGACCCCCGACGTCGACCAGCTCCTCGAGGACTCCGGGTTCCCGGGCATGAACATCCTCGAATTCGCGTTCACGAAGAACGCCGACTCCAAGTACCTGCCCCACCGCTGCAAGAAGAACTCCATCGTCTACACCGGCACGCACGACAACGACACGGTCATCGGCTGGCTCCATGACGACGAGATCCCGGAAGAGGACAAAGCGGTCGCCCGCGAGTACCTCGGCATCTCGAAGGAAGAGGGCGAACACCTCGCTTTCATCCGCGGCGGCATGGGCTCTCCTGCGAACCTGTTCATCGCCCAGATGCAGGACTGGCAGGGCCTCGATTCCTCCTGCCGGATGAACGTTCCCGGCGTCGCGCTCGGCAACTGGACCTGGCGGATGGAACCCGGTTCTGCAAATGAAGAACTGGCCGTTCTCATGCGGGAATACACGCGTATTTTCGGGCGCTTGGCAAACTGACCGCGTGAAACAAATTTTTCACTGTTTAAATGTCAAATAAAATACAAACCCTGTGGATATCCCACAGGGTTTTTGTCTATGTTGTACGAAATTATAATAAGTCAAGATTTTGCCTTTGTTATAAAGAATTCTCTATGTTATAATCCACGCTGTATCCAAACATCTATTCCAATTTTTTGCGGAGGGAAAAGCATTATGGCAAAGAAGTATGTCTACCTTTTCAGCGAAGGTAACGCGAACATGCGTGAGATCCTCGGCGGCAAGGGCGCAAACCTTGCAGAGATGACCAACCTCGGTCTTCCTGTTCCTCAGGGTTTTACCGTCTCCACCGAAGCCTGTACCCAGTACTATGAAGATGGCCGTCAGATCAACGGCGACATCCAGGCTCAGATCCTGGACGCTGTTGTCGAACTGGAAAAGATCGCCGGCAAGAAGTTTGGCGATAAAGAGAACCCGCTTCTCGTTTCCGTTCGTTCCGGTGCCCGCGCATCCATGCCCGGCATGATGGACACCATCCTGAACCTCGGTCTGAACGAAGAAGTCGTTGAGACCCTCGCCAAGAAGTCCGGCAACCCGCGTTGGGCCTGGGACTGCTACAGACGTTTCATCCAGATGTTCTCCGACGTCGTTATGGAAGTCGGCAAGAAATACTTTGAACAGCTCATCGACGAGATGAAAGAGAAGAAGGGCGTGACCCAGGACGTCGACCTCGACGCTGACGACCTCAAGGAACTCGCCTTCCAGTTCAAGGAAGAGTACAAGAACAAGATCGGCGAAGAATTCCCGTCCGATCCGAAAGTCCAGCTCTTCGAAGCCGTCAAGGCTGTTTTCCGTTCCTGGGACAACCCCCGTGCGAACGTTTACAGACGTGACAACGATATCCCGTATTCCTGGGGTACCGCGGTCAACGTCCAGATGATGGCTTTCGGTAACATGGGTGACACCTCCGGTTCCGGTGTTGCTTTCACCCGTGACCCGGCTACCGGTGAAAACCAGTTCTTCGCGGAAGTTCTGATGAACGCACAGGGCGAAGACGTCGTTGCCGGTGTCCGTACTCCGATGCACATCGACGCCATCAAAGAGACCATGCCGGAGATCTACGATCAGCTCCTCGGCATCGCTCACAAACTTGAAAACCACTACAGAGACATGCAGGACATGGAGTTCACCATCGAAGACGGTAAACTCTACATGCTCCAGACCCGTAACGGTAAGCGTACCGCCAAGGCCGCTCTGAAGATCGCTCACGACCTCGTCAGGGAAGGTAAGATCTCCAAAGAGAGAGCCATCCTCGCGGTCGACCCGAGAAACCTCGACACCCTGCTTCACGGCTCCTTCGACAAGGCTGCCGTCAAGGGTGCCACCCTCATCGGCAAGGGTCTCCCGGCTGCTCCCGGCGCTGCTGCCGGTAAAGTCGTCTTCTCTGCGGAGGACGCTGTGGAATGGGCTGCCCGCGGCGAGAAAGTCGTTCTCGTCCGTCTCGAGACCTCTCCCGAAGACATCGAAGGCATGAAGGCTGCTCAGGGTATCCTGACTGCCCGCGGCGGTATGACCTCTCACGCAGCGGTCGTTGCCCGCGGCATGGGTTCCTGCTGTGTCGCCGGTTGTTCCGAACTCGTCATGGACGAGGAGAACAAGACCTTCCAGCTCGGCGGTAAGACCTACAAAGAAGGCGACTGCATCTCCTTCGACGGTTCCACCGGTGATGTCTACGACGGTCTCCTTCCCGTTCTCGACGGTTCCATCGAAGACGAGGACTTCAAGACCCTCATGCGCTGGGCGGACGACTTCAGAACCATGAAGGTCCGTACCAATGCCGATACTCCGGAAGATGCCCGTAAGGCCCGTGAGCTTGGCGCAGAAGGCATCGGCCTCTGCCGTACCGAGCACATGTTCTTCTCCGAAGGCCGCATCGACTCCTTCCGCGAGATGATCTGCTCCTCCACCAAGGAAGAGAGAGAAGCAGCGCTCGAGAAGATCCTTCCGATGCAGCAGAGAGACTTTGAGCAGCTGTACGAAGCGCTCGAAGGTATGCCTGTCACCATCCGCTTCCTCGATCCGCCTCTCCACGAGTTCGTTCCGACCGAAGAAGAGGACATCCAGAAGCTCGCTGACGCCAAAGGCAAGACCGTGGAAGAGATCAAAGCTCTCATCCAGGGCCTCCATGAGTTCAACCCGATGATGGGCCACCGCGGCTGCCGTCTGGCCGTCTCCTATCCGGAGATCGCCGTCATGCAGACCAAAGCGGTCATCCGCGCGGCCATCGCCATCAATAAATCGCACCCCGGTTGGAAACCCATGCCGGAGATCATGATCCCGCTGGTCGGCGACACGAAGGAGCTCCTGTACGTCAAGCAGATCGTCATCGATACGGCCAACGCCGAGATCGCCAAGGCCGGCATCAACATGAGCTATCAGGTCGGCACCATGATGGAGATCCCGCGTGCCTGCCTCATCGCCGATGAGATCGCGGCCAACGCCGACTTCTTCTGCTTCGGCACCAACGACCTCACCCAGATGACCTACGGTTTCTCCCGTGACGACGCCGCGAAGTTCTTCCCGGACTACTACGACGCCAAGATCATGGAGAACGATCCGTTCGCCCGTCTCGACCAGGCCGGTGTCGGCAGACTCATGAAGATGGCCCTCGACCTCGGCAGACCTGCCAACAAAGAGCTGCACGCCGGCATCTGCGGCGAGCACGGCGGCGACCCGACTTCCGTCGAGTTCTGCAACATGCTCGGCCTCGACTACGTCTCCTGCTCTCCGTTCCGTGTCCCGATCGCACGCCTTGCCGCTGCGCAGGCTGCCATCAAGCAGTCCAACCAGAAGTACAACGTCTAACTTCTGTCGGCACACGTCGAACCGCAGCCTGACGGTTGCATCAAACACAAAAAATGCCCGAGAACTTCGTTGGAAGCTCTCGGGCTTTTTGTTTTAGTGGCGATTTACCCCTGTATCCCAGCATCACCGGCGAAGCTTCCTCGGTGATATCCGCGTTCCAGCAGAGCTGTCCGCGTATTTTCGCCCGAAGTGCGCCGCTTCGGGGTTGACAACGGGCCCCTGGCGGTACGGCTTAAGCCTGCCGGGGCCAGCCCGGCATAAAAGGCAAAGGGGCAGGCCGCCAAACAGGCTGCCATACCGCCTTCCCATTGTAAACCCGCTTCGCTGTAGTTCCTGTGAATAGAGTTGCCCTACATTGGCTACGTGTCAGTTTGAATATGTGGGAATTTTCCGGCTTTGTGATGGATCATTTCCCACATTAGCATTCTCAAACCTTTCACTTGTAGGGGTTTCACCTCTGTTTTCTGGCCTTGAACCCTACAAAACTACTCTTAGACAACAATTCTGTAGGAGTTTTGCAAGTTGAAACCGAGTGAAAACCCTACAGCATGAAGCTTTCAGGTCCGAGTTGTGGGGATTGGAGCCAGGAAATGATGCCGTTATTCCTACATTCTGCCGCAGCCACATTGCAATTGTGGGGAGCAGCATATCTTAACTCAAGACTACATTTATCGTCGGAAATGCTTGCGTATGTAGTCTTTCTGATGAAATGTCAGGAAGAAGAACTACACATATGCGAGCTCATCATTAGAACTATAGTTTTTTCTTTTAAACGGCAAGGGAAGAGACAACAGGAATAATCTGAAAATCCAATCAGTGTAGTTTTTGAGGCCCTCTCCAGTCGATAAAAACTACATAATCAAACCGTCCTTACTGAAAAATGTAGTTTTCACCATGCCTCTTGCTCTTCAAAAACCACAGAAATATAATGACCTTTTCAAAAATGTAGTTTGAATGAAGACAGTCAAGCTTTAAAGACTACAGAAACCTTCTATTGAGAAGGTTATTGTAGTTTCATTATGCTTTTCCTGGCACAGCCGGGAGAAATGTTCAGCAGGCGGGTCCGTGGAACGCCGTGGGGGCGGAGTCCGGGCTCCATAGCCCGGGCTCTCGGCCCCTTCCACCATCCCGCCTGCGTCAGACGGTGTGCGCGTGCGCATGAAAAGCCTTCTGCAAAATGCAGAAGGCTTCTGCTGGTCTCTGAAACCTCGACAAATATCAGTTTGAGAGGGCAAAAGACTGGATCGAAAAGAAAAAAAGCACACCGATCTTAATCGGTGTGCTTTTTGATATCAGAGGATGTAGCGCTGTCAATTTACCGTTGCTTCAGCGGACGCCTTCTGTTTCGGCAGGGTGACCGTGGCCTTGAACAGGTCGCCGTCGATGTCGAGGGCGAGGGAGCCGCCCATCAGGGAGGCGAGGTCTCTGGCGATCGAGAGGCCGAGGCCGTTGCCTTCGGTCTCGCCGCGGGAGCGGTCGCCCCGGACGAAGCGTTCCATCAGTTCCTCCGCGGTGATGTTCAGCGGGGCCGCGGACGTGTTCTTCAGCTCGAACGTGGCCGTCAGAGCCGTGCCGTCCTTACCGGGAGCGCCGTCGGACAGGGTGGCGTAGATCCGGGTGTTCGGCGCGGAATACTTCTGCGCGTTGGACAGGAGGTTCGCGAGGACGCGGTAGGTCTTCTGTCCGTCCGCAAAGACGAGCTTCTCTTCGGTCACCGGCCTTCCGTCCGGTCCGGTGAAGATGATCTCGTTACCGTTCTTCTCCATCTCGGGAGCGAATTCCGCGATGGCCTGCGCCGCCAGTTCGGTGAGGTTCAGGGTCGTGCAGTTCAGCTGGACGTTGCCGGTCGAGACCTTGGAGGCTTCCAGCAGGTCGTCGATGAGGTGTTTGAGCTTCTCGGACTGGTCGTGGATGACGCCGATGTACTGAACGGACTCTTCATCGCCCAGTTCTTTCGTCTCGGCTTTGCGGCCGAGGAGGTCGGAGTAGTTGATGAGGGACGTCAGCGGGGTCTTCAGGTCGTGCGTGACGTTCGTGATGAGTTCGGTACGGGTCCGCTCTTCCTGGACTGCCTTGGCGACCGCTTTGTCCATGGTCTCCCGGGTGACCGTGAGGTTTCCGGCGAGGGTCTTGAGCGAGGCGGGCAGGCCGCTCTCGTTGACCGTGACATCGGTGTCTGTGCCGGAAGCGGCGATGATCTCATCGAGCCCCCGCAGGTACTTGATCAGCCGGGCCAGGACATAGAGGTTGAAGGCGACCAGCAGGACGAGGAACAGAAGGGCCGTTCCGACAGGGCCTCGCATGTGCACCATCAGGTTGATGAGCAGCGTGTTGAGGAGCAGGTAGCCGATGACCCAGAACACGGCGCGTTTCGGCAGTTGTTTCGGCACATACTTCGCGTTGGCGATCGCCTCTTTCCAGTTGTTGGCGATGTACTTGCCGTTGCGTCTGAGCCAGTCGAAGAACCGGCCGATGAACGTGTGCTTCCAGTAGCCCCGTCCGGACTTCACGGTCCGGCAGACCGAGGCGAGCCACTCCGCGAGAAGCAGAAAGCAACCCGCGGTCGTCAGGACGCCCCCCAGCGGGAGCCAGGGCCAAACGCTCAGCGAGTCGGCCGATTCAGTCATCGCAGCGAGGGGAAGGCCCAGACAGAGGCCGAACAGGATGGCGAAGAGAACAAAGTGTACATCGCCCGGGAGCTTATCGATAGCGGCCGTCACCAGACGGGAGCCGTCTTTGGCGTACCGGACCGGTTCCGGAGACCCGTCAGCCGCGACGGGGTCGTCGTTTCGGTGTCCCACGAGGTGCAGGAACCAGATCAGGAGTGCGAGGCCTGCCAGGTACGAGAAGATCATGATGGCAAGGATCCAGCCGGCGGGCCGGTCTTTCATGATGTCGTACAGCTGACGTGCGGCGATATACTCATCTTCGCCTTCAGTGATTGCGAGGAAGAGCGGCGTGCGGGTCGAAGCGGGCGTTCCTTCTGCAGAGACGACCGCGTCGTCGAGCCAGAAGTAGACGAGCGCCTTCTCGTCGGTGTCTTCGAACAGTGTCGGCGCTCCGGCTTCGGTGCGGTTTTCCAGGTAACCGATGCCTCCGGTCACATTGACCTTCGCGTTCTTCGCGGCATACACGTCATGGTTCTTTACTTCAGCCAGCGTCGGTTTTTCGGAGAGGTTCGTGTGGACCGCGCCGTCCGTGCCGCGGACATAATAGTGGAGGCTGGCGTTGTCTTTGAGCCAGTAGGCATGGCTTTCCCGGTCGACTTCGAGGTTGTTCAGCTGTTCTTCTTCCCAGGCGTCATACTGCCGGTTCAGTTCCGTGCGGATGTCCTTTTCCGACAATGCCATGGTGTCGTATTCGAAGTCGATCGTCAGAGTATCGTCCTCGATGTCTCCGGTTTTCAGATAGACCGTCGGGCTGCGGTAGAAGGGCTCTTCCATCGGGTCCATGTTCTGCTGTTTTAAGTATTTCTGCCGGGCCATGTACTGGTCGACGATGGCCTCGACCGTTTCTTTCTGCGCCTTCGCGTATGCTTTTTCGTAGGACTCCTGGTCCGCGGAGGCGAGGTATTGCAGGCTTCCGATATCGTCTTCGAGCGTCCGCTCGAAAACGGGCGTTGCGGTAAAGCTCTGGCGGCCTTTGGCCGCGTCATTTGAAAAGTATTCTCCCGGTCCGTAGACCAGGCTGCCGATGCCGAGTTCCACGGCACACCAGGTACCGAGAGAGAACAGCAGCGTGGCTAACAGAAGGCAGATCGCCTTCGAAATATTGGTGTATTTAAATCTTGTCGACTTTGTATCCAAGTCCCCACACCACCTTTAAATAGTTTGGATTTTTCGGATCGATCTCGATCTTTTCGCGGATGTTGCGGATATGTACCGTGACAGTTTTCTCGGTGGACAGCGCGGGTTCGTTCCAGACGGCCTCGTAGATCTGCGCGGACGACAGGACGTGTCCCATGTTCCGCATGAGGTATTCGAGGATCTGGTACTCGAGGGCCGTGAGCCGGACTTCTTCGCCGTCCACGGTCACTCGCTTTTTGTCGGTGTCGAGCTCGAGGCCGCCGGTGACCAGCACGTGTTCGCTGATCTCCATGCTGCCGAGCTTGGCATAGCGCCGCACCTGAGATTTGACCCGGGCCACCAGTTCAAGGGGATTGAACGGCTTCGTGACGTAGTCGTCCGCGCCGAAACTGAGGCCGGTGATCTTGTCGGTGTCTTCGGACTTCGCCGAGAGCAGGATGACGGGCACGTTGCTCGTCTCCCGGATCTTCAGCATGGCGGTGAGGCCGTCCATGTGCGGCATCATGATGTCGAGCACGAGACAGTGCACGTCATGGTCCTTCAGGAGGTCGATCGCCTCCCGTCCGTCTGTGGCCGTCAGGACGTCGTAGCCCTCTGCCGACAGATAGATCCGGATGGACTCGAGGATGGCTCTGTCATCGTCGCAAACTAAAACTGTGTACATATTCTTCCTCCGCGTTTTGGTCAAGTCGTTCCGTCTGACCTGGTACCACTCTATCATAGCAGATTATCGTCTAAAGTTTAGGGTTTTCAAAGAAAAAGTAAAGTTGTGCAATCTGCACGGAAAGTTGACGGGTATTTTGACACCTTGCGTCCAAAAAAAGTCAGAGTTTTCCTTGTCCGTGCGAATTCTCATGTTATAATATACAAGTAAAAATAGCGCATATCGCAAAATCCGCGCTGTGTGAGTTCATTTGGGAGGGTACTATTATGACCAATATGCTGAAAAACGTTATCATCGTCGACGGTAGCGGCTGGATCCCGTTCTGGGGCGACATCGTCATCGAGGACGGCAAGATCGCCATCCTTCGTTCCGGCGAAAACACTCTGTTCAACGAAGAGAAAACGTTTGACAAAGTCACCAATTACGACCGCAAAGCCTATGTCATCCCCGGCGTCGACGCTGAGATGACCATGGAAAAATACGAAGACGAGCTGAAAGCGATCCTTGCTGACCTTCAGGCCGGTGTCAAGATCGAAAAGGCCGTCCGCAAGCTCACCGGTTACGGTGTCGGCCAGCGCGAGTTCACCAAGGAAGGCGTCGTTGCCAACGTTGCGGTCCTCGACAAACCGGCCACCAAGATCATCACCGCTTTCGCAGCCGGCGAAGAACTGTAAGAAAGGGCAATTTGAGTCATGCATGAACTGGGTATCGTGTTTTACATCATCGACGACGTCGAAGAGGTCGTCGAGAAAAACGAGTTGACCACCGTGTCATCTGTCACACTGGAACTGGGAGAAGTGTCCGGTGTGGTCCCCAGTTATCTCGACGATGTCTGGAACTGGGCCGTCAAGAAACATGAGTGCATGACCGAAGCGAAGCTCAACGTCATCAACACGCCGGCGGTCACCTATTGCGAGAACTGCGGCAAGACCTACGCCACCGTCAAGTACGGTCGCCAGTGTCCCTACTGCGAGTCCGGCAAGACCTACCTGCTGCGCGGTCAGGAGATCAACGTCAAGGAGATCGAAGCGGTCTGATGACCAGCATTCAGAAACTGAGACCCCCGGGCATCTTCCCGGGGGTTTTACACTCTAACAGTATCAGAACTCCGATTTGAGAAAGGAGACCACGAAATGAAACACACAAACAAACTGTTCGCCATCCTGCTTGCCGTGGTCATGACCGTGGTCCTGGCGCTGCCAATGAGTTTTGCCGCCGATGAACCTTCGACCTCTCGGGAGAACGACCTGCGGGTCATGGTCATGTCGGACATGCACACCATCCCCGAGTCCATGATCAAGGGGACCGCGGACTATCAGCACGCCATCGACCTCGACCAGAAGGTGTTCAACGAGTCGGAAGCCATCCTCGACACCCAGCTGCAGCAGGTGCGCGCGTCTCAGCCGGACGTGCTCCTCCTGAACGGTGACATCACCAAAGACGGAGAGTATGCCGCGCACAAATCGCTTGCCACCAAACTGAAACAGCTGAAAAAGGATCTGCCCGGCCTCAAAGTCTACGTGACGAACGGCAACCATGACATCAACAACCCGGCCGCGAAGAACTTCAACACCGCGGACGGCAAAGCGGTCAAGGCGAAACCGACGACCCAGAAGGACTTCCGGAACCTTTATAAAGACGTCACCTGGAACGACTCCACGGTCAAAGCGACCTACACCCCGCCGGAAGGCGCTCAGGCCGGGGCCCTCTCCTATGTGGCGCGTCCGAAGAAGGGCTTCACGGTCATCGTCATCGACTCGAACTGCTACACCTCGGACAACACGTCCGACGGAGAACAGCTCTGTGAGGTCCGCGGCAACATCCCCGCCGACCTCCTGAAATGGGCGCAGAGACAGGCTCGTGCCGCCCGCAAGAGAGGCGATACGGTCATCGGCATGATGCACCACGGCGTCGTCTCCCATTTCACTCAGGAAGCCACCATCCTCGGCCATTTCCTCGTTGACGACTTCCGGAACGTCTCCACCAAACTGGCGGACGCCGGCATGCACTACGTGTTCACCGGCCACCAGAAGGGCAACACCTTCTACGATATCGAGACGGGCTCCTCCATCACCTATCCCTGTCCCATGCGGGCCGTCTGGTTCCTGCGGGAAGGTTCCGCGAAGACCGATAACGGCTGGAAAGAGACCGTGAAAGGCTCTTCGATCAAAAACCTGTCGATCGCCCACACCGATCCCCAGACCGGAGAATATGTCAGCATTGGCGATATGACCGCCTATGCCAAAGAACGCGGCCTCAGCCCGGCCGTCATCAGCGCGGTCCTGAAAGACAAACTGTACTGGTCGCTTCCGAACTATCCGGCCGAACTCGACACCGTCATCGACAAGCTCATCCCGGACCTCTGCAATATCCCGGTCACGGACGATGGGAAACACACGCTGATGGACATCGTGAACTACGCGAACCAGAGCCATCAGGGCGGCACAGATAACGGACAGGACCCCGCCTGGGTCAAAGAGGCCAAGAAGAACGTCGCCGAGAACAGGTTTGTCGCGGCGCTGACCGACACCCTGTGCAAAGACCTCGCGGTCCTGACCGGTCAGGGCGTGAACAAGCTCACGAAGACCGACCTCGTCCAGGGCCCGGCCGTCGACCTTCTGTACCACAGTCTCTTCGGGGCGGCACATGTCTCTTACTACACGGCCCCGCAGATCGCCAAGGACCTCGACGAATTCCTCGTGAAGACGCTCGACTCCATGACGAACGACAAAAACTACCCGAATGACAACGCGTTTTCCATCACCGGCGCCAACACCGTGCGGGAAGGACAGGCGAACTGGTCCTCCCTCGACAACGGCATCTCGGACAAGAACCTCGTCCAGAAGCTCATCTATGCGCTCCTCGGCAACGGGAACGGGTGAAAAAGCACCAGATATAGCGGGTTGACAGAAAAAAACAAAGATGATAAACTTTTTCGCGTATTATATAAGTAAATAAACCTTTTAAAGACGTTGACGGAGACAGTAGGTCTGCAGCGCGGAGGCAAAAGGAGCGAGCACGGGGACGGTGAGAGCCCGGCACGCGGAAGCCGCAGTCTGAACATCACTCCCGAGTCGCATGCTGAACGTGAGCGGTACATCGCCGCAAGTAAGCACCGCCGGCACCCGCCGTTACCCGGGGCTCATATGTTGGTATGACGCGAAATAGGTGGTTACAAACGAAGTACGAGCTTCGTCCTGTTTGCGCAGGACGGAGCTTTTTTAGTGCCGACGGCCAATGACGCCGGTGAAAGGAGACAACACAATGCCTTTATACGACAAAGTGTCGACGGACCTCAAGTTCGTCGAACGCGAGCACGAAGTGGCGCAGTTCTGGGAAGACGCGCACATCTTCGAGAAGACCGAGGAGCAGGACGGCCGTCCTTCCTACGTCTTCTACGACGGTCCGCCCACCGCGAACGGCAAACCGCACATCGGTCACGTGCTGACCCGTGTCATCAAGGACATGATCCCGCGGTACCGCACCATGAAGTACAACTTCGTCCCCCGGAAGGCCGGCTGGGACACCCACGGCCTGCCCGTTGAGATCGAAGTCGAGAAGAAGCTCGGCCTCGACGGCAAGGAGCAGATCGAAGAGTATGGTCTCGAGCCGTTCATCGCCGAATGCAAAGAGTCCGTCTGGAAGTACAAGGGCATGTGGGAAGACTTCTCCAAGGTCGTCGGTTTCTGGGCCGACATGGACAACCCCTATGTCACCTACGAGAACGACTTCATCGAGTCCGAGTGGTGGGCACTCAAGAAGATCTACGACCGCGGCCTCCTCTACAAGGGCTTCAAGGTCGTTCCGTACTGCCCCCGCTGCGGTACGCCCCTGTCCTCCCACGAAGTGGCGCAGGGCTACAAAGACGTCAAAGAGCGTTCCGCCATCGTCCGTTTCAAGGTCAAAGATGAGGACGCCTATTTCCTTGCCTGGACCACGACGCCCTGGACCCTGTCCTCCAACGTCGCGCTCTGCGTGAGCCCGACCGACGAGTACGTCAAGGTCAAGGCGGCCGACGGATACACGTACTACATCGCCACCGAACTCTGCGACACCGTTCTCGGAAAGCTCGCGGAAAACGGCAAACCCGCCTATGAGGTCCTGGAGCGCTACAAGGGCACCGACCTCGAATACAAAGAGTATGAGCCGCTGTACCCCTTCGAGCAGGGCATTGCCGACAAACAGCGCAAGAAGGGCTTCTTCGTCACCTGTGACTCCTATGTCACGATGACCGACGGTACCGGTATCGTCCACATCGCGCCCGCCTTCGGTGAAGACGACGGACGTGTGGGCCGTGACTACGACCTGCCCTTCATCCAGATGGTCGACGAAGCCGGTCACATGAAGGAAGAGACCCCGTACGCCGGCCTCTTCGTCAAGGACGCTGACCTGCCGGTCCTGCAGGACCTCGAGAAGGAAGGCAAGCTGTTCGACGCGCCGAAGTTCGAGCATAACTACCCGTTCTGCTGGCGCTGCGACACGCCGCTCATCTACTACGCCAGAGAGTCCTGGTTCATCAAGATGACCGAGGTCCGCGACGACCTCGTCCGCAACAACAACACCATCAACTGGATCCCGCCCAGCATCGGCGAAGGCCGGTTCGGTAACTGGCTCGAGAACGTCCAGGACTGGGGCCTGTCCCGTGACCGCTACTGGGGAACCCCGCTCAACATCTGGGAGTGCCCGGACTGCGGCTGCAGAGACTGCATCGGTTCCATCGAGGAACTGAAGGAGAAAGGCATCAACTGCCCGGACGACATCGAACTCCACCGTCCCTATGTGGACCGCGTGAAGGTCAAGTGCCCGGACTGCGGCGGCGAGATGCAGAGAGTCCCCGAAGTCATCGACTGCTGGTTCGACTCCGGCTCCATGCCGTTCGCCCAGCACCACTATCCGTTCGAGAACAAGGAGCTCTTCGAGTCCCAGTTCCCGGCCGACTTCATCTCCGAGGCCGTCGACCAGACCCGCGGCTGGTTCTATTCCCTTCTGGCGATCAGCACCCTGCTCTTCAACAAGGCTCCGTACAAGAACGTCATCGTCCTCGGCCATGTCCAGGATGAGGACGGTCAGAAGATGTCGAAGTCCAAGGGCAACGCCGTCGACCCGATGGATGCCCTGAACACCTACGGCGCCGACGCCATCCGCTGGTACTTCTACACGAACTCCGCTCCGTGGCTCCCGAACCGGTTCTCCGGCCGCGCCGTCACCGAAGCGCAGAGAAAGATCCTCGGCACGCTCTGGAACACCTATGCGTTCTACGTCCTCTACGCGAACATCGATAACTTCGACCCGACCAAATACACGCTCGACTACGACAAGCTGTCCGTCATGGACAAGTGGTGTCTGTCCAAGCTGAACTCCATGGTCAAGGGCGTCGATGAGAACCTCGACAACTACCGTATTCCGGAAGCCGCCGCCTACATCGAGAAGTTCGTGGACGACCTCTCCAACTGGTACGTCCGCCGCGGCCGCGCCCGCTACTGGTCCGAGGAACTGACTCAGGACAAGATCAACGCCTATATGACGCTGTATACCGCGCTGGTCACGACCGCGAAGGCCGCTGCCCCGATGATCCCCTTCATGACGGAAGAGATCTACCGCAACCTCGTCTGCAACGTCGACAAGGACGCGCCGGAGTCCGTCCACCTCTGTTCCTTCCCCGAAGTGAACGAGAACTGGATCGACCCCGAGCTCGAGGCGGACATGGACGAAGTCCTCGCCATCGTCACCCTCGGCCGCGCCTGCCGCAACGGCTCCGGCCGCAAGAACCGCCAGCCGCTCGCGAAGATGTGCGTGAAGGCCGACAAGGCGCTCTCCGACTACTATGTCGAGATCATCGAAGACGAGCTGAACGTTAAGGCCGTCGAATTCGTCGAAGACGATTCCGCGCTGGTCTCCTACGCGTTCAAACCGCAGATGCGCACCCTCGGTCCGAAATTCGGCAAACAGCTGGGTGAGGTCCGCACCGCGCTCCAGAACATCGAAGACGGCTCTGCCGCCAAGGCCGAGCTCGACTCCACCGGGTTCCTGACCCTGACCCTTTCCACGGGCGATGTACGCCTCGCGGAGGAAGACCTCCTCGTCGAAGCGGTCCAGCAGGAAGGCCTCTACACCCTGTCCGAAGGCGGCGTCACCGTCGCGCTCGACACGGTCCTGACTCCCGAACTGGAAGCCGAAGGCCTCATGAGAGAAGTCATCTCCAAGGTCCAGACCATGCGGAAAGACGCGGGCTTTGAGGTCACTGACCACATCGAGCTCTACGTCGACGGTTCCGACGCGGTCAAGGCCGTCGTCGCCGACAACGAAGCCGTCTTTACGAAGGATGTCCTCGCCGATGCCGTCAAGGTGGGCGAGACCCTCGCCGACGCGGACGAAGCCGGTGTCGCCCTCTCCAAGGAGTGGAAGATCAACGGCAACGACGCGGTCCTCGGCGTCAAGAAAGCGTAAACCACAACAGAAAAAACTCCCCCGGATGTTCCGGGGGAGTTTTCTTGTTTCTGTTTCATTCGGACCGGTCGGGGTCTCCGGTTCAGGCCGTTGCGGCGGGGTCGTTCACGACGCCCGTGAACAGCAGGTCGCCGGTGTAGCCGGTGATCGCGAAGTAGTAGGGGCGGTCGACCGTGAAGGTGACGCGCTCCGTCGGCATGGCGGCCTTCGACAGGACGATGGCGGTGAACGCAGCGGCTTCGACGCCGTCCTCATCGGTCTTGACGCGGGCGGCATGCTCGATCTGAGAGACGAAGATCTTCGCGGCGTCTTCCATCAGCGGGGAGAAGTTCCCGCCGCTGCCGAAAATGTCTGTGACCCCGAGCTTCTTGAGGTCCTTGATGAGGTCCGTGTCGGAGACGGCATCCATCTTCGGGAGGCTCAGCGTGACCTGCGGGAAGGAGGCGTTCTGGTAGTTCTCGGTGTCGGTGAGCAGGCTCAGCACTTCGGAGTCAGACGCGAGCTTCGCGGGCGTCACGCCCTTCTTCGGCAGGAAGAACCACATGGAACCGCTGTTGCGCAGCGGCAGCGCGACGGCTTCGAAGTTCTTGCCGGTGTAATAGGGGAAGCTCTCGACGAGGTGCATCATGTCGACGTTCTTGTCTCCGGTGGGGACGTGGAACGTCTTCTGGTCAGTGGCTTCCTTGTTGAATACCTCGGCCCAGGCGGCTTTGTAGTAGATGGTGGAGACGAGGGCGAGGACCGTCGAGGGGTCCAGCTCCAGGCTCCCGGCCTGGTCTTTCAGGAGGTCGTGGGTCTGCTCGTTGATCCATCCCTGCAGCGCCTTGTTCATCTCCTTCGAACCGGGCTTCCCGGCGAAGGAGTAAGCGTAGTGCTTTTTGGCGAGAGTATCGAGGGTCTTCTGGTTGTATTTGAGGGTCTCGTTCAGCCACAGGGAGTTGGCGAGGAGGCTCGTGCATTCCCCGTCGTCCTGATAGTTGGCGATGAACAGATTCTGGACCCGTTTGCGAAGCGAGGAGATGCTCTTTTCGCCCAGCAGGTCGAGGAGCTGCTGACGGCTGTTGCCGTCCGTGGTCTCCGCCAGCATGGCGAGCGCCAGGTAGACGTTGATGGGGGAGTAGAGCGCGTTCTTGCCGGAGTCGCTCCCGGCTGCCTTGCTCGCGCCGAGGACCTGGGCAAGGGTCTTTTTGTAGAAGGCCTTCAGCGCCTTCGGGTTGCCTTTGCCGGCTTCGATCCGTTTCTCGTTGTACTCCGTGTACGCTTCATAGTCCTTGTCCGAGGCGCCTTCGCCCGGGGCCTTGACCGCTTCCGGGTAGACCGGTTTCGCGATGGCCAGGTTCGTGGCCGCGTTCGACGGCGTGCAGGCGACCAGCGTCGTCACGAGGACGCTGCACACGAGGACGACCGCCAGCACGGCGGACAGGTGTTTCAGGATCCGTTTCATAAAGAGCCCTCCGATACAGATCAGGCGTTGATGGCCGCCATGATGATGTCGGCCATCTGTTTGTGACCGTAAGCCGTCGGGTGGTTATCGTTGAGGTACCCGGGCGATGTGCGGTCGCAGAACAGGGTGTCGATGTGTTCCATCTTCACGTAGGTGTAGCCGTTGCCCGCGGCAGCGCCGGCGGCATGGCTGTTGAAGAGGTCGATGAACGGTGTGACGAGCGCGCCGATGTCGACGGGCAGAGCGCCCTTCACGAAGGCGTCCTGCGCGGCGTTGTAGTAGCCGAGGACGAGGAGCTTCGCGGTCGGGTTGACCTCTTTGATCTTCGTGACGATGGCGTTGAAGTTCGAGACGTAGTTGCGGTAGAAGCCGATGAGCAGCGTAGAGACCTGTGCCATGTACGCGGCGTTGTCCGCCAGTTTGTAAGCGTTGCCCAGCATATCGCCCCAGAACGCCAGCAGGAGGTTCAGGTTCTCGCCCTGGACGTTGTCGAGGATGCCGCTCGGGATGGTGAGGTCGTTGATGCCGATGTTCAGCGTGATGACGTCGGCCTTCTTGATGTGGTTGAGGTACTGCTTCCGGACGGTGGCGAGACCGGCCTGGTCGACGGTGCGGTAGTTGTCTGTGGTCGGGACTCTCCAGCCGACGGCGATGTCGCCGATGTAGTCGTCACAGAGGAGGTAACGAAGGTCGGTGGAGCGCAGGCCGATGTGAGCGTCCTGATAGGTGTGCTTCGCGCCGAGGGCTTTGCCCACGTATTCCGGGTAGGAACCGGGGACGACCGGCCATTCGGCTTTCCACTTGGTGTCCTCCACAAAACCGGGCAGGGAATAGCCGGCGGCGATGGAGTCGCCGAGGACCGTATAGATGACTTTGCCATCTCTGTTGTAGTCGTACTTCGAGTACGTCGTTTTCTTGGTCGCCGCGAAGGACGCGACGGCGGTGCAGGAGATGAGCATCATCACGGCCAGTAACAGGGCGATGATCTTCTTCGTCTGTTTCATGTTAAGGCTCCTTTTTATTCAATACGTGGTTTACTGTACTCCGAGCATTTTCTCAAATGCGTTGCGGTAAGTCGGGTTCGAGGGGGCGAACGCGTAGTTCAGGAAGAGAACGTCATCGATGCCGTTCTGTCTGACGAACGTCGTGAGGTTCAGGTCCACTTTCCGCGGGTCTACGACATAGACAGTCTCGTAGTTGTCTGTGAGGAACGGCGCGAAGGCGTTGCCGTAGGACTCCTTGACCATCAGGATGGACTTGCCGTTTTTGTTGGCGGTGTCGTATTTCAGGATGGGGTTGTCGCCTTCGATGAAGCACAGGTAGGCGTACTTCGAGGACACGGTCGGATTGACGACTTTCGCGTTTCGGCCGCCGGTGAGTTCCGCCGTGTTGTAGGCGCGCCCGGTGGACTCGGTCAGGGGGAAGTAGTACTTCACGGTGTCGGGGTTGTTTTTGAGAACCGCCTCCTGGGTCTTGCTGTAGAGGCTTCCGACGAAACCTTCGATCTCGCCGGACTTGTACTCCGAGAGCTTCGGAGCGGTGAGACCGGCCGCCTTGCAGAAGGTGGTATAGGCGTAGTAGGCGCCGGTGGCGGTCCAGTGGTGGTCCGTCCGCAAGAAGATGTATTCATCCACGTGCCGGGCCAGCGTGTCCCGGCAGTCGATGGCGGTGATGTTCGAGGCCTTCAGCGGTGTGTAGGCATAGTCGGCGGCGGTCTCGAACAGATGGTTCTTCGTTTTGTAGTCGTCCGGCCCGTAGAACTCGACCGAGGTGGGTGCGAGGAGGACGTAGACATGAGAATTCGGAACCGTAGCGGCAAAGGCGTTGATGTTCTCGCCGTAGCGGGTCAGCCACTTCTGAGAGACCGAGAAGATCTCCATGGCCCGGTTGCCCTGGATGATGACCGTGCTGTCGACATTGTAGTCGTTCTTGTTCGACGGGACGTCGACGGCGCCGCCCTTCTGGGTGACGGCTTCTTTCGCCTGGGTCTGTTTTGCGGCCGGCGCATCGCCCACAGTGGCTGTCTGCGCGGAGCGGGACTGGCCAAAGAGCAGAATGAGCACGAGGACCAGCAGCACACCGACTGCGGCGCAGATGGCGGGGATGACCTGGTCCTTCGCAAAGGGCTTGATGGTGGCAAAGTCTCCGCCGTAATGGGGTTTCGCCGGCGTTCCTTTGACTTGTTTCATGTAGGAAAAATGCCTTCTTTCTGGCGATTTACGTTAGATGGGTTTGCCGGTCCAGGCCTCGAGGACGTTCGTGAAGACGGCGACCTGGGTGGCTGAGATGTGTTTGTCCATGTGCAGGCTGCCGAAGTACCATTTGCGGTAGTCGACGGCGCCGGCCAGCTCTTCAAAGTAGGTGTTGAGCAGCGTGACACGAGACTTTTCCGTGAACTGCATCTGCAGGAATTCCTTCACTTTCGCGGACGGCTCGTGCGTGATGACGATGTCCACGATGTTGTTGTAGGTGGCCATGTTCTCGGCACCCTCGATGAGTTCCTGCTGAGAGGGGCTCTCCTCCGCGTACCAGGTGTCGTTCGCGATGCGGATGTCCACGTCGGGGCTCTCGCCGCCGCCCATCGTGAAGATGCGCAGGCCGTCGATGTTGAAGATCTGACCGCGCATGAGGTGGTAGACACTGCCGATGATGTGGTGGACCTTGCCGCCGTTCCATTCACTGACGGGGAAGCTGTTCAGCATCTCGAAGTTTTCGTGTGTGCCGTCGACGAAGCAGATGTTGAATTTCTTTTCGCTGAGCTTTTCGAGGATCTTCTCTTCTTCCTTGGATCCGTCCCAGAGGAAGCCGAAATCTCCGCAGATGATGAGTGTATCGCCTTTCTTGAGTTTCTTCATGGCAGGCAGTTTGAACCGTTCAAAATCGCCGTGCATATCGCCGGTCACATATACCAAAGGTGTTCCCTCCAAAATCGTTCTGATTCACTTTATTTTTGTGAATAATCTGTTATACTTATAATACTCCGTTAATAATACAATATTCCAGAGGGGATTGTCTATGGAAAAAGCGTTAAAAAAACTGTATATCCTCCCGATAGTTTTGGCGCTTCTTGTGACTCTCATTCCGATCCTGCCGGCACACGCGGCCTATAACTCGGAAGTCGAATTCACATCCGATGTCGTGTACATGGAGAGTCTTGACCAGGGAACGGTCATTTTCAACAAGAATGCGGAAAAGAAGACGCCGATGGCGTCTCTGACGAAGATCACGACCGCCATGGTCGTCCTCGAGAAAGCGGACGATCTGCAGCGTGTCTGCACTGTCACACAGGAAGAGCTCGACGAACTCAAGGACACCAACAGCTCCACGGCCGGTCTGGTCGAAGGGGAACAGCTCACGGTCGAGCAGCTCCTGTATCTTATGATGGTCCACAGCGCGAACGAGGCCGCCGTCATCCTGGCCCATGAGTTCAGCGGCAGCACGGCCGCGTTCGTCGAGGAGATGAACACCTACGCCGCGAAACTCGGCTGCAAGGACACGCATTACCTGAACCCCCACGGTCTTGACGCGGAAGGGCATTACACCACCGCGAAGGACCTTGCCATCATCATCCGCCACGCGCTGAAGAACGACGAGTTCACGAAGATCGTCGGCACGCCCGTCTACACGATGGCGCCGACCAACAAGCGGGGCGAGACCAAGTACAACAACACGAACTCGCTGATGGTCCCGGGTTCTTTCTACAGCTACACGCCCTGCATGGGCATCAAGACCGGCACCACCGCGGAAGCGGGCTACTGCCTGGCCTCTTACGCGTCCCAGAACGGGTACACCTACCTCACCATCATCATCCAGGGTGCGGAAGGATGGAAGACCCGCACCGCCTCCGGCGGCAACACGGCGTTCAACGAGACCATCCGCGCCTATAAATGGGTGTTCGACAACATCAAACTGACGCCGATCGCCTCCCCGAAGGACAAAGTCGCTTCGGTCGATGTCAAGCTCGGCCGGAAGAAGGACAAAGTGGCTCTGGTCCCGGCACAGGAAGTCCAGGCCCTCATCCCGTCCAGCATCGACTCCTCGGGCATCTCGATCGAGCTCATCCCCGAGACCGTACCGGAAGAACTCCTGGCCCCCATCAAGCCCGGTGACAAGATCGGCAAGGCGAAGGTCCTCTATGCCGGCGAAGAGCTGACCACCGTCGACCTCGCCGCTTCCGAAGAGGTCCACCGCAGCTGGCCCGCTACCATCTGGTACTACGTGAAGAAGGGCTTCGGCTACTGGAGCGTCCGCATCGCGGCGCTGGCCGTCCTGCTCCTGCTCATCGCGCTGTTCTTCTGGCGCCGGTTCCGGAAAAAGCAGCAGAAGGATTCGAACCTCAACATGATCCGCATCCAGCACGACGTCGAGGGCGGAGGGACCCTGCGCGGGGTCAACACCGAGCTGGTCCGCGGCAGAAAGTCCTCTTACCAGAGACGGCGCGAATCCCGCCGCCGCCACCGCTCCCGCAGCTACTGGCGCACGAAGCGCTGACCAAACAAAATCGAAAGACCTGCAGATGTTTCTGCAGGTCTTTTCTTGTACCCAGGGACTCCTTCTGCCCGGCAAACTGGTATTTGTCGAGCGTTTCAGGCTTGCATATTCGCGCTTTGGGCGTGGGTGCCACAGTTCTTCGGCGCGCTGGAAAAGAAAAAGCAACCCTTTTTCTCGATATCAGCTTTTGCGGTTGCCTTTTTTCGGAGAAACAATCTGAGTTTCGGCGAAAAGGCAACTGCTTTTCCCGAAAACACCAATTAGGGTTGCTTTTTTCCTAAGATACATCCTTGTATCTTCCCAAAAAAGCAACCTAAATTCCCCAAAATGCATTTTGCAGTTGCCTTTTCTGGAAAACGCATAGGAAAAAGCTTTGAAAAGAGCAACCCTAATCCCCCAAAATGCATTTTACGGTTGCTTTTTCGGGAAATGCCGGGGCACCGGGAGAAAAGTTCAGCAGGCGGGATGGTGAACGCCGCAGGTTCGGAG
>ONJD01000024.1 GCA_900317985.1 uncultured Eubacteriales bacterium | reverse complement strand
GTCGACGGCTGGGTCACCGGCTTCGTCGTGCTCTTCTCGTTGAGGAAGGCGCGGCTTTCGGCGTCATTGTAGACGACGACGGTCTCCCCCGCCTTCGTGATCTCCGCATAGTGGGCAGACGTGTCCCGCAGGAACCCTTCCGGCGTCTTCGTCTCGACGACCAGATACGCCCCGATGGGAAGATCCGCCATCTCATAGACGCCCTTCTCGACTTCCTTCATGGTCCCGAGTTTTTTGCACTTCGACTCGTCCAGCGTGTTGAGTTTCTCCGGGTTTTCATACACCGTGAACTCGCCGCCGGTCAGTTTGTTTTCCGGGTAGTCCTTGTCGACCTTGGTCAGCGTGAGTTTGCCGACGGGCATGGCTTCGGTCTTTGCCTTGGCATAGGCGGTAAAGTCCTCACTGAGGTTCTGACCGTAGGCGACCAGGTCCTGTTTGCCCTCACCGTTCTTATTGACGTTCCCGTCGCTCCAGATGACCATGGCCGACGTCGGGACGTTGTGGTCCGCCCGGAACTCGACCGTGCCGTCGATGGGCTTGGACGCGGAAATGGTCAGGTCATTCCCGTTTTTGGTGAACGTCAGTCCATCGCCCTGGAAGTTCCACTTCGAGAGGACGCCGTTCTTGTCAGTCACGGTCGTCTTGTACTGTTTCGAGGCGCTGTCATATTTCAGCGTAAAGGTCTCCGCGAGACCGCCGTTCTGGTTCACGAAGGACGGGCAGAGCAGTTCCGCCTTCACCTTTTTCTCGATGTCCGCCATCTGGCTGTAGATGTCCGAGCGGATGGGGTTCCCGTCCGTCACGAACCCGTCGACCGACACGTAGCCGTTCGGCACGGACAGCCGGTTGAAGTTCGGGTCCCGCTCTCCGATGATGGACTCCCAGATGAGCAGCTGGGTCGCCCAGTATTTCGCGAGTTGTGCCCGGCCGCCGCTGTTCTGCGTGACCCAGGTGTTCAGGTTGCAGGTGCCGTGGTAGCCGTGGTACAGGATGGCGGCGATGAGTTTTCTCTGCCACTCGCCGCTGAGCGTCCCGTTCCAGGCGAACTTGCCCCGGAAGTAGCTCACGGCGTCGCCCTGCTGCGACAGGGTGTCTCCCGTGTGCAGGCTCGACGGCGGTTCCAGACAGTAGACGGCGTTGCCGGTGCTGTAGTCGTCGAGGATCTTGACGGTGAAGTATGTCTCGACGTGAACGGTCCACCCGTTCATGAGTTTCAGTTCCGGATGGCCCCAGTTTTTATTGGAATACTGATTGTCGGTGCCGCGCGGGATGTTGGCGATCTGCACCGTGACCGTCTGGGCCGCCAGCGCGCTCAGTCCCGCCACACCGGTGCCGACGACCAGGACGATTGCCACCAGAGCGGCGAGGACCCGGGTCCTCAGATTGTTTGTTTTCAATAGAGTCTCCTTCTTTCTTCTCCCCATGCCGGCTCTGCGACGGAGCCGAAACAACGTGGTCCATGTTTTTGATCTCTTCTGTAACGCGTCTTACTTGCCGGAGTGTAATGTTGCCTGCAGAATCGACCGGTTCGGCCCCGCGGCAGAAACGGCACAGGGTGGCATTCCGACTGACCGCCCTGTCAGCCGATGAGTTCGATCTTGTCCGCGACGATCTTGAAGTGAGTGCGCTTCTGACCGTCCTTCTCATAGTTCTCGTTGTGCGGGATGCCGGTCAGCAGGATCCGGTTGCCTTTCTTCAGGTACTGCTGCCCCCAGACGGCGAGCTGGTCCCAGCAGACGACGTCGAAGAACTCCGGGTCCTTCTCCTTCCCGTTGTCGTTGTTGGCCACGCCGAACGTCAGCCGTTTGAGCTTGACGTTCTCATCCGCCTTCGAGGCCAGTTCCTTGAGTTCCGGGTCTCTGGTGAGGCGGCAGGTCATGGTGATGCGTCTCATCGTTCATCCTTCCTTTCTGTTGTTGTGATTTGACAGTTTTTCGAACGCTCGTCATTGTAGCGCAAAAAAACGCCCCCGACGGGTTTCCCCGTGGGAGCGGTCGAAAAAAGCAAACGAACGGTCGTTATGTTGAAAAAATCTCAAACATAACGACCGTTCGGCGGTTACAAATGGTTACATAGGGAGATTCATCGCCCACACGTTTACATGAGCTCGCAGATGAGGTTCGAGAACCGGACCGGGTCTTCCACCGGCAGGCCTTCGATGAGCAGCGCCTGGTCGTAAAGGAGTTCGGCGTAGTCGAAGATCTTCGTGGGGTCGTCGGTGTAGAGCGCCTGGAGCTTTTCAAAGATGGGGTGCTCCGTGTTGATTTCAAGGACCTTCTGCGCCTTGACGCGGTTGTCCGCGTTCATCTGTTGGGAGAGGACTTTTTCCATCTCGATGGAGATGCCGCCCTCGGAGGACAGGCAGACCGGATGGCTCTTGAGACGGTTGGACGCCTTGACGGCGGTAACCTTTCCGTCGAGGGCCTCCTTCATCGCCCGGAAGAGGTTCTTGTTCTCCTCGTCCTTCTTCTGAAGGGCTTCCTTATCTTCCTCGGTCTCGAGGCCCAGGTCGTCATCGGAGACGGAACGGAACTCCTTCTCGTCGTAGACGAAGAGCGTCCGGACGCAGAACTCGTCGACGTCCTCGGTCAGATAGAGGATCTCGTAGCCCTTGTCGGCGACCAGTTCGGTCTGCGGCAGCTGTGCAATCTTCTCGGGCGTCTCGCCGCAGGCATAGTAGATGTACTTCTGGTCTTCCTTCATCCGGCTGACATAGTCGTCGAGGGTCGTATATTTACCGTCCTCAAAGCTCGAACGGAACAGGACGAGGTCGCTGAGTTCCCGGCCGTGCATGCCGTACTCCGCGTACGTGCCGTACTTGATCTGGATGCCGAAGGCCTCCCAGAACTGCTCGTACTTCTCGCGGTCTTTGCGGAGCATGGTCTTGAGTTCGTCGTGGATCTTCTTCTCGAGTCTCTTCTCGATGACCTGGAGCTGGCGGTCCTGCTGCAGCATCTCACGGGAGATGTTGAGGGACAGGTCCTCCGAGTCGACGAGACCGCGGACGAAGCGGAACCACTCGGGCAGGAGTTCCTTGCAGTTCTCCATGATCATGACGCCGGAGGCATAGAGCTTCAGGCCGACTTCATAGTCTTTCGAATAGAAGTTCATCGGGGCCTTGGCCGGGACGAACAGGAGCGCGGTATAGGTCGCGGCGCCTTCCGTCGCGGAACGGATGGTGAGCAACGGGTCGTTGGCGTCATAGAAAGTGTCTTTGTAGAAGTTCGCGTATTCCTCATCGGTGACTTCGGACTTCTGCTTTTTCCAGATGGGGCTCATGGTGTTGAGCACCTTGACCTCTTTGACCTTCTCGTACTCGTCCTCCGTGCCCTCTTTGAGTTTCGCTTCGCTGCACGCCATGCGGATCGGGTAACGGATGTAGTCGGAGTACCGTTTGACGAGACGGCGGAGCTCGAACTCATCGAGGTACCGGGAGTAGCGTTCGTCGTCGGTATCTTCCTTCATCGTCATGGTGATGGTCGTGCCGTGTCCGTCGCGCTCCGCTTCCTTGATGGTGTAGCCGTCCGCGCCGGTGGAGGTCCAGAGCCAGGCCTGCTCTTCCCCGAACGCTTTCGACAGGACTTCAACTTTTTGGGAGACCATGAAGGCCGAGTAGAAGCCGACGCCGAACTGACCGATGATGTCGATGTCCTCAGCCGCCTTTTCGTCGTCCGCGTCCGCCTTGAAGAGGCCGGAACCGGACTTGGCGATGGTGCCGAGATTGTCTGCCAGTTCGTCTTTCGTCATGCCGATGCCGTTGTCCGAGATGGTCAGGGTCCGGGCTTCTTCGTCCACCGAAATCTCGATGGAGAAGTCCGTCCGGGACAGCCCGGAGATGTTGTCGGTCAGGGACTTATAGTAGAGCTTGTCCATGGCGTCGCTCGCGTTTGAAATGAGCTCGCGCAGGAAGATTTCCTTGTTGGTATAAATGGAATTGATCATGAGGTCCAACAGACGTTTGGACTCCGCTTTGAATTGTCTTTTTGCCATTCTGTCTTACTTCCTTTGTTCCGGGGCGATTTGCCCCTGTATGGGTTTAGCACTCTTTTTAGAAGAGTGCTAATCTACCTAGTATTATATCTCTTTATAAGAAAAAAGCAAGGGCTTTGCGAAAGGTTTTTTCGCAAAGCCCTGTGGTTTTTGGGACATTCCTCAGGCAAGGGTCGCCTTCCGAGACGGAGGCGGTCTCCTCCACAAAAAAACTCTCCTGCCGCGGCAGGAGAGTTTCGTCTTTGTTTACGCGTTGTAGCCGAGGCGGAACGCTTTGAGGTTCTGTTCGAGGAACTTCTCGGGGACCGTGTTTTTGATGGTCTCTTCCCAGACGTCCTGCTCGATGTCCGTGTTCTTCGCGACGACGCCGATGAGCGCGACGTTCGCGGCTTTCGGCGTGCCGGCTTCCACAGCGAGGCTCAGAGCGTCGACCGGCTGGACATCGACACCGAGGTCCTCGAGCTGACCGAGGACGTTCTCCGGGTAGACCGCCGCGCCGGTGATGACCGGCATCGGGTCCATCTGCTGGGTGTTGACGATGATGCTGCCGCCCTTCTTGAGGTACGGGAGCCAGCGGGCCGCTTCGAGTTCTTCGAAGCTCATGATGATGTCCGCTTCGCCCTTCTCCACGATGGGAGACGCGACCTTGTCGCCGTAACGGACGTACGTGACGACAGAGCCGCCGCGCTGGGACATGCCGTGGACTTCGGAGATCTTGACGTCATAGCCTTTGGCGAGGAGGGTCCGGCCGAGGAGACGGGACGCGAGGAGCGTGCCCTGGCCGCCGACGCCGACGATGAGAATGCTTCTGGTCATGGTCAGTCTCCCTCCTTGATGGCGTCAAATTTGCATAAGGGTTTGCACATGCCGCAGCCGACGCACTGGGTGAAGTCGAAGACGGACTTCTTGTCCTTCATGCTGATGGCCGGGCAGCCGATCTTCATGCAGGCCTTGCAGCCGACGCATTTGTCGGGGTCCACATAGAAGGGCTTGCGCTGTTTCGCGCGGACTTCCTTCAGGAGGACGCAGGGTCTTCTCGAGATGATGACCGACGGAGCGTCGACTTCCAGTTCCGCTTTGATGGCGTCTCTGGTGGCCGCGATGTCGTACGGGTCGACGACGAGGACGCGGTCGATGCCGACGGAGTGCGCCAGGGCCTCGATGTCGATGGCCGTGGTCGGTTCACCGTCGATGCGCTTGCCGGTCGTCGGGTTCTGCTGATGACCGGTCATGCCGGTGATGGAGTTGTCGAGGATGATGATCTTCGAATTGGACTGGTTGTATGCCGCGTTGATCATGCCGGTGATGCCGGAATGGACGAACGTGGAGTCACCGATGACGGCGACCGACTTCTTCGCTTCGTCCGGACGGATCTTGTTGCGGCCGTGGAGTGCGCTGACGGAGGCGCCCATGCAGATGGTGGTGTCCATCATGCTGAGGGGCGGCAGCGCTCCGAGCGTGTAGCAGCCGATGTCGCCGCTGACCATGACGTCGAGCGGTTTCAGGGCGCTGAAGAGACCGCGGTGCGGGCAGCCCGGGCAGAGTGCCGGCGGCCGGGGCGGGATCTCCATGTCGGTGGTGAGGTATTCGGCCTCTTCCCCGAGGATGACCTTCTTGATCATCGACTGGGAGTACTCGCCCTTCAGGTCGAAGAGCTCCTTGCCCTTGCAGTCGATGCCGAGGACACGGACGTGTTCCTCGATGACCGGGTCGAGCTGTTCGAGGACGTAGAGGGTGTCGACCCCGTCCGCGAACTCTTTGATGAGTTTCTTCGGCAGCGGATTCACACAGCCGAGTTTGAGGTACGAGACCTTGTCGCCCAGCGCCTCTTTGGCGTA
Source organism: uncultured Eubacteriales bacterium (assembly GCA_900317985.1). Lineage (GTDB taxonomy): Bacteria > Bacillota > Clostridia > Oscillospirales > Acutalibacteraceae > RUG420. The sequence goes on along the minus strand of ONJD01000024.1, from coordinate 21,917 downwards.
CTGATAGGTGATGCCGGCGGCGATGACGCCGATCTTCTTATCGTTCCATTCGATGGAGTTGATGGAAGCGGTCTCCGCCCACTCCTGTTCCGCCAGCTGACGCTCTTCGACCACGACGTGGCGCTTGATGGCGTTCGCCGGGAGCATGGAGTACTTCGGCATGTTTTTGACATATTCCTTGACCGGGACGTCGTCGCGGTCCGCGAGTTCGACGATGCTGCTCGAGTGAGCGACGCGGGTCGTGAGGCGCAGGATGACCGGGGTGTCGAACTGCTCGGAGAGCTCGAAGCCGAGCTTCGTGAATTCCTTGCACTCCGTGGAGTCCGAGGGCTCGAGCATCATGACCTTGGCGGCCTTCGCGTAGTGGCGGGAGTCCTGCTCGTTCTGGGAGGAGAACATGCCGGGGTCGTCCGCGACCGCGATGACCAGCCCGCCGTTGACGCCGGTATAGGCGACGGTGAAGAGCGGGTCGGCAGCCACGTTCAGGCCGACATGTTTCTGCGCGCAGAACGCGCGGCCGCCGGCGATGGAGGCGCCGATCGCGGTCTCCATGGCGACTTTTTCATTGGGGGCCCATTCACACCAGATGTCGTCGCTGTACCTGACAGCGTTCTCGGTGATCTCGGTACTGGGCGTCCCGGGATAACTGGAGACCAGACGGCAGCCGGCTTCATAGAGTCCGCGGGCCACTGCCTCGTTTCCAAGTAACAACTGCTTCATAATATACCTTCCTTCAGGGGTCGCTTACTTTTTGGTCTGCTGTTCGACCAGGTTCGCGCCGGCATAGAGCTCGCGCAGTTTCGGTTTTTCGATCTTGCCGGTGGGGTTCCGCGGGACGTCCGCGAAGATGATCTTCCGGGGACGTTTGTACCGGGGCAGGCCTTTGCAGAAGTCGTTGACTTCCTGCTCACTCAGGTGGCAGTCCTCCTTGACGGAGATGATGGCCGTGGCGATCTCGCCGAGGCGCTCATCCGGAAGGCCGATGACGGCGACGTCCTTGATGGCTTCGTGCTTGCGCAGGAAGTCTTCGATCTGGACCGGGTAGAGGTTTTCACCGCCGGTGATGATGACGTCCTTCTTGCGGTCGACGATGTAGATGAACCCGTCGGGGTCTTTGTAGGCCATATCGCCCGTGCAGAGCCAGCCGTCCTTCAGGGACTCGGCGGTCGCCGCCTTGTCGCGGTAATAGCACTTCATGACGCCGGGGCCCTTGACGCGGATCTCGCCGACTTCGTTCGGACCCATCTCGTTGCCGTCCTGGTCGCAGATCTTCGCCTCCCAGCCGTAGCCGGGGACACCGATGGCGCCCACGTGGTCGATGTTCTCGACACCGAGGTGGATGCAGCCGGGGCCGATGGACTCGGACAGGCCGTAGTTCGTGTCGTACTGATGGTTCGGGAACCGTTTCATCCAGCGTTCGATGAGGCTGTGCGGGACCGGCTGCGCGCCGATGTGCATGAGCCGCCACTGGTCGAGGATGTGGTCGGAGAGGTCGATGTCTCCGCGGTCGATGGCGTCGAGGATGTCCTGCGCCCAGGGGACGAGGAGCCAGACGATGGTGCAGCGTTCGGTGGAGACGGCGCGGAGGATCCACTCGGGGCGGATGCCCTTCAGGAGGACCGCTTTGCCGCCGACCACGAGGGAGCCGAACCAGTGCATCTTCGCGCCGGTGTGGTACAGGGGCGGGATGCAGAGGAAGACGTCGTCATGGGTCTGTCCATGGTGTTTCTGTTCACAGATGGCCGCGTGCTCGAGGCTTCTGTGCGTATGCAGGATCGCTTTCGGGAAACCCGTCGTGCCCGACGAGTAGTAGATCGCCGCGTTGTCGTCGATGGTGATCTCGACGTTCGGTTTCTCTTTCGAGCAGAATTTGATGAGCTCTTCGGCGCTGTCCGCGAAACTCGGGCAGTCCTCGCCGACATAGAACAGGTGTTCCACGTCCGGGATGGAGTCGACGATCTCCTCGACACGGCCGACGAATTCCGGTCCGAAGACCAGCATGGAGCAGTCCGCCTTCTCGAGGCAGTACTTGATCTCCTGCGCGTCATACCGGTAGTTGAGGGGCACCGCGACGGCGCCGGTCTTGAGGATGCCGAAATACATGGGCAGCCACTCGATGGAGTTCATGAGGAGAACAGCCACCTTCTCCCCTTTCCGGATGCCCCGGGTGAAGAGGAGGTTCGCGAACATGTTGGCGCGCTCGTCGAAGGTCTTCCAGGTCATCTCCCGGCGGAACTCCTTGCCCGGCACGGGCTGGACGAGAGAGTAATCCTTCCAGGTGATCCGGCTCTTCTCGTCGAACTTCGGAGAGACTTCGACCAGAGCCACTTCGTCCGGATATAACCGGGCATTCTGTTCCAGGTACTCAAAAATCAGCAAATGCTTCACCTTATTTCTGAATTGTTTTGGCGATGTACGTCTCGCTATAGTTAACAGGTATTATACACGCTTTTACGGTTTAAAGCAATAGAGACCGGCAAAAGCCGGTCTCTGTTTTTTGCTGGTATGATCAATCGAAAAAGCGGCGCTTTTTCTTCTTGCCCGACGCTCTGTAGGCGGAGGCGCCGGTGCCGTCGTTGACAGGTTTGTCGATGTACTCCTTGTCGAATTCGGCGAGGAGTTCCTTCTGATGTTCGGTGACCTTCTTCGGGACGTCGACGATGACCGTGACGTACTGGTCGCCCTTGCCGGCGGCGTGGGTCGGGTCGATGCCGCGGCCTCTCAGGCGGAACTTCGTTCCGGGCTGGGTGCCGGCGGGCATGTTGTACTTGACCTTGCCGTCGAGGGTGGGCACGTAGATCTCGGCGCCGAGCACGGCCTGCGAGTAGGTGACGACGACGTCGCAGAAGACATCATAGCCGTCACGTGTAAAGATCTCGTGCGGCTCGATGACCGCTTCCACGTAGAGGTCGCCCTGAGGGCCGCCGTTCGGGCCGAAGTTGCCCTGTCCGCGGACCGCGAATGCCTGGTGGTTGTCGATGCCGGCGGGGACGTCGACGTCGATCTCCACCGTGCGGCGGATCATGCCGAGACCGTTGCAGCGGTCGCAGGGGTCTTTGATCGTCTTGCCCCGGCCGTGACAGGTGGGACATTCCGCGGTGGACTGGAACATGCCGAAGGCGGTGCGCTGGGTCTGGGTGACCTGGCCGGTGCCGTGGCACTGCGAGCAGGTCTCCGGCTGGCCGCTCTTGCACCCGCTGCCGTGGCAGACGTCACAGACTTCGATGCGGGGCGTCCGGACCTTCTTGTGACAGCCTTTGGCCGCTTCCACGAAGGTGATGTTCATGCGGGCATTGATGTCAGACCCTCTGCGAGGCGCGTTGGGGTCCACCCGACGACCGCCGCCGCCAAATCCGCCGCCGAAACCGCCGCCGAAAATGCTCGAGAAGATGTCCCCGATGTCGCCAAAGTCTCCACCCTCGAAACCGAAGCCGCCGGGGCCGCCGGGGCCGCCGCCGTAGCTCGGGTCCACTCCGGCAAAGCCGAAGCGGTCATACCGGGCCTTCTTCTGGTCGTCGGACAGCACTTCATAAGCCTCGTTCACTTCCTTGAAGTGGACTTCGGCTTCCTTGTCGTCCGGGTTCAGGTCCGGGTGGTATTTTTTGGCCAGTTTTCGGTAGGCTTTTTTGATGTCGTCGGCGCTGGCGCTTTTGTCGATCCCCAGCACTTCATAGTAATCGCGTTTGTCTGGCAAGATGAGCCCTCATTTCGTGAAGGGTCGCCGTGCTCCGGAAGGAGCACAGCGAACCCGTGGTTATTGATTAGTCGACGTCGGTGAAGTCAACGTCTGCCGCGCCGTCGTCCGGCTGACCGCCGCCGAAGCCTGCGTCGCCGCCGAAACCGGCTGCCGCGTTCGGGTCAAAGCCTGCCGCGGACGGATCGCCCTGCGGAGCGTTGGCCTGGTAGAGTTTGGCGGAGACTTCGTAGAACTTCGCCTGGAGCGCTTCCTGCTTCGTCTTGATGAGGTTGGTGTCGGTGCCTTTCAGCGCCTCTTTCAGCTCATCGATGGCGCCCTGGAGAGCGTCCTTGTCAGCCGCTTCGAACTTGTCGCCTTCGTCTTCGAGGATCCGCTCGGACTGGAAGACCATCTGGTCCGCGCCGTTGCGCAGGTCGACCTCTTCCTTGCGGGCCTTGTCTTCGGCGGCATACTGCTCGGCGTCACGGACTGCCTTGTCGATGTCCTCTTTGGACATGTTGGAGGAAGCGGTGATGGAGATGTGCTGCTCTTTGCCGGTGCCAAGGTCTTTCGCGGAGACGTTGACGATACCGTTCGCGTCGATGTCGAAGGTGACTTCGATCTGCGGGGTGCCGCGGCGTGCGGGAAGGATGCCGTCGAGGTGGAAGACGCCGAGGGACTTGTTGTCTTTCGCGAATTCACGCTCGCCCTGAAGGACGTTGACTTCGACGGAAGTCTGGTTGTCCGCGGCGGTGGAGAAGATCTGGCTCTTCTTGGTCGGGATGGTGGTGTTTCTGTCGATGATCTTGGTGCAGACACCGCCGAGGGTCTCGATACCAAGGGACAGCGGAGTGACGTCGAGAAGCAGGAGGCCCTTGACGTCGCCGCCGAGAACACCGCCCTGAAGGGCCGCGCCCATAGCGACACATTCATCGGGGTTGATGCCCTTGAAGGGCTCTTTGCCGATGTACTTCTGGACCGCTTCCTGGACAGCCGGGATACGGGAAGAACCGCCGACCATGAGGACCTTGTCGATCTCGGAAGTCTTGAGGCCGGAGTCCGCGAGGACCTGACGGACCGGGCCCATCGTCGCTTCGACGAGGTCGGCAGTCAGTTCGTTGAACTTCGCTCTGGAGAGAGAGGTCTCAAGGTGTTTCGGACCCGTTGCATCCGCGGTGATGAACGGAAGGGAGATGGTGGAATTGGTGACACCGGAAAGTTCGATTTTCGCCTTTTCCGCAGCCTCTTTCAGACGCTGCATCGCCATCTTGTCGGAACGGAGGTCGATGCCTTCGTTTTTCTTGAACTCGTCCGCGAGCCAGTCGATGATGCGCTGGTCGAAGTCGTCGCCGCCGAGACGGTTGTTACCGGCCGTGGCAAGGACTTCCTGGACGCCGTCGCCCATCTCGATGAGGGAGACGTCGAAGGTGCCGCCGCCAAGGTCGTAGACCATGATCTTCTGGTCCGTCTCCTTGTCGATGCCGTATGCGAGAGCAGCGGCGGTCGGCTCGTTGATGATACGTTTGACCTCGAGGCCGGCGATCTTACCGGCGTCCTTGGTCGCCTGACGCTGAGCGTCGGTGAAGTATGCGGGGACCGTGATGACGGCTTCGGTGACTTTGTCGCCGAGGTAAGCCTCTGCGTCGGTCTTCAGCTTCTGCAGGATCATCGCGGAGATCTCCTGCGGTGTGAACTTCTTGTCGTCGATGGTGACTCTGTAGTCAGAACCCATCTGTCTCTTGATGGACGCGACCGTTCTGTCAGGGTTGGTGATGGCCTGACGCTTGGCGACCTGACCGACCATTCTCTCGCCGTCTTTGCCGAACGCAACAACGGACGGGGTGGTGCGGGCGCCTTCCGCGTTCGCGATGACGACGGGCTCGCCGCCTTCGATGACCGCCACACAGGAGTTGGTAGTACCTAAGTCAATACCTACGATTTTTGCCATAGTGAATTCCTCCGTCTTTTCAATAAAGACCATTTATTGAAAGTGTATTTTTAACAAATTTATCTGGAATCGGGCGATGTACTGCCCGCAGTTCCCTAGTTCGCGACGACGACCATGGCGTGCCGAAGCACTTTGTCGCCGAGTTTGTAGCCTTTCTGGAAGACCTGCGCCAGAACGTTCTCGCCCTGTTCGGGGTCTTCGATGTGGCTGACCGCATTGTGGATGTTCGGGTCGAAGGGGTCGCCGGCTTCGCCGTACGCCTCGACGCCCGCTTTCTCGAAGACGGCCAGGATCTGATCTCTGGTCATCTCGATTCCCTTGCGGAAATCTTCGGGCGATGCATCTTCGTTCTCGAATGCCCGGTCGAAATTATCGAGGACCGGGAGCAGGCTCGTGAAGGTGTCTGCTTTCGCGTCGGTGTAGATGCCGTCCTTTTCCTTGGCAGAACGCTTGCGGAAGTTGTCGTACTCGGCCATCAGGCGCAGGTAACGGTTCTGCTCTTCCTCGAGCGCTTTCTGCAGGTTGGCGAGGTCATCGGAAGGTTCTTCCGCCGGCTCTTCCGCCGGTTCCTCGACCGGTTCCTCTGCTGCTTCGGCAGGTTCCGTATCGACGGTTTCCTCTTCGAGGACTTCTTCCTGCTCGAGTTCCTCATCAATAGGTTTCTTCGTCTGTTTGCTCATGGGTCGGTGTATCCTCCTCGTAAACTTCCGACAGGACCTTACTGATGATGTCTGTCAGATATTGGATGCGCGGGATGAGTTTGGAATAGTTCATCCGGGTGGGGCCGATGATGCCGATGGCACCGGTGGCTCCGTCCCCGATCTGGTATCGGGAGATGATGGTCGTCGAGTTCGAGAGTTCGGAGAACCGGTTCTCGGAACCGATGCGGACCTCGATGCCCGGGCCGCTTCCCTCTCCGGACGAGACCAGCATGGACAGCGGCTCTTCATCGCCGAGGAACTTGAGGAGCGAGGGCAGGTTGTCGCTGTACTCCTTGTACCCGAGCAGGTTAGACTTGCCTTCCAGCCGGATGTCTGCCTGTGAGGCCATTTCGGCGAGGTCGGAGACCGTGGCCAGCAGCGAGGACATGGAGAGCGCTTTCGCTCCCAGCGACGCCGCGAGAGTCTGGATCTTGACCGTGTTGATATCGGCGAGGGGCGTGCCCCGGAACTGCTCTTCGACCAGCTGGTCGAAGGTCTGTTTAATGTCCGGCGTCAGCGTGACATCCATGCGGCAGGGTTTGCTCTTCAGGATGCCGGTGGAGGTCAGGAGGACCACCATGGCGACTTTCGGACTGACCGGGACCATTTCGATGTTTTTGATGAACGCGTGCTCATCGGACGGTGTCGTCGAGAGGGCCGCGAAGTTCGTGAAGTTCACGAGCGCCTCGCCGGCTTTCGTCAGGAGAGCTTCCGGGTCTCCGGAGCGTTCGTCGACTCCGGCTTCGATGCGCCGGCGGTCGGTCTCTTCCAGCTCCTCCATCTTCATCAGATGATCGACATAATACCGATAACCGCTCTGGGTCGGGATGCGGCCCGCGGAGGTGTGGGGCTGGTAGATGAGTCCCTGCGCAGTCAGGGCCGCCATATCGTTTCGGATGGTGGCGGAGGAAACGTTGATGTCGAGCTTCGACAACAGCGCTTTGGAACCGACCGGTTCGCCGGTCTCGATGTACTGTTCGACGATCGCCGCCAGGATCTGCTGTCTTCGCGTCGGTAGCATCGTTTCTCATCCTTTCTGCGTTAGCACTCGGTTTAGCACTCAAAACTTCGGAGTGCTAATTGCAGTAATAAGATACCACCCGCTCTCTGAAAAGTCAACACCTTTTGGCCAAGTTTTTTCACTTTCTTGCCGAGAGTGCTAAATTGTGCCGATTTTTGGCTTAAACAAGCCATTTTTTGTTTTTCATTTTTTGAATGATCCACACAATTCAATCGAGGTTTTCCCAGAAATCGCGCACCACCCGGCGCCAGGGTTTGGCAGGCCCTCGCCGTTTAGCACTCGCTCTGGCACCCGCCTGTTTCGCTACTGTGTTTTCCTCTACTGCCTGCCTGCTTTTTTCGCAGATCGCCGCCACCAGGACCTCGTAGGCATCCATGGATAGAGACAGGTCACGGGCCAGCGGGGTCGGGAGCACCGGCAGCACCGGCTTCCCGGTCTCCGGGTCCAGCCAGGTCCACTCCGGGCGGAGCACCAGCTCGTCCGGCGGGATCATGTGGTCGCGGAGCGAAGCCTGTATCGTTTTCACTTCCTCCATGAACTTGTCTTTAGTAAATTTATTTATTACACTGTTGTCATCTGATAAAAGAGGGATCAAACCGGCGACCGGCAGCAGAAGAAAGTCCCCCTCTTCCCCGGTCTCCCTGCCGAGCAGCAGGACGCCCTCCGGTGTATTCTGCCGGAGGATCTCCAACGTGAATTCGTCCACCGGCTCTCCCGGCAGCAGTTCGTACCGGAGAAGACCGGCACCCTGTGTGTAGTCATGAAACATCGTTTCCACCTCCGCATCACAGGGTATCAGACCCTGGCGCAAAAAACAGGAAAGATAACAACTTTTCGACGAACGGCAGTTAATAACTGCCGAACGGTCGTTATGGTGACGGAAAACCGGCACTTAGTTGCCAGTGCTCCGCCCCCGCGTTACGATGGCTCTATCCGAAACGGATCTGATCGATAATAGCAAATACCCTTTAGAACAGGAGAGAACGATATGAAGATCTATATATTGAGCAACGAGCCAAAGACCGTCCGGTTCCTGACCGGCGCCATCAAGACCTACGGCGAACAGAAGTACGTTGAGGTCGAGACCAAAGTGTTCCGCCGGATGCGGGAGTACCTGCAGGAATTCGACAAGCCGGACCTCATCGTCATCGATGACAACTTTGAGATGAAACCGTCCGTGGAAAACGCCCGCGTCGTCCGCACCCGGGACGGGAAGGCGGCGATCGTGCTGCTGTCCTCGAACCCGGAGCGCGTCTTCGAGGCGTTCTCGGTCAAGGCGCACCGGTTCCTCACGAAACCGGTCACCCAGTCCGACATCTTCGACGCGCTGGACGCCTACCGCAAGGAACTCTTCGCGGACCGGGTCATCATCGTGAAAGTGGAGAACGCGTTTCGCGTCTTCACATCCGAGGACATCTACGCGGTCATCGCCGACGTCAACCACGCGACGATCATGACAAAGAACGAGATGGTCGAGACGCTTACCAAGTTCACCCGCATCGAGACGCAGCTGCCGGAGGAATACTTCTACAAGTGCCACCGGTCGTATATCGTCAACATGAAACACGTCGCGAAGTTCACTTCGGAACAGATCGAGATGACGAACCATTCCATCGTTCCTATCAGCCGACGCAAACGGCTCGATTTCCACATGACGTATTCCGCCTTTGTGAAAGGTCATACGTTTCGTGAGTAAATCGCCACCGCTGTGCCGTCCAGACTTTTCTTGTCCGTCCCCGGGCCACAGCGACCACTCATAGATCAGAGCCGCATGCCCCGGATAGAGCCTCTTCTCCCGTTTGACAGTCCTCCTTATGAAAAGGTATACTTTGAAATGGAAAGAAACGTAAAAGGAGTGACACCTCATGGCTTCCCCCAAGACCCAGCAGTCCGGTTCCACCTCCATGGTCCGGAAGCTGACCACCACCGCTGTCATGGCGGCCATCGCCACCATCCTCATGTATATCGAGTTCCCCATCCCCATCATGCCCGGGTTCATCAAACTCGACTTCTCGGAACTCCCCGCCCTCCTGACCTCGTTCGCGCTGGGCCCCTGGTACGGCGCGCTGGTCTGTCTTCTCAAGAACCTCATCCATCTGCCGGTCACGTCTTCGTCCGGCGTCGGCGAGCTCGCGAACTTCCTCATCGGCATCTGCTTCGTCATCCCCGCCGGGCTCGTTTACCAGAGCCACAAGAGCCGCAAGGGTGCGCTCTCCGGCTCCATCATCGGCGCGGTCGTCATGGCGGTCATCAGTTTCCCGATCAACTACTTCATCGTCTATCCGTTCTACACGAACTTCATGCCGATGGAAGCCATCGTCGGGGCTTACCAGGCCATCCTGCCCTCCATCAAGGGGCTCTCTGACGCGCTGCTCATCTTCAACGTGCCCTTCACGTTCGTCAAAGGCATGATCGACGTCGTCATCACCTTCCTCGTTTACAAGCGTTTGTCCCCCATCATCAAGGGCACCAATTCGAAAAAACAGACGCCGGAAGTCTGACCGTTCCCCGGGGTTGACAAAGCGCCCCGCGGTCAGTACAATAAGTGCAAATCAAAATACTGCTTATCCAGAGTGACGTAAGGGAACAGGCCCATCGACGTCCGGCAACCTGCCGCAAGGTAAGGTGCCAATTCCTGCGGTGCAAACCGAAAGATAAGACGACATTCGCCCTTCGGTTTTGCCGGAGGGCGTTTTTTCGCGATGTACCTCCCCTGTCGCACCATTGCAACCAGAAAGGAACCACTATGCATCATCTCTTTACTTCCGAATCGGTCACCAAAGGCCATCCCGACAAGATCTGTGACCAGATCTCCGACGCCGTCCTCGACGCCATCATGGCGCAGGACCCGAACGGCCGCGTCGCCTGTGAGACCACCGTCACCACCGGTCAGGTCATGATCATGGGCGAGATCTCCACGACCTGTTATGTGGACATCCCGAAGATCGCCCGCGAGACCATCAACGAGATCGGCTACAACAATGCCGTCTACGGCTTCGACGGCAACAGCTGCGCCGTGCTGGTGGCGATCGACGAGCAGAGCCCCGACATCGCCCTCGGTGTCGACCACTCGCAGGAAAACAAGGCGGGCGATGTCGACCCCTACGACCTGAACGGCGCCGGCGACCAGGGCATGATGTTCGGCTATGCCACGAGAGAGACCCCGGAGCTCATGCCGCTCGCCATCTCCCTCGCCCACAAACTCGCACTGAAGCTGACCGAAGTCCGCGAGGACGGTACCCTGCCCTACCTCCGTCCGGACGGCAAGAGCCAGGTCACGGTCGAATATGACGAAGAGGACAAACCGGTCCGCATCGAGGCCGTCGTCGTGTCTTCGCAGCACTCCGCGGACGTCTCGCTCGAGCAGATCCGCGCCGACGTCATCGAACATGTCATCAAGCCGGTCATCCCGGCCGACCTTCTCGACGACGACACGAAGATCTACGTGAACCCCACCGGCCGTTTCGTCATCGGCGGCCCCGTCGGCGACTCCGGCCTCACCGGACGGAAGATCATCGTCGATACCTACGGCGGCGCCTGCGGCCACGGCGGCGGAGCCTTCTCCGGCAAGGACCCGACCAAGGTCGACCGCAGCGCTTCCTACGCTGCCCGCTGGGTCGCGAAGAACGTCGTCGCGGCCGGTCTCGCTGACAAGTGCGAAGTCGAACTGGCCTACGCCATCGGCGTCGCCCGTCCGCTGTCCGTCTTCGTCGACACGAAGGGCACCGAGACCGTCCCGCTCGAGAAGATCGTCGCCGCGGTGAACAAGGTCTTCGACCTTCGTCCGTCCGCGATCATCGACGCCCTCGACCTGCGCCGTCCCATCTACAAACAGGTCGCCGCGTACGGCCACATGGGCCGCGAAGACCTCGGTGTTCCGTGGGAGGAGACCAACCGTGTCGACGCTCTGAAAGACGCCGTCGCTGCGCTGTGACCCTCCACTCCCGAGTTGTGCCTTCCCCAATGAGCACCTCATCCTTCCACAAAAGCACAAAAGACCTGCAGATGTTTCTGCAGGTCTTTTCTTGTGCCCAAGTCTCCTCCTGTCCACCAAACTAGTATTTGTCGAACTCTCAGACTCACATTTGCCGCCCTTCGGGCGTGGGTGCCACAGTTTTCCGGCGCATTGGAAGGGAAAAGCAACCCTTTTTCTCGATATCCGCTTTTTCGGTTGCCTTTTTTCGGAGAAATGATCTGGGTTTCTGTGAAAAGGCAACCGCTTTTCCCGAAAACACCAATTAGGGTTGCTTTTTTCCTGAGGTACATCTTTGTCTCTTGCCAGAAAAGCAACCTAAATTCCCCAAAATGCATTTTGCGGTTGCCTTTTCCGGGAAACGCATTGGGAAAAGCCTTCAAAAGAGCAACCCTAATCCCCCAAAATGCGTTTTACGGTTGCTTTTTCGGAAAATGCCGGGGCGTTGAATGTGTGAGGGAAGTCGATAATAAATCGCAATCAGCTTTTCCTGTAAATGCGATTATCATTTTGAAGGCCTTGGAAGCAGTATTTGAGTGAATTGTAAATCGCATTCTCATAGACCTAGAATGCGATTTGCCTTTTTTGAAGATTCTCTGAGTAAACAGTCGAAAAAGTAAATCGCAAACCGCAGAAAGATCGGTTTGCGATTAGCTTTTTTCTCATAGATATTGGAAAACAGCCCTCATTCGTAAATCGCATTCTCATAATTCCTTTGTTACGATTTATTTTTTTGTTGAATCGAGAAAAACAGAGTAAAAACATGCATCGCATCACAAGAAAACCAGCAATGCGATTGGCAATTGCCCATCGAGGAGAAATGTTCAGCAGGCGGGATGGTGAACGCCGCAGGTTCGGAGGTCGGGCTGCTAATGCCCGGGCTCTCGAACCGTTCACTGCACCCGCCTGCGTCAAACGGTGTGCGCGGGCGCACGAACAACCCGACATTTTTCAGTTTGGTGGGATACGGCACTTGAAAGATTCTGAAGAGTGTTATAATAAGACTTGCCAAACATAAGGAATTCTTTTCAAAAGGAGAAATCGATATGAACAAAACAGCGGTCATCACCGGTTCCGCCAGAGGACTCGGTTTCGAGATGGCAAAACAGTTTCTGGCGCACAAGTACAATGTCAGCATCTGTGACGTCAACAAAGACGCGCTGAAGCAGGCCGAGGCCGAACTCAAAAAGCTCGCGCCGAAGAAAGGCATGGTCATCGCGACGCCCTGCGACGTCACGAAACTCGAGGACCTCGAAAAACTCTGGGCGGCTTCCGCCAAAGCGTTCGGCGAAGTCGACGTCTGGGTCAACAACGCCGGCGTCAACCAGCCCATGGTCCCGCTGTGGGACCTTGAGCAGAAGACCATCGACCTCCTCGTGGACATCGACCTGAAAGGCGCCATATACGGCAGCAAGGTCGCCATCGCCCACATGAAGGAGCAGGGCCACGGATGTGTCTACTGCATCGAAGGCTTCGGCGCGGACGACGCCACCCAGCTCGGCCTCACGGCATACGGCGCCTCCAAGAAAGGCGTCCAGTACCTCGTCCGCGGGCTCGCGACGGAGCTCAAGAAGACCGAGACTCCGGTCCAGGTCGGCCGCCTGAACCCCGGCATCATGATCACGAACTTCATCACTCACCCGCTCGGCGACGGCAAGGAGATGGAGCTCGAGGAACGGACCAAGAAGGTCTACAACATCCTCGGCGACTACCCCGATGTCGTGGCGAAGTTCCTCGTCAAAGGCATGGTGAAGAACGTCAAGGCGAAGAAGCAGGACGACTACATCGCATGGCTCACCACGAAGAAAGCCGCGTGGCGATTCATGACCGCCGCGTTCAACAAGAGAGACTTCTTCGCGGAAGAGAACTGAGCGCGGGACACGTTCGGCTAATAGAAAAACAAATAAAAAGAGACCTCTGTCGGAGCTGTTCCGGCAGGGGTCTTTTTCGATTTTAGAATTTGAACGCGTCGAAGGCGTTCGGGATGGAGTAGCGGTCCAGCTCCGCGAGCGGCGACACGAACAGGGTCCGGTCGTCGTTGGCGGGATCGGGCTCGACATTCGACGGCAGGGCGTCAAAGGACGCGACCTCGATGTCGTAGCCGGTCATGTGCCACTCGACGTGGGAGAAGATGTGCTTCGCCGCCGGCAGCGGGAAGACCGAGACCGGAGTCAGGTCGTTGTCCGAGAGGAAGCGGTCCAACGCTTTCCGTGAGAGTTCGGCGATCTGTTTTTTTGTGAGCTTTTCCGGAGGATTCTTCTTTGCCTTGTCGGCGGTATTCTCCAGGAGGTCGTTCGGGAACTCGTAGAGGCCGGCGAGCAGGCCGGTGTCGGGGCGTTTGGAGAGGAGCAGCGCATCGCCGCAGTGGACACGGTAGACGTTGCGGTGTTCGACGCGTCTCGCCTTTTTGGCGGGGACGACCGGGACTTCCAGTTCCATGCCCTGACTGTGGGCTTCGCAGAGGTCTGCCCAGGGACAGCGGAAGCATTCCGGTTCGCCGTTCGGCAGGCACACCGTGGCGCCGAGGTCCATGAGGGCCTGGTTGTAGTCGCCGGGGCGCTCTTCGGGCATACGTTCCATGTAGTAGTCGTAAGCGAGCTTTTTGGCGGCCGGTTCCTTGATGTTCTCCCGGTACAGGTTGCGCCGGGCATAGACACGCAGCAGGTTGCCGTCCACCGAGGACACGGGCTGTCCGAACGCGATCGACGCGATGGCCGCCGCCGTGTACTCCCCGATGCCGGAGAGCTTCTGCAGTTCCTTCGCGGTCCCCGGGATCTCTCCGCCGTAGTCCTCCATGATGGTGACTGCCGCCTTGTGCATGTTCCGGACCCGGCTGTAGTAGCCGAGGCCTTCCCAGAGTTTCAGGTACGTGTCCTCGTCGGCTTCGGCGAGGGACGCCACATCCGGCAGGGTCGCAAGGAACCGGGCATAGTAGTCTTTGACCGCTTCCACCCGGGTCTGCTGGAGCATGATCTCCGAGACCCAGACGTGGTAGGGCGTCGGGTCCTCCCGCCAGGGAAGGATGCGCCGTTCCGCGTCATACCAGTCCAGTAAGAGTTTGGTATCTTCCTTCAAAAGAGCGTTCTCCTTTTAGTTCGTCTTCCAGTTGCGGTCTTCGGGGTCCTGCAGGTCCGCCGCCGCGTAGAGCAGCGCGTTGCAGATGGCCGCCGCCACGTTGCTGCCGCCTTTCCGGCCGAGCGCCACGATGGCGGGCACGCCGAATTCTTCACAGGTCGCGAGCAGTTCTTCCTTGCTCTCCACGACGTTCACGAACCCGACCGGCACGCCGATGATGAGCGCCGGGCGGAAGCCGCCGCGGATGAGTTCCGAAAGCTGCAGGAGCGCGGTCGGCGCGTTGCCGACGGCATAGACGGCATCCGGGTGGAGTCCCGCGGCATGGCGCATGGCCACCACGGCACGGGTGGTCCCGGCCTCTTTCGCGGCCGCTGCCACGTCCGGGTCGGCCATGTAGCAGAAGACCTCTCCGCCGAGTTTCGACAGCGCCGGTTTGCTGACGCCGGCCTTCGCCATGTTGGTGTCGGTGATGATGGAGGCGCCCTTCGCCAGGGCGGCACTCCCCTTCCCGACCGCGTCTGCGGTAAAGGTCAGGTTGTCGGCATAGTCGAAGTCGGCCGTCGTGTGGATGACGCGCTTCACGACCGCTTCATGCTCCGGAGGAAGGGCGATGCCCCGCTCCTCCAGTTCGGTTTCGATGATGCCCATGCTGGAGCGTTCGATCTCCGAGGGCTTGATGATGACAGACATGGTATTCTCTCCGTTTGATGGTTCAACGGTCGTTCGCATGGGACGGGTTCGGAAGCCCGAGGATCTCATAGACCGCGTCCATGTCGAGGGCTTCCCGGACCGCGGCGGCCAGCTTCGTCAGTTCCTCTTCCTGTTCTTCGGCGTGGGACTTCGGGACCGGTGCCTCATAGGGAATCCCTTTGCGGGAACACAGCCAGCGGGCCATGGCCTCCGTCAGTTCGCCGGAGTCGAAGAGCCCGTGCAGGTACGTCCCGAAGACGTTGCCCCGGACGAACCCGTCCTCATGGGAGCTGTCGTTCCCGGTCGCGTTGTCGAGGATGACGCAGAACGGTGAGGTCTCTTTTGCAGACGCACCGGTCTCTGTCAGAGTGGTCGTTCCGTTGTGGGTCTCGTAGCCGTCGAGCAGCACCTCGTTCGGCGATGCATCCTCTGTCCCCTCCGACAGTTTCGCGCAGACCGGGTCGAGCAGTCTGGCTCTCACCCGGGTGCGGGTCTTTTGTGTCTCGAAGACGGTGCGCAGCGGCAGGAGCCCGAGGCCGCGGAAGGTGCCGCCCTGTTCGACCCCGTCGGGGTCGGCGAGCTCTTCGCCGAGCATCTGGTAGCCGCCGCAGATGCCGAGGACCGGCACGTCGCGGGCGGCCAGCTTTTGGATAGCGGCCTCGAGGCCCGTCTGCCGGAGCCACAACAGGTCGGCCACAGTGCTTTTCGTGCCGGGGAGGATGACGAGGTCCGGAGACCCCAGTTCCTCCGGGGACTCCACGTAGCGCAGGCCGAGGACCGGGTGGTCTTCCAGCGGCGCGAAGTCCGTGAAGTTCGAGATCTTCGGCAGACGGAGGACGGCCACGTCCACCGGCCGCTGCGCCGTTTTGACGCTCAGCGACTCTGCCAGAGAATCCTCTTCGTCGAGTTTCACTTTGAGGTACGGGATGACGCCCAGCGTCGGGACTCCGGTCAGTGCGAAGAGCTGGTCGAGTCCATTGCCGAGGAGGCGTACATCGCCGCGGAATTTATTGATGAGCAGGCCTTTGACCCGCTCTTTTTCGTTCGGTTCGAGGAGGGCCACCGTGCCGTAGAGCTGCGCGAACACGCCGCCCCGGTCGATGTCGCCCGCCAGCAGGACCGGCGCGTCCACGAGTTCCGCGAGGCCCATGTTGACGAAGTCGTCCTTTTTGAGGTTGATCTCCGCGGGGCTCCCTGCCCCTTCGATGACGACGATGTCGTTCTCTTCCGCCAGAGACTCATACGCCTCGAGGACGGACGGGATGAGTTCCGATTTGAACGCATAGTATTCCGCCGCCGGCATGTGCTTCAGCACTTCTCCGTTCACGATGACCTGGCTCCCGGTGTCCGTGCTGGGCTTCAGGAGGACCGGGTTCATGCGGACGTCCGGCTCTTTCCCGCAGGCGGCCGCCTGGACCACCTGGGCCCGGCCCATTTCGAGGCCGTCGTTCGTCACGTAGCTGTTGAGGGCCATGTTCTGGCTCTTGAACGGAGCGACCCGGTAGCCGTCCTCCGTAAAGATGCGGCAGAGGGCCGTCACCAGAAGGCTCTTTCCGGCACCGGACATGGTGCCCTGTACCATGATCGGCTTAGCCATGTGCCAGCACCTCCTTCAAAGCGCGGATGAGGGTTTGGTCGTCGTCCCGGGTACGTACTGCCACGCGGACCCAGTGGTCGTCAAGGCCCGGGAAGTTTCCGGCCCGCCGCACGACGATGTCGTACTCTTCTTCGAGCACGTCCGCGAGGTCCTCCCGCTTCGTCCGGAGCAGGAAAAAGTTGGCGTCCGAGGGGACGACGCGGACCCCGAGGGACTCCAGTGTCTCTCTCAGGTCCTCTTTTTCGTTGGCGATATACCGGCGCAGTTCGGCGACGTAGTCATCGCATCCGAGCGCCGCGGCACCGGCCGCCTGGGCAGCCGTCGAGACGGTCCAGGGGGCACCCGCCGCCTGCATCCGGGCAGGCATGCCGGCATCCGGCGCCAGAAGATACCCCAGCCGCAGACCGGCGAGGGCATAAAGCTTCGTGAATGAGTTCAGGACGTACAGATCCTGTTTTTTGTCCCGGGCGCGGCGCATGACCGCGCGGTACGCGTCCGGCGTTGTGGAGAAATCCAGGAAACTGGCGTCCCACAGGACATGGATGCGCTGTTCCGCGCAGCGGTCCAGCACCCGTTCCAGAAGGTCGACCGGCGCGCTGACGCCCGTCGGATTGTTCGGGGAGCAAAAGACGAACAGGTCGAGCTCCGGGCCGAGGCGGTCCGGAAGATCGTCCGGCCAGACGAAATCGTCGTCCGGAGTCAGGACCACACGGTCCACATCACAGCCGGCCAGGTCCAGCGCCTTCTCGTATTCCGAGAACGTCGGCTGCAGGACCAGGGCCCGTTTCGGCCGCAGCGCCGTCACGAACCGGTAGATGAGGTCCGCGGCGCCGTTCCCGCAGAGCACCTGCTCCGACAGGACCCCCTCCCGTCCGGCGATGGCTGCCCGCAATGCGGCGCAGTCCGGATCCGGGTACCGGGCAAGGTCGTCACCGGCCGCGAGGTCCCGCAGGACCGTCTTCACCGGTCCCGGCACGCCCAGCGGGCTGATGTTCGCGGAGAAGTCCAGCTGTCCTTCCCGCGCCGCGCCTCCGTGGTCGAAGGGGCGGATGGTCACTTTATCGTTCATCAGATCATGATCCAATCGTTGTAATAGCAGACCGCGAAGCGGATGGCGAGGCCGATGAGAAGACAGAGGACGGACCCCACGAACATCATGCGGTTCGCTTTCCCGATATCTTTCGGGGTGATCTTTCTGTCCTTGTCACCGATGTATTCCTTCTCGACCGGTTCTCCGAAGTAGGAGATGGGTCCGGCGAGGCGGACGCCGAGAGAACCGGCACAGGCGGCCTCGGTCTGGCCCGCGTTCGGGCTCGCGTGTTTCCGGCGGTCCCGTTTCCAGATACGGAACGCGCCCTTCGCGCTGTTGCCGGTGAGACCGGCCGCCGCCATCCACAGGAAGGCGGAGATGCGGCTCGGGATCCAGTTGGCCGCGTCATCGAGTCTGGCGGGGCCTCGGCCGAAGTTCACATACTTCTCGTTCTTGTAGCCCACCATGCTGTCCATCGTGTTGATGGCCTTGTAGGTCAGAGCGAGCGGAGCGCCGCCCACCAGCATGCAGAGGAGCGGAGCGATGACGCCGTCCGAGAAGTTCTCGGCGACGGTCTCGACTGCCGCGCGGGTCACGCCGCCGGCGGTCAGGTTTTCCGTATCGCGTCCAACGATGCGGGAGACCTGTTTGCGGGCCTTCTCCAGGTCGCCGGCCTCCAGGGCCTTCTGCACCTTCGTGCTTTCAGACGCGAGGTCCTTCATCGCGAGGCACTGCCAGCAGAGCAGCGACTGCATGACGAGGTAGAGCCAGGGGGTGACTTCGTAGCAGAGCCACAGGAAGTCGAAGACGACGATGAGGGTCAGGAACGGCAAAAGGAAAGCCATGAGGCGTCCGGCCGCCCGCTCCCCTTTCTCAGTCTTCGGGAACCACTTGCGCAGGCGGCGTTCCATCGCCGTCGTCGCGCGGCCCAGCTGGACCACGGGGTGCGGCATCCACTCCGGGTCGCCGAGGAGCAGATCGAGCACGAAGCCGATCAGGATGGATACATAAGTCAGCATGTGGTGTCACCTCCCAGTGTTTCGATATGGCCGTCTTTCAGGACGGCAAAGCCCCCGCAGGGGAAATGGTATTCGTACCAGTGTTTTTCCGGTTCCGCGAACCGTTCAAGGATGGTGCCGAGGACCCCGCCGTGGGACACGATCAGCGCCCGTTCGACGCGTTCGGTCCGGCAGGTCTCCATGAGCGACTCGAAGCAGACCTCCACGTCGTCCCGGAAAGATTCCGGGAAGTCCCCGCCGGGGATGGGGCCTTCGCAGTTCGTGTCGAGCCAGGCCGTGTACGCGGGGTCGTCCTTCATCTCTTCATAGGAGCGCCCTTCGAAGTCCCCGAAGTCGATCTCCCGCAGTTCCGGGACCGCCACCAGCGGCACGTCCCTGCCGTCGAGCAGGATGGCCGCGGTCTGCAGCGTTCTTCGCATCGGAGAACAGAAGACCATGTCCGGCGTGTGCTCTTCCAGATACGCCCTGATGGCAGAGCCTTCCAGCTCCTGCCGCCCGAGGTCCGAAAGGTCCGGGTCCAGGGCGCCGCAGTACTGCCTTCGCTCGTTGTATTCGGTTTTGCCGTGTCGTACCAGAATGAATTCCATAGAGTGTCTGACTCGCTTCTTATTTCAGTTTCTTCGCAATGCCGCAGACCACGCGGTACACTTCGTCCGCCTGTTCCGCGAGCCGGATGGAGAGCCGGCCGGCCGCTTCGCGCGCCTTCCGCTCTTCCTCGTCGACCGGGACGAGCCCGCTGCCGACTTCCGTGTAAAGAATGATGTCGTACTGTGCCGCATCCGACGCGTCGGTCAGTGCCGCGGCGTCTTCACAGACCTTCAGGTCTTCGAGCTGTTTCCCGGCCGCTTCGGCATACGCCTTCGCCGCCTCATGTTTGCCGCTGTAGAGCGGACCGATGAACAATACCATACCGCTCCTCCTTACGACAGCGAGGCCGCGACCGCGACCGCCACCAGCATCCAGACTTCACATTTGCAGAGGAACCAGCCGGCGAGGTCGCCGTTGATGCCCTCGAAATGCTTCTGGGCGATGTACCGGTACCAGAAAAAGACCGCGACGGCCGCCATGACCGCGAAGAACCCTTCCGGGAACTGCTGGCCGACGATGTCCATCGCCATGAAGAGCAGTCCCAGGAGGACCAGAACGACTACAAGACCGTTGCGCACGGACTTCTTGTCGGCGTCGTCCGCGAAGGACTTTGCGAGACCGGTGTCTTTCGCCATCGGGAACGTGGCCACCGCCAGCCCGGACAGGGACCGGGAGAGGACGAAGGTCAGACCGACCAGCAGCCACTCTTCAAAACTCTTCTCCGCGAGGACTGTGCAGGCCGCGCACCAGAGAAGGAAGTAGATCACGAGATGGATGACCGCGAAGGACCCGACGTGAGGGTCTTTCATGATCGCCAGTTTTTTCTCCTTGTCCCCATGGCTGCTGAGCGCGTCCACCGCGTCGGCGTAGCCGTCGAGATGGATGCCGCCCACCAGGAGGACCGGGAGCGCCGTGAGCAGGGCTCCGGTCAGGAGCGCGGGCAGGCCGAAGTGCCGGCAGACCGACGCGAGGAGGACCCAGCAAAGGCCGAGGACCAGACCCACCAGCGGGAACGCCAGCATCGAATACTTCCGGTTCTTTTCGTTCCACTCCACCTGCGGGACGGGGACACGGGAGAACATCCCGAAGGCCACGAGAATGGTCTCGAAGAATGTCTTCATACGGGTTCCCCTCCTTTGATGTAGTCGGCGAGGCCGGCGGTCACTTCACAGACGTTGTCCGAGAATGCCGCGACCATGCGGTCCAAAGCTGCCAGGCAGCGCAGATAGTTGTCCACACCGGGGTCGTCCGACGGGCCGTCCCCGAACACGTCGTTCGTGACGAGGACCAGCGTGCCGGCCTTCCGGTGGAGTATTTCGAGGCTCTGAACGAGGGGGTTTACCCGCGCCGTCACCTGTTCGTCTGTCATCGGCTCGAGCGCCTCTCCGACCCGTTCCGGGGCAAAGAGTTCGTTCGCCGCGAGGTTTCCAAAGTCATCGAGCAGCACGACCGTTCCGGCGTCCGCGTCCAGTTGTTCCGCGAACGCGGCCAGCGCGTCGCCGTCCGGGCACTCGACCGTCTCGTACCCTTTTCCGGCGCGGCGGTCCCGGTGCTTCCGCACGCGGTCCCGGCTCTCGTCGTCCGGGGCAGCCATGGTGGCGATATACCACAGCGGAGTCTCACGACCGGCGGCATGCGCCGTCTCGGCGAGACGTTCCGCGTATTCGCTCTTTCCGGAGGCGGCGCCTCCGATGACCAGTGTCGTCATAATTCCACATACGGCTCGATGCCGCCCTCTTCAAAGGTGTACGCCTCTTCGAACACGGACAGAGCCATGTCGAGCATCGGGACACAGGCGACACCGCCGGTCCCCTCCCCGAGGCGCATGCCGGCCGCGATGGGCGCCGTCTTTCCGAGGGCGGTCAGGACCATCTGTCCCGCCGGCTCCGCGGAGATGTGGCTCGCGAAGATCGCCTTCGACGCGTTCGGACAGATCCGTGCCGCGCACAGAGCCGCGACCGCGCTGGGGAACCCGTCCGCCAGGACCGGGATACCGAACGCCGCGCCGCCGAGATACAGCCCGCACATGCCGGCGAGGTCGAACCCGCCGAGCGTACGCAATACTTCATAAGGGTCTTCCGGGTCCGGGTGGTTCACACGGATGGCTTCCCGGATGACCTCGACTTTTTTCATCAGAGCTTTGTCGGTGAGACCGGCGCCCTTGCCGGTGACGTCGGCCGGGTCTTTGTCAAAGAGCACGGACACGATCGCGCTCGAAGTCGTCGTGTTCCCGATGCCCATCTCGCCGGCGATCAGGAGGCCGGCGCCCTGCTCCTTCAGTTCTTCAACGAGGCGGATGCCTTCGTACAGGGCGGCATACAGCTGTTCCCGGGTCATGGCGGGGCCGCGCATCAGGTCCGCGGTTCCGTGCGCAACGGCACACTGCCGCAGCTCGGGCGGTACATCACCGTCCGTCCCCAGCATCCCGATGTCCACCGGGAGCACTTCCACCCCGGCGACCGACGCCATACGGTTGACCGACGAGCGGCCGGCCGCCAGCTGGTTCGCCACGAGGCGGGTGACCTCCGAACCGGTCTGGCTCACACCTTCCGCCACGACGCCGTTGTCCGCGCAGAAGATGACCGCGACCCGCTTTCCG
>ONJD01000019.1 GCA_900317985.1 uncultured Eubacteriales bacterium | reverse complement strand
CGAGGTTTGTGTGGTAGGGGTTCACGTTGTGGACGATGGTCGTGATCTCCGGGTGCTCCTTCAGGAGCGCCTTCACGAAGTTTTTCTTCGACGGGAACATGGGCTTGCCGGAAACGATGACGACCATGACCTCCCCGGTGTTGTACCCGACGCGCACCTGCACGTGCCGGAGGAAACCCCGTTTGGAGTCCTCGTCGTATGCCTGGAACTTGAAGCTCTGGGCGAGCTTGCGGATGGAGACGATGATCTCATCCGCTTTTTTATTCTCGATGAGGCAGTCGTTCACCGGCACGACCCGGTGGGAGTTCGACTGGTACACGCCGGAAATGAGTCGGCGGTGGCGGTAGTCGTAGGTGAAGGCCGCCTGGACCTTGCACCGGTAGTGGGTCGGGTCCTCCATACTGAGGATGGGAGAGACTTTCGCGTACCGTCCGAGCAGACGCTTGCATTTCTGCTGCTTGAAGCCGAGCTGCTCGTCATAGGTCATGTTCTGCAGCTGGCAGCCGCCGCATTTCTTCGCGAGCGGGCAGGCCGTGAGTTTGCCGGTCTGCTTGCCGGTCTGTCTCGCGTTCTGCCGGTGGTCGATCGCCTTTGCCATCGAAGTCCCTCCTTTCGTATTGGTTTGTTTATTATAACAAAAAAACGGGTGTAAAACCACGACGGGGCGGGGCCTCTCTGTTATAATAGGAGCAGACAATTGACAAAGGAGGGCTGGCGATGTACGCAGCACAGAAGAAATGGTGGCAGAGCGCCGTCATATATCAGGTATACCCCCGCAGTTTCCAGGACTCGAACGGAGACGGCATCGGGGACCTCCCCGGGCTCATCGAACGGCTCGACTACCTGCAGGAACTGGGCATCGACGCCATCTGGCTGTCTCCGGTCTGCAAAAGCCCGCAGGCAGACAACGGCTACGACATCTCGGACTACCGGGACATCGACCCCATGTTCGGGACGCTCGAGGACATGGACCGGCTCATCGCCGAAGGAAAGAAGCGGGGCATCGGCATCATCCTCGACCTCGTTTTGAACCACACCTCTGACGAGCACCCCTGGTTCCTCGCAGCGAAGAAGAGCCGGGACGACCCATACCACGACTACTACGTCTGGCGAGACGGCGAGGAGGGCACCCCGCCGAACGACCTGCGGTCCGCATTCAGCGGTTCCGCCTGGGAGTGGGTGCCGGAGGTACAGCAGTACTATCTGCACCAGTTCGCCGTCCGGCAGCCGGACCTCAACTGGGACAACCCGAAGGTGCGGGAAGCGCTCTACGACATGATCCGCTGGTGGATGGACCGGGGCGTCGCCGGGTTCCGACTGGACGCGGTGGACCTCATCGCCAAAGTGCCGGACGAGAAGATCCTCGCGAACGGGCCGCGCCTGCAGGAATACTTCCGGGAACTCAGCCGGGAGACCTTTTCCCACGGGGACCTCGTCACCGTCGGCGAGACCTGGAACGCGACCGTGGACCTCGCGAAGGGGTACAGCAACCCGGACGGTTCCGAGTTCTCGATGGTCTTCCAGTTCAGCCACACGATGACCGACCAGGTGGAGGGCGGTTCCAAATGGGACCTCGCGCCCCTCGACTTCCTCAAGTTCAAGTCCATCCTGGCGCACTGGCAGACCGGTCTCCACGGATGCGGATGGAACAGCATCTTCTGGGACAACCACGACATGCCCCGGGTCGTGTCCCGCTGGGGCAACGACAAGGAGTACCGGGTGGAGTCCGCCAAGATGCTCGCGACGGTCCTTCACGGCATGCAGGGCACGCCCTATGTCTACCAGGGCGACGAACTCGGCATGACCAACGTGGCCTACCCCCTCGAAGACTACCGGGACATCGAGCTCCTGAACGCCTATGACGAGCTGATCGCTGCCGGGAGGCCGGAAGAGGAAGTGCTGTATGCCCTGCAGACCCGCGGACGGGACAACGCCCGGACCCCCATGCAGTGGGACGACGGTCCGAACGCCGGGTTCACCGACGGCGAGCCCTGGATCCGCGTCAACCCGAACTATGTGGACATCAACGTGAAGGCCGCCCTCCGGGACCCGGACTCGGTGTTCTACTGTTACAAGAAACTGATCGCGCTGCGGAAGGAATACGACGTCATCCGGGACGGCGACTTCACACTGCTCGAGCCGGACAGCGACGAGCTGTTCGTGTACACCCGCTCTCTGGGCGATGAACGGCTCCTCGTCATCGCGAACTTCTTCGGGAACACAGTTCCGTACGACCTGCCGGAAGGCTGGGACACCGAACGCGCAGACGTCCTCATCCACAACTACAAAGACTTCGAGTCCGGAACACTCCGGCCTTATGAAGCCTTCATGCTCTATCAAAAAGACTGATTTCCAGGAGGCCATCCCATGGCGACCGTACCCATTTTCCCCTCGTTGGGCGATGCACTGACTGCACTTGCTCCCGGCGCTTCTCTCGAGGCGCGCCGGCCCGTCGGCGGCGGAGACATCAACCGGGCGTACCGGCTGACGTTGTCAGACCGGACCGAGCTGTTCGCGAAGGCCAATGCCTCTTCCCTGCTGCCCATGTTCGAGGCGGAGGCGGAAGGCCTGGCCGCCATGCGGGCGACCGGCACCATCGGCGTCACCGAGGTGCTCGGCATCGGTCTCGAGCCGGAAGCGTTCGGGCAGGACGCCTCGTTCCTGCTCCTCGCCTGGCTCGAACCGGGCGCGAAACAGGCCGACTTCTGGGAGACCTTCGCGGAAGAACTGGCGGCCATGCATGCCGCCGACACCGCGTTCCTGTTCCCGGAGCGCGGCGGGCAGACCACGTACGGGTTCCCGATCGACAACTACATCGGCTCGACGCCGCAGATCAACACGCCGAAAGACTCCTGGGTCGACTTTTTCCGGGAGTGCCGGCTGCACCCGCAGGTCCGCATGGCATATGACGCCGGTTACCTGGAACGCTCCGCCATACGGCAGGCCGACTCCATCATGGAGCGCCTCGAAACTCTCCTGCCGGAACCGGACCACCCGTCCCTTCTCCACGGAGACCTGTGGGGCGGCAATTACATGACCGGCCCGGACGGGAAAGCCTGGCTCATCGACCCCGCGACGTATGTGGGGCACCGGGAGGCGGACCTCGCCATGACGGAACTGTTCGGCGGGTTCTCGCCGGCATTCTACTCTACGTACCGGTCCATCGCCCACGTGGATGCCGGGTACGACGAACGCGGAGACCTTTACAACCTCTACCATCTCCTGAACCATGTCAACCTGTTCGGGTACTCGTATGTGGGGTCTGTTTTGCATATTCTGAACCGATTTGGAGGATGAAACCATGAGTGATTACGGCGAAAAGACGCGGGCGCGGATCAAAGACGCGCTCGAAACGCTGGTGGAAGAAGGCGCCGGCCGGAAGCCGACCGTTTCCGAGGTCCTCTCCCGCTCCGGGGTCGCCCGCTCCACGTTTTATGTCTACTATGAAAACTTCCAGGACCTCCTCGAGGAACTGGCCACCGATTACGCGGCGGAGGTCACCCGGCTCATCCGGGACAACCGCGGCCGGGGCACGTTCCCGGACAGTTACCGGGAGGCGTACGGCATCTTCATCCGGTTCATCGCAGAACACAGGAAGGCCTATGCCATGCTGCTCCGAAACGCCCGCACCGAGCGGCTGTTCCTCGAAGGCGTTCAGAAGTACCTGTACGACCAGTACCTGGCGGACTTCCCGGACAAGGATCCGACGCTCCTGCGCTACAGCGCCTACGCCTGCACGAGTTACGTGTACAGCATCCTCCGCCAGTGGGCGGAAGACGGCTTCCGGGAGAGCCCGGAGGAACTGGCGGACCTGCTCCCGGAGTCCATTCAGATCGCCACCGACCTGTTCGGGCAAAAATAAAAACGCAGAACGAACATTTCGATTTGAAATGTTCGTTCTTTCTGTTTGTGTCGGCTTAGAATGTTCGAGGCTAATAAGAAATACGGGAGACGGCACATCGCCCCGTCGCTCCCGGAGAAAGGAAATGAAAATGGCAGTTCAGAAAACAAACTTCACCTTCCGTTCCGCGTCGAAGGCCGGCGTCACCCTCAACTGTTTCAAGTACGTCGACGAGACGAAGACCCCCGTCGGTGTCGTCATCATCACCCATGGTCTCTCCGAATGTATCGAGATGTTCGAGGACCAGGCGATGTTCCTCGCGGAAAACGGGTACATCTGTGTCGGCATGGACTTCCTCGGACACGGCACCACCAACGGGCCGGGATGCGTCGGCATTGCGCCCGACGACACGAATGAGGCCATCTGGAAAGACATGTTCACCATTTACGAGATGGCGAGAAACGAGTATCCGGATCTCCCGGTGTTCTCCTTCGCGCACAGCATGGGCGCCATGATGGTCCGGACGTTCCTGGCGATGTACGGAGACAAGCTCGACATCAAAGCCGGCTTCTTCACCGGCGACTCGCACCTGCCGTCTCTCATGTACAAACTCGTCCCCGCGGCAAATATTCTCGGACGGATGATCTCTCACTATCCGGAAGACCTCGAAAAGCGCCGCGCCACCTTCGTGCTCAAGGACTATGGACAGGATCCGCCGCTCCTCCGCCGCCTCCCCTTCTTCTGGATCGCCTTTGACCGGCAGGATATCATCAACTACCTCAACAGCCCCTACAGCGGCGGCGCGAACGCAGACCTGCGCAACGTCATCGGGTTCGCTCTGAAGGCCCTCTCCTGCTTCGCCTACGCCGACAAAAAAGGCTGGGCAGAGAACGTCCCGGACAATACGGTCCTCCATCACGGCTGCGGCATGTGGGATATCCCCGGGCTCCTCAGCCTCGGCCCGCGGCTCATCCATCACGATCTGAAAAAAGCCGGCAAACAGACGGAGCTCCACTTCTACCTGCGGGCGATGCACGAAGTCCACGCCGAAATGGGTATCCGGGACGAGTTCCACCGGGATCTCCTCAAACTTTTCAATGACAACAACCCTCTGCTGTAAAAACAAAACACTCTGCCGGGCTCATGAGAGCAAAGGCAGAGTGTTATTTTTTGCGGGGCTGTTGCTTTTTTCGCTCCGGAGGCACGAGGCATTTCGGCTCGTAGCCGATGAGGTCGAAGCGGTGGGCTTTGCGCAGCGCTTCCCGGACGAGAGCGTGGTTCTTCGGGTCGCGGTACTGGATGAGGGCGCGCTGCATCGCCTTTTCGTGCGGGTCGTTCGCCACATAGACCTCGTTCATGGTCAGCGGGTCGTAGCCCGTGTAGTACATGCAGGTAGAGACAGTGCCCGGCGTCGGGTAGAAGTCCTGGACCTGCTTCGGGCTGAGCTTGTGTTTGTTCAGGTACTCGGCGAGCAGGATGGCGTCTTTCAGGCGGCTGCCCGGGTGGGACGAGATGAGGTACGGGACCACGTACTGGTCCTTCCCCAGCTGTTTGTTCACCTTCTCGAACTCTTCAACGAACTTGTTATAGACGTTGACGCTCGGCTTGCCGATCTTCGAGAGGACCGCGTCCGAGACGTGTTCCGGCGCCACGCGCAGCTGGCCGGAGATGTGGTGTTCCGCGAGTTCCTTCAGGAAGTGCG
Organism: uncultured Eubacteriales bacterium; assembly: GCA_900317985.1. GTDB lineage: Bacteria > Bacillota > Clostridia > Oscillospirales > Acutalibacteraceae > RUG420. The sequence continues at coordinate 15,565 of ONJD01000019.1, read as the reverse complement.
TCTTGTAGTCCGCGAGGACCACATCGTAGCGGATGCCGGAGCGGACGAAGACCTTCTTCACGCCGGGCAGCGAGCGCAGTTCCCGGAGGAGTTCGAGGTAGTCCGTGTGGTCGGTGTCGAGGTTCGGACAGACCGTCGGGTAGAGACAGTGCCGGTCCTTGCAGGCGCCGAGCGTCAGCTGCTTTTTGCAGGCCGGGCGCCGGAACTCGGCGGTGGGACCGCCGACGTCGTGGATGTACCCTTTAAAGTCCGGGTCCTCCCGGTAGCCCTTTGCCTCTTCGACGATCGACTCGTGCGACCGTGCCTGGACGATGCGCCCCTCATGGAACGTGAGCGCGCAGAAGTTGCACTCGCCGTAACAGCCGCGGTTCGAGGTCAGGGAGAACTTGATCTCCGAGAACGCCGGGATGCCGCCGGCCGCGTCGTACATCGGGTGCCAGTCCCGCATGTAGGGCAGCGCGTAGACGTCGTCCATCTCCTGGGTGGTCAGCGGTTTCGCGGGCGGGTTCTGCACGACGAACCATCCGTCGTCATAGGCCTCGTAGAGCCGTTTGCCCGTGATGGGGTCGGTGTTCTCATACTGGGTCCGGAAGCTGCGGGCGTACGCCTTCTTTGCTTTTCCGGCGATCTGCGGGTCCTTCTCCCCGTTCGCGGCGGAGATCCGCGAAAAGTCCGGCAGGCGTACGGCATCGTAGATATCCTCTTCGACGCGGGTCTTGTAGACGGTTCCGTCGATGAACGTGATGTCCGACACCGGGATGCCGGCGTCCAGCGCCTCGGCGATCTCGATGATCGAGTGTTCGCCCATGCCGTAGGAGATGAGGTCCGCGCCGGAGTCCAGGAGGACGGAGCGCTTCACCTCATCGGACCAGTAGTCGTAGTGGCCGAGGCGGCGCAGGGACGCTTCGATGCCGCCGATGATGATGGCGGCATCCGGATACGCCTGCCGGATGAGGTTGCCGTACACCGTGACCGCGTAGTCCGGGCGTTTGCCCGTCTTGCCGCCGGGGCTGTAGGCGTCCACGGCGCGGCGGTGTTTCGTGACGGAGTAGTGGTTGACCATCGAGTCCATGTTGCCGGAGGAGACGAGGAACCCGAGGCGGGGCTCGCCGAGCGCTTTGACGCTCTCCGGTTTGCGCCAGTTCGGCTGGGCAAGGAAGCCGACCGAGAACCCGTGCGCTTCGAGCAGCCGGCAGATGATGGCGGCGCCGAAGCTCGAGTGATCGACGTATGCATCGCCGCAGACATAGACGAAGTCCAACTGTTCGATGCCGCGTTCGGCGAGGTCTTTCTTCGAGACCGGCAGGAACCCTTCTGCCATGGCGATGCACCTCCTTTGGAAAATCTGCAGTAAGTATACCATAAAACCGCGGTGGAGCAAGGAAAAGCGATGCCGATCGTTTTTTCGTGCATTCACGCGTTTCCTGTACTATAATGTAGATATCTTGAAAAAGGAGCATCCCCTATGCTGAATATCAACGCCACCAAAAACGAATCCATCCTCGAGCTCGTGCTGGAAGGCCGCCTCGACACGGTGACCGCACCCCAGCTGCAGGCAGCGGCCAACGAGCAGCTTCAGGGCGTCGAGTCGATCGCGATCGACTGCAAAGACCTCTCCTACATCTCCAGCGCAGGGCTTCGTGTCCTTCTGACCATGCGCAAAAGCATTCCCGGCGAACTGATCCTCAAGAATGTCGACCAGTCCGTCATGGAGGTCCTCGAGATCACCGGTTTCGTCGACATCCTGACCATCGAATAACAGGAGTTTTTTATGCTGAATGCATTGAGAAGCAAACTGGCCGTGAAGATCATCGCCGGCATCGTGCTCGCCATGCTGATCTTCGCGGTCCTGAGCAGTCTGATCGGCTATCAGGCCTTCGCGGATGTGCTCGAGCAGCGCTACGCGGACACCGGGTACCGGATCGGCCGCCTCGCCGCGCAGGTGGTCGACGGAGACAAAATCGACTCCTATCTCGACCCCGAGTACCGGAAGACCGAGGAATACAAGAATACCATGCGCCGGCTTGACAACATCACCCAGAGAATGAACGCCGCTTTCATCTACGTGCTCCAGCCGATGGACGACGACTGGAATGAAGTCATCTTCCTGTTCGAGACCGTCAACGACAACTACGAACTGAGCCCCTACCTGCCCGGCCACGTCCGCGAGTCTGCCAGTGAAGAGTACTCGCAGAAGTACGCTCTCATCTACGACGGAAAGAGCGAAGAAGAATGCGTGTTCCGCAGCGCCCGGCAAACGACGACCGGCGCCCACGTCAGTTCTCTGGTCCCGGTCAAAAACAGTGACGGCGAGTCCGTCGGTGTCCTGTGCGTCCAGTTACAGGAAGTCGAACTGAGACCGGCCCGCAATAAACTCCTGAGAGAGATCGCGGGGGCCGCCCTCATCATGATCCTTCTCGTGTCGGTCGCCTACGGCTGGCTCCTTCGAAAAACCGTTGCGAAACCCATCCGGCACATCGCCTCGGAAACCGTCCGATTCTCCCGGGACAACGAACTCCCGGAGGTCTCGCTGACGGACTCCACCCCGGGCAACGATGAGATCAAACTGCTCGCGATGCACGTCGATAAGATGGAATACGCCATCAAGAATTACACCGAAAACCTCAAGACGGTCACGTCCCAGAAAGACCGGATGGAAGGTGAACTGAATGTCGCGAGCGGCATCCAGCAGGGCATCATTCCGAACACGTTCCCGCCCTTCCCGGAACGGGATGAGTTCGAGCTCTATGCCCACATGGCCCCGGCCAAGGAAGTCGGCGGCGATTTCTACGACTTCTTCTTCGTGGACGACGACCGTCTGGCCCTCGTCATCGCCGACGTCTCCGGCAAAGGCGCTCCGGCAGCCCTCTTCATGATGGCGGCCAAGATCATGATCAAAAACCGCGCCATCCTCGGCGGAACACCGGCGGAAGTCCTGACGGACGTCAACCAGCAGCTGAGTGAAGGAAACTACTCCAATATGTTCGTTACCGCGTGGCTCGGCATCCTCGAACTGTCGACCGGTCTCCTGACCACCGCCAGTGCGGGACATGAGTACCCCGCCATCTGCCGTGCCGACGGACAGTTTGAATTCTTTAAAGACCGGCACGGGTTCGTCCTCGGCGGCATGAGCGGCAGCAGGTACAAAGAGGAGACCCTGACGCTCCTGCCCGGCGACACGCTCTTTGTCTACACCGACGGAGTGACGGAAGCCACCGACAAGAGCCTGCACCTCTTCGGAACGGAACGGTTACTGGAGACGCTCAACCAGACGCCAAATGCCGCACCGACCGACCTGCTGAACAACATGTCCGCCGCCATCTACAACTTTGCGAACGGCATGGAGCAGGCCGATGACATCACCATGCTCGCCCTTCGGTACTTCGGACAGCAGAACCACCTTCGGACACTCCGCATCGACGCCACGAAAGAGAACCTGACTGAGGTGTCCGCGTGGATCGAAGAGATGCTGCAGATCCTCGATGTCCCGATGAAAGAGCAGATGCAGATCCAGCTCGCCGCGGAAGAGATCTACATCAACATCGCGAACTACGCGTATGCCCCCGGCACCGGCCCCGTCGTCGTCCGGATCGGATACGACATGGACCGCCACGCGGTCAAGATGGCCTTCGTGGACCACGGCATGCCCTACGACCCGCTCGCCAAGGAGGACCCGGACACCACCCTCACCGCGGAAGAACGGGAGGTCGGCGGACTCGGCATTTTCCTCGTCAAGAAGACCATGGACAATGTCCATTATGTCCGCTCCAACCACGCGAACGTCCTGACCTTCGAAAAACTCATCGACCGGGCCGACGACCCGACCCTGTAATAACATCAAAAATGCCCGCCGAATGGCGGGCATTTCTTTTTGTCGTTTATGCAGCTTTTTTCGGTTTGGAGCGGTACTTTTCCACATCCATCTCCCCTTCGGACTTGCCGATGGTGAGGGTGGCGGAGAGGTCGCCGATGATATTGGAACCGCAGCGGAACATGTCGAGGACCGCGTCGACACCGAGGATAAGTCCCAAAGCGCTGGTCGGGACACCCATCATCGTGAGGATGGAGGTCATCGAGATGAGGCTCGAGTTCTGGACCGCGGAATCGCCCATGGACAGGATGAAGACCGCGATGGCGATGGTGGCGATCATGTTGGCGTCGAGCTCCACGTTGTAAAGCCGTGCAAACAGGACACTGCAGAGCACGAAGTGGACACAGGCGCCGTCCATGTTGATGGTCGCGCCGAGAGACGTCGTGAAGGACGTGACACGCGGGGACACGCCGAACTGGCGGGTACAGAGTTCCATGGAGTACGGCAGGTAGGCGCCGGAGTAGTTCGGGAGGCCGGACTTCCGGAAGTAGCCGGGCAGGGCCCTCCAGAAGGGGACCGGCGAGATGCCCCGGATGCCGAGCTGGATCGAGTAGATGATCCACATGACGCCGACGGCGATGATCTCCGTGAGGATCAGTCGTCCCAGCAGCGGGAGGACCGGCAGGCCGATGTGGATCATCAGCGAAGCGGTGGCCGCCAGGGTGACGAGCGGCATGAACGCCGCAACCATGTTGACAAGGGTCTGGAACAGGTTCGTGAGGTCTTCGACGAGGCGGTTCAGCACCTGGATCTTCTCGCCGAGGACGCCGAGCGCCATGCCGACGAACACCGCCAGCAGCATGACCTGCATGATGTTCGCGTTCTGGATGGGAGCAAGGATATCCTTCGGAATGAGCCCGATGAGCCAGTCCCGCCCGAGGATCTCGACACTTTCCGTCGTATGCCCTTCGGCGATCTTCATGACCGCGTCAGGCAGTTTCCTTGGCAGGAACAGGTACGCGGCGCCGAACCCGACGAGGATGGCCATGGCGGTGGTCGTCATGTAAGTCCGAAGCGCCTTGCCGCCGAGCCGGCCGGTGTCCGACAAACTGGACAAGCCCGAAATGGTTGTGACGACCGAGCAGAAGATCATGGGGATGATCAGCATGCCCAACGCGTTGAAGAACATGGCACTGATGGTTTCGAACACCTCATAGTCGAACAGCGCCGCTCTCTCAGCGCCCATCGTGTAGACCATGACGAGGCCCAGGACGATGCCGGCGACCAGCATGAGCAGTGCCAGGACCATCATGCGGTTCTTCGGTTTGCGCGCTTTGATGTTGACGACGTTCCGGCCGTTCTGCCGGGCATAGTCGAGTTTCTCCGCGTTGGCACGGAAGATGAGGGTCCGGAAGTAGTTTTCGCTCTCGGTGCCCCAGTCCTTGATCTCCGAAATGGGGTTGAAGTCTTCCGCCGCGTTCGACAGCGTCACGCTGATGCTTCCGAACCGGTTGCGGACCCGGACCTGCACCGGAGTCTCCGGCGATTGTTCGAGGAACCGGACGGAGATCTCCTCGAGCAGCAGCAGCGCGGTCTGGATGTCTTTCGCGTCCGTGTTGTGTTCCTTCAGGTACGCTTCCAGTTCCTGGCTGACGCCGCCGAGCGTCTCGAACGTCAGGTCATATTTGATGATTTGTTTCTCTTTGGCCATAGGGAAACCTCTGCTTCAAAACTTGATATCTGCCAGCTATTATAGCACAGAAAAAAGGCTCCGGTCTATCCGGAGCCTTTGGTATTTTTGTTGGCGATGTACGCCGTTTCGTCCTTACGCGAAGATGGGAGCCAGCGCCTCGGCCAGTTTGTCCTTGTGGGCCTGTGCCTCGGCGAGGTCGGCGCCCTTGGTCGTGTAGTACGCTTTGATCTTCGGCTCGGTGCCGGAGGGACGGACCACGACGGTCTCGCCGTTCTCAAGGCTGTAGGTGAGGACGTTGGACTTCGGGAGTCCGGTCTCTTCGGGTTTCAGGTAGTCGGTGACCTTTGCGACCGGGATGCCCGCGATGTCTTTCGGGGGTTCCTCGCGGAGCGAGGCCATCATGCCGGCCATCTTGTCCATACCGGAGAGGCCGGGGAACTCGAAGGAGTCGACCTGGTTGAGGTAACGGCCGTACTCGGCGTAGATCTCCTCAAGACGCTGCTTGATGGAGGAGCCGATGCTTCTGTAGTAAGCGGCCATCTCGCAGATGAGCATGGAGGCGATGACCGCGTCCTTGTCGCGGACGTACGGGCCGGCCAGGTAGCCGTAGGACTCTTCGAAGCCGAAGATGAAGCGCTCGACTTCCCCGTCCGCCTCGAGGGCGGCGATCTGGTCGCCGATCCACTTGAAGCCCGTGAGGGTCTCTCTCATCTCGACGCCGTAGTGCTCGGCCACGAGGTTCGCGAGCGGCGTAGAGACGATGGACTTGCAGGCGACCGGTTTTTCAGGCATGGTGCCCTTTTCGAGTTTGCCCGCGCAGATGTAGTCGAGGAGCAGGACGCCCATCTCGTTGCCGGTGACGAGCTCATAGGAGCCGTCCGGGCACTTCATGGCGATGCCGACACGGTCGGCGTCGGGGTCGGTGGCGAGGAGCAGGTCCGCGCCGACTTCCTTCGCGAGGTTCACGCCCATTTCCATGGCGGCGTAGATCTCGGGGTTCGGGTACGAGCAGGTGGTGAAGTAGCCGTTCGGGTACTCCTGCTCCGGGACGATGGTGATGTCGGTGATGCCGATGTCCTTCAGAACGGTGGTGACCGGGACGAGGCCGGTGCCGTTCAGCGGAGTGTAGACGAGTTTCAGACCGGCGTCTTTCGCGAGACCGGGGCGGACCTGATGGGACTCGACGGCATCAAAGAAGGCTCTCTTGCAGCCGTCGCCGACGAATTTGATGAGGCCCTTGGAGACACCGGACGCGAACGAGATGTACTTGGCACCGGTGAGGACGTCGGTCTTCTGGATGCTGTCATAGACGACGGCGACCGCGTCGTCGGTCATCTGGCAGCCGTCGGGGCCGTAGGCCTTGTAGCCGTTGTACTTGGCGGGGTTGTGGGACGCGGTGACCATGATGCCCGCGTTGCAGTTGTAGTACCGGGTGGCGAAGCTCAGCGCCGGGACCGGGTTCAGGGCGTCATAGATCCGGACTTTGATGCCGTTGGCGGCGAGCACGCCTGCCGCGGCTTTCGCGAAGTCCCAGCCCTTGAGACGGGAGTCGTAGGCGATGGCGACGGTCTGTGTGCCGCCCTGAGTCTTGACCCAGTCGGCGATGCCCTGGGTGGCCTGGCGGACGACCCAGATGTTCATGCGGTTGGTGCCGGCGCCCAGCGTGCCGCGAAGGCCCGCGGTACCGAACTGGAGCGCGACCGCGAAACGGTCCGCGATAGCGTCTTCATCGCCCTCGATCTTCAGCAGTTCGGCCTTGAGGTCGAAGTCCTCGAGCTCGGCTTCCAGCCAGCGTTTATATTCATCCATGTACATTGATATAACAACTCCTTCCGGGGAAAACTATTTCACTTTACAGTTTAAAGTGTTTGTTATTTTCAGTCAAGGAAAAGCAAAGGCGATTTACGGAATGTTTACCGTAAATCGCCCAATGGTTTTCTTGTTCGGTTTTATTCGTACTCGAGCGCCTGTTCGAGCGCGATGGCCAGCTGGTCGGCGCAGGAGGTGCCGCGGCCGGCGCAGTCGTTGCCCTTCAGGATGTCGATGACTTCCTCTGCGGGTTTGCCTTCGATCAGTTTGCCGATGGCTTTGAGGTTGCCGTTGCAGCCGCCGTAGAAGCTGACGCCGTGGACGTTGCCTTCTTCGTCGAGGCTGAACTGGAGCTGACGGGCGCAGACGCCCTGGGGCACGAACTGGAATGTATTCATGGAAGTTGCCTCCTTGTCGTTGTGTTGTGTCCCCTATCTTAGGTGCATCGCGGCAAAAAGTCAAGCGCAATTTATTTGCTCTGCGAGTCTTTTTCTTTACAGTCGTCGCGGTTTTGCGTTAGAATAGTAACAGTCTTTATGAAAGGGGGCTTCCCTGTGATCCAGATCTTTTCCCCGGACCAGTCCAAGGATTTCTACAAATACATCGATATGCCCACGAAACGGGAAGTCCGCGGTGCCCGAGACTACGTCGTCCGCACCCATAACGGCGCCCTCCTCGTGTCCTTCCACACCGTCGACGAACACGGCGCGGTGCTCTTCGCGAACGACGAGCGCTGCAGCATGATGACCGGCACGCCCCGACTCATCGAGAAAGCGGAAGGCATCGACCACGAGAGCGGCTTCGAAGAACTCTTCGCGTTCTTCCTCGCCCTCACCTCTTCCGACATCTATGAGCTGGCGCGGCTCGAGGACAAGATCGAAGCGCTCGAAGACGAACTCTTCTCCGAGGACTCCGTCCCCGACAAAGAGGGCATCAACGCCATCATGGAACTCCGCCGGGAGATCTCCCAGAAAAAACGCTACTATGAAGAGATGGAACTCCTGTCCGACGAGCTCGCCGACATGGAGCCGGAATTCGTCTTCATCGATAAAAAATTCGACCGTCTGTACGACTTCATCCTCCGTAACCAGGAGTACCTCGAGCAGGTCCGTGAGGCCTACCAGGCACAGATCGACCTCGTCCAGAACAACACCATGAAGACCCTGACGGTCGTCACGATGATCTTCCTTCCCCTGCAGCTCATCACCGGCTGGTTCGGCATGAACCTCATCATGCCGGAATTCGACTGGGCAAACGGTTACCCCTATGTCATCTGCCTCTCCCTCATCATCCTGTTCGGAGAGATCCTCTTCTTCAAGTGGAAGAAATGGTTCTAGTTTACACTTCGGTAAATCGCCGTACGACAGCCTGCCCTGCCCGTGACACGCGATGCATTCCTTGTAATGCATCGCTTTTTTATGTAAAATAATAGGGTAAATGATTCGACTCTTTTCTGAGTTTTAGGAGGAAGCGACCTATGTTACTTGACAACAAAGTTTATGTCGGCTATGCCGACGGCGAAAAAGTCTGCATCAACCTGAGCAAGGCGAATCGCCACGGCCTCATCGCCGGTGCCACCGGTACCGGTAAGACCACGACCCTGCGCGTCATCGCGGAGTCCTTCTCCAACGCCGGCGTCCCGGTGTTCCTCGCCGACGCCAAAGGCGACCTTGCCACTCTCTGCCAGCCCGGCACCATGGTCGAGCCGGTCCAGAAGCGCATGGACGAGATGGGCCTTGCCGCGGACGGGTTCCAGTTCCAGAGCTACCCTGTCACCTTCTGGGACGTCTACCAGGAAATGGGCCTGCCGCTGCGCGCCACCGTCTCCGAGGTCGGCCCGCTCCTCCTCTCCCGCATCCTCGGGCTCAACGACACGCAGGCAGCCATCATGCAGATCATCTTCAAGATCGCCGATGACGAGGGCATCCTCCTCATCGACTCCAAAGACCTGCGCTCCATGCTGACCTATGTCGGCGAGAACGCGAAGGACTACGCGCTGAGCTACGGCAACATCGCGAAGCAGTCCCTCACCTCCATCATCCGCGCGGTCATCGCGCTCGAGGCCGAAGGCGGCGACCAGTTCTTCGGCGAGCCCGCCCTCGATATCCACGACTGGCTCGCGACCGACGCGTCCGGCAAGGGCAAGATCAACATCCTCGACTGCCAGAAGCTCATGAACAACCCGACCATGTACTCCACCTTCATGCTGTGGATGATGTCCGAGCTCTATGAGACCCTTCCCGAAGTCGGCGACCCCGAGAAGCCGAAGATCGTCTTCTTCTTCGATGAGGCGCACATGCTCTTCGACGACGCCTCCAAAGAACTGCTCCAGAAGATCGAGCAGGTCGTCAAACTCATCCGTTCGAAGGGTGTCGGCATCTACTTCATCACCCAGAACCCGGCGGACATCCCGGACGGCGTCCTCGCGCAGCTCGGCAACAAAGTCCAGCACGCCCTCCACGCCTACACTCCGGCGGAGCAGAAGAAGGCCCGCGCCGCTTCCGACTCCTTCCGTGTGAACCCGGCGTTCGACACCTACGAGACCCTGCTCGCCATGGGCACCGGTGAGGCGCTCATCTCCGTCCTCGACGAGAGCGGCGTCCCGACCCTCGTCCAGAAGTGCAAGATCCTTCCGCCGCAGAGCCTCATGGGCACCCTCGACAACGCGGTCCGCTCCTCCCTCATCCAGGGCGACGCCCTGAACGCGAAGTACGGCGCCTATGTCGATAACGACTCCGCGTTCGAGTTCCTGCAGAGAAAGAACCTGGCCGACGCCGAGGCGATCGAAGCCGAGAAACTCGCGAAGCAGGCTCAGAAAGAAGCGGAGAAGGCAGAAGCCGCGGCCGAGAAGGCACGCCAGAAGGCCGAGGCCGACGCCATCAAGGCGGCGGAACGTGAAGCGGCCGCCGCGCAGAAGGCTGCCGAGAAAGCGGCCGCCGACGCGGAAAAAGCCCGCCTCAAAGAGCTTGAAAAGGCGGAAAAAGAAGCGCAGAGAGAGCAGGAAAAGAAAGAGAAAGCCCGTCAGCAGAGCATCAAGAACGTCGCGAAGTCCGGCGGTTCCACCGTCGGCCGCGAGATCGGCCAGACGGTCGGCAAGGCCATCGCCGGCGACTTCGGCAAGAAGCTCGGCGGCAACCTGGGCGCCTCCCTCGGCCGCGGCATCATGGATACCCTGTTCAAGAAATAAATCGCCAAAGGAATTCCATTCCAATGAAACACAAGAGATCCCAGAGGAGCGTGCTCACGCTCCTCTCTCAGTACCGCGGCATCGTCATGGGCTTTGCGGCGCTGACCATCGTCTACTTCCACGAGTGGCAGTACCTGTTCCTGTGGAACGATACCCTGGCACGGGCGGAAGACGTCTTCCACCGGAGCATCATCTTCGGTCCGGACCTCTTCTTCCTGATGTCCGGCATCGGGCTCACGTTCGCCATGCGCAAGTACCGGCTCCTGACCTTCTGGGGCAAGCGGCTGAAGCGCCTCGCCATCCCGACGCTGGTGGCGGCGCTCTGCATGGCGCTGACCTGGCACTGGACGCTCGCGGATTACATCAAAAACGTCACCGGCTGGAACTTCTATGCCCACAGCATCTATTCGTTCCTGTGGTTCATCCCGGCCATCATGAGCCTGTATGTCGTGTTCCCGCTGTACTGGCGTTTCTTCTCACGCGCGAAGAACCAGCTGGTGTTCACCCTGGTCGCCCTCGCGGTCTGGGCCGCCATCTCCTACGGCGGCACGCACTTCTTCCGGCCGGACCTCTACGGGTTCCTCAACCGCATCCCCATCTTCCTCACCGGCGTCCAGCTCGGCTGGATGACCCAGCAGGAGAAACTGCCGAAGGAAGAGCGCCGCGGCACCTTCGACCTCGAGTGGAACAAGCCCCTGTTCTGGTCCGTCATGGCCGTGTTCTTCGTGGCGGGCGCGCTGCTCAGCTACTTCACGAACCAGAGGGGCCTGCAGCTCGGCGTGCCGGACTCCAACTGCCGCATCCCGAACTATCTTTTGAGCATTTCTCTCACGTTCTTCCTCGTGAAGCTCTGCGACATCATCGACCAGAGCAAAGCCGGCCACGCCGTCGTCTCGTTCTTCGGCTTCTACGGCATCATGTCCCTCGAGTTCTACGCCATCCAGGAATGGCTCGGCGGGCTCATCCTGCCCCACCTGCAGCCGCACCTGCCGAACGCCGTCACCAATCTTGTGCTGTTCGCGATCATCACGGCCGCCGGCTACGCGCTCTGGGCCCTGAACCATTACTTCTGGAAAGGCGTCGACGCGCTGACCGGCCGGTTTTCCAACAAACAGACGCCAAAGAAAGGGCATCTCGCATGAACACTTACACCCGCTTCCTCCGCGAGGAGGAAGCGCATTTCATCTATAAAAAACATCTGAAGCACCACTTCCCAGCCGACGAAGTCAAGCCCTGGAAGAGCATCTCCCGCATGTGGGCCGACGACTGTTACTTCGCCGTCGGTGTGTTTGAAGACCGGGGCGATGCACCGGCCGACGCTTTCGACGACCTTCGCGGCTACGCGTTCTTCGTCGAGTCCCCGGACTGCGGCGCCTGTCTGCTCGACTACTACGCCATCCTCCCGGAGTACCGGGACGCCGGTCTCGGCGGGCGCACCCTGCAGCGGCTTGCCGAACTCGTCCGCGGAAAAGGGAAATACATCCTTCTCGAGACCGAGGACATCGACTACGCGAAGACGGACGGGCAGATCGCCGAGCGGGAACGGCGGGACGCCTTCTACACCCGGAACGGCTGTGTGAAGACCGATGTCAAAGGAAAAGTCTTCACGGTCCGCTACGCCGTCTGGGCACTGGGCCCGGCCGACCCCGACTTCGACACCGTCTGCGCCGACATGAACACCCTCTACCGGCTCATGATCCCGGGCGGGAAGTTCGGGCGGTTCGTCGACATCCATCGAACATAACAAAACAGCCGACCTTTTTCAGGTCGGCTGTTATTTTTGTTTTCAGCGGGTGTCAACGCATCCCGAACATGGCGCGGTTATACTTCGCCTTTCGTTCATCGAGCCAGGGCCCCAGGTCTTTGAGGCCGTCGACGATGCTCTCCGGCACGTCGGTCGACACGAACGGCTGCAGCAGGCGGACGCCGTAGGCGATGTACTGCTCGACCACAAACTCCTGTCCCTTCGACTTGCAGTCATAGAGACGGTCGTAGATGCCGCCGTACATAAACCGCAGCGCTTCTTCCAGCTCATCCGGGTGGCTCACCTCATCATATTTCATGAGGTGCAACAGGTCGAACTCGATCCCCGCGTCGATGACCGCCTGGGAGAGCGACCGTTCGAGCAGGATATCCATGCTCATGCGGAACATCTTCTCGTTGTACATCGCGTAATAGAACTGGATGTAATCGACATAGACCAGTTTGCTGAGGGGGTCCATGGCCTCGAATTCCGGAAGTTCACGGGCGATCTTCAGCACCGCCTCCATGCTCCGGTCCACGAACCGCGCGACCAGCATCTCCTTCTTCGGGAAATAGTGCTGGACGTGCGACTTGGTCACATAGGCGTTTTTGGCGATGTCGGAATACGACGTCGCGTCCAGTCCTTTGACGGCGAACAGTTCAAATGCCGTGTCCTGCAGCCGTTCGACTTCTTCTTCGTTTCTGGGTCTTCCCATTCTGCGTTCTCCTTCTGCGGCGATTTACTATGATAAAGTTTACATGTCATTTTTCTGTTTCGCAAGCGTTTCACGCCCCGATTTTTTGTTATACGGGCAGCCCGTTTCAGTAAAGGTGCACAAATCGCCGGATGCAGGCTTCGTCCGGTTTCTTATACGGCGGCATAAAAATGTTTTCTTTCCAAAAAATCCCGGTGTCATTTTCGGTTTTCGCGTCAATTGTTTGTGGATTTTCCCGATTTTATACTTGTTGTTGTAGGTATGCAGGAAGGCAAACCTCATCCGACTGTAAACCAATGAAATGAATGGAAAGGAGAAAACCAAATGGCTGCTTTCTTAGCGCAGTGGGAATGGATGAAGCCCTGGCTCTATGGTGACTATGCTCGTGGCATCATGGAAAAAGCCATCGAAAAACATCCGACCTATTCCCGCACGATCGAAGCCAGCACCCAGGAGCTCTATGACAACATGGGGAACTTTTCCTGGGCAGAGCTCAAAGGAACTCTGAACTTTGACAACCCCTTCATCATGCTGAACGACGGTCTCTCCATTTTCCTCTGCCTGTTTGGAGGAATGTTCTGGCTGACGACCTACTGCTTCATCATCTACAAGGGCTTCAAAGACAAGACCGCCGGCATGCCCCTCATGGTCCTCGGCATGAACCTCGCGTGGGAGTTCCTGTATGCATTCGTATTTGACATCCACATCCCGGCACAGAGGCTCATCAACGCCTTGTGGTTCCTGTTCGACTGCGTCATCGTCTACCTGAAGATACGCTATGGTCGGGACGAGTTCCACTACACGTTGCCAGGCATGTCCGATAAACTATTCTATCCTTATTTGATTGTCGTTGCCGGTTGGGGCTTCGCCTGCGTTCTTGCGGCGCGCTTCGACTGGAACGACCTGATGGGTGCCTACTCGGCATACATCCAGAACATCTTCATCTCCGCCTGCTTCGTCATGATGCTGTATCGGAAAGGGAGCACTGCCGGACAGAGTATGTATATCGCCATCTGTAAGATGATAGGTACACTAGTCCCAGACATAGCGGGTGCGGTCTGTATGGTCACATACATTGACCGCTTCACCGGCGACGGCACGGTCATTTCCCTGATCCACGCGCTGAACCCGACGTTCCGCCCGCTCGCCAAAGTCCTCATCTTCGGCTGCGTCTTCTTCGACATCATGTACATCGTCTGCCTGTACAAAGCCTTCAAGAAAGAGGGCAGAAGACCCTGGACGATCAACAATGAGAAGTACGGAGAGGTCCCCGAGAACGTGGTCCTTCCCGACGAAGGCCGCGTCGTCATCAAATAACTCACTCGAATCAGCAACATCGTTTGCCTTCCTGCTAAACAAGATGTTGGGAACTGCCGTGCCGCAGAGGTTACCCCTCGGCACGGCGGCCTTCCCATTTCAATGTTTCAGGAAGGACTTTTTATGACCGGAGTACTCGCAGCCGGTGAAGGCGCCGCTCTCGCCGGACTGATCACCTATTTCCTCATTCTGCTCATCCCCGTTCTGCTCTGCATCTTCGGCATCATCGAGATGCGGAAAAAGACCCCGGACGGGAAGCGCGTCGGAAAAGCCATGTTCATTCTCGCCGGCATCGTGCTGGTCGTCATCATCGGCTTTTTCGTCGTCACAGCACTGTTTTGAACAGAACAGGACCCTCAACAGCTTTCGGTTTCCGGAAGCTGTTTTTGTTTCGCATTTTTTGGTCGCTCTTTAGGACGATAAACTTTTTCTGTTTATGGTTGCATTTCGCAAATGAATTGTGTACAATCTAATTGAAGACAAGAGGGCGGCGGCCGTGCATCGCCCCAACAACCCCCTGTACACATGTTCCAAAGGAGGAACCTACTATGGCAAGCATTTACGATTTCACCCTCAAGACCGGCCTCGGCGAAGACTATAGTCTCGCACAGAACAAGGGCAAAGTCATGCTCATCGTCAACACCGCCACCGGCTGCGGCTTCACCCCGCAGTACGAGCCCATCGAGGCGATGTACGAGAAGTACCACGACCAGGGTCTCGAAGTCATCGACATCCCCTGCAACCAGTTCATGGACCAGGCGCCCGGCACCGACGAGGAGATCACCTCTTTCTGCCGCATGCGCTATAAGACCCAGTTCCCGCAGATGAAGAAGTCCGACGTCAACGGCGAGAACGAACTTCCCCTCTACACCTTCCTCAAAGAGCAGAAGGGCTTCGAGGGCTTCGGCAAAGGCGCCACCGCTCTCAAGATGAACGCGCTCCTGAAGACCCAGGACAAGGACTTCAAGAAGAACTCCAAGATCAAATGGAACTTCACGAAGTTCGTCGTCGACAGAGACGGCAACGTCGTCGCCCGCTTCGAGCCGACCGCCGACATGGCCGAAGTCGAGAAGTGTGTCGCCTCCCTGCTGTAAGGCACCGGAACTTCAATCCATCCAAGCACACAAAACCGCGCCTCTCCGGCGCGGTTTTCTTTTATCTCTTTCACATCTTACCCTCCTCCACCCTCCACAAACTGAAAGTTGCTGGGGAGCCAAAAGACATATGGGACCCCCGTTTTTCGCCTTGACCATATGTCTTTTTCAAGCAACTTTTTCTTCTCCTACTGC
>ONJD01000012.1 GCA_900317985.1 uncultured Eubacteriales bacterium | reverse complement strand
CGCCACCGACAGCATCACGCTGACCGGCGGCTGCGCGAAGAATGACGGTCTGAAGGACGCCATCGAAAAGGTCCTGAAGATCAAAGTCGTCGACCTCGCCGTCGACCCGCAGCTGATGGGCGCTCTTGGTGCCGCGGAATATGCCCGCCAGAAAGGTCAGGCTGCCTAAGGAGGAGTACCAATGAAAAAACTGTTTGGCTTATGCCTGAAAGTCGTCAAGATCCTGGTCATTGCCGTCTGCGTTCTCTTCGTAGTCTATTTCTGGAATCTCGACATGAAACTGATGGGCTGGCTTTACAAGAAAGTGAACATCCTTTTCGACCGCAAAGAGACAGATATCCAGTTCTAAAACGGTAACGGTGTTTGTGCGGTAGAATCAAAACTATCAAATATTTGGAAAGGAGAATGGACAGATGAGTTGCAACAGTTGCCCCGATGGCCACACCCATCACCATGACCATGACCATAAGGACCTCGAAGCGGTCGCTCTTTTGAAGTACATGATCGACCACAACAAACACCATGCCGATGAGCTCTATGACATTGCCAACAAGCTCGATGGCACGGCCAAAGAGCTGGTCCATGCTGCCGTCATCGATTACGAGACCGGTACCGGCAAGCTGGAACAGGCACTGAAGGCACTGGAGGGCTGAGTATGTGTTTGTCAACCGTTTATAAGATGACCGCCAAAGAGCCGGTCCTGTTCTGCAAGAACATCCAGTCAGTGGATGTCTCGCCGACGGACGGGAAACTGACCTTTACGGACATCCTCGGCATCCGCTACGAAGCCCTTGCCACCATTCAGAAAGTGGACCTCATCGAAAACGTGATTGAAATCTGCGAGACCGCAGAATGACAAAGGAAGTGTAATCAAATGAAAGAGGAGTATAACGCTCTATTTACCCCGTGGAAGATCGGCAATGTCGAGATCAAGAACCGTATCGTCCTTGCTCCCATGGGCGGAACGTGCATCTTCGGCTGGACAGAGCCCAACCATTTCGACAAGGAAGCGGCCTGGCTCCTGAAGACGATCGCCGAGAACAACTGCGGTCTGGTCCTGCCCGGCATTGCCCCCGTCAAAGACATCCTCGGCGGCGCATGGCTGTACCAGCACAAATGGAAATTCGACCAGCTCAAGGAGTACATGGAAGAGTTCCACAAGACCGGCGCCAAGATGTTCATCCAGATGACCGCCGGCTTCGGCCGCGCCATGGCTCTCACCGAAATGATGACCATGCTCGGCAAGAACGACATCATCAACAAGATCGCAAGCCCCATCATGGATCCGCAGTACCTGACTGCCGCGCCTTCGGATTCTCCGAACCGCTGGACCGACAAGATGGAGGCCCGTGCCCTCACGAAGAAACAGATCGACGACATCATCTACGCCTTCGGTGAGACCGCGCGCCTCATCAAGGAAGCCGGTGTCGACGGCGTCGAAGTCCATGCCGTCCACGAAGGGTACCTGCTCGACCAGTTCACCCTTCCGTACTGTAACTTCCGGACCGACGAATACGGCGGATCCTTCGAGAACCGTTATCGTTTCGCGGTCGAGATCGTCAAAGAGATCAAGAGCAAATGCGGCGACGACTTCCCGGTCTCCCTGCGTTATTCCGTCGTCTCCAAGACGAAAGGCTACCGTGCCGGCGCCATGCCCGGTGAAGACTACATCGAAGTCGGCCGTACCATGGAAGAGTCCGAGCGCGCCATCAAGTACCTGTCCGACGCGGGCTATGATATGTTCAACTGCGACAACGGTACTTACGATGCGTGGTACTGGGCACATCCGCCGCAGTACATGCCGAACAACTGCTGCCTCGAAGATGTCTCGCACATCCAGCAGTTCACTGACAAGCCGTGCGTCTGCGCCGGTAAGATGCAGCCCGCCGTCGGCGCCAAAGCCATTGCGGAAGGCAAGATCGCTGCCATGGCCGTCGGCCGTCAGTTCCTCGCGGACCCCGAATGGGTCACGAAGATGATCAACGATCAGGAAGACGACATCCGTCCGTGTATCTGCTGCCACTCCGGCTGCTTCGACCTCACGAAGCACGAGGGCTCCGACAACGATCAGGACCTGTCCCACTCCATGAACATGTGCAACTGCGCCGTCAACCCGCGGTCCATGCAGCACAACAAGTACAAGATCGTCCCGACCAAACATCCGAAGAACATCGCCGTCATCGGCGGCGGTATCGGCGGTATGGAAGCGGCCCGCGTCCTGAAACTGCGCGGCCACAACCCGACCATCTATGAAAAGACGAACGAGCTCGGCGGTGTCTTCATCGCTGCGGCCGCTCCGGAGTTCAAGGAGCACGACAAACAGCTCATCGCCTGGTTCAAGAAGCAGATGGCCGACCTCAACATCCCGATCCAGTTCGGTACGGAGATCACCGACCTCACCAAGCTGAACGCCGACGCCATCGTCGTCGCCACCGGTTCTGTCGCGAAACGTCTTCCCATCCCGGGAGCCGAGCGCGCCATGACCGCGGTCGAGTACCTGCTGGGTGAAAAAGAAGTCGGCGAGAACGTTGTCATCATCGGCGGCGGCCTGACCGGCTGCGAGATCGCGCTCGACCTTCACAAGAAGGGCAAGAACCCGCAGATCGTCGAAATGATGAACGACCTCATGGCCGTCAAGAACCTGTGCCTTGCGAACTCTTCGTTCCTGCGCGACTACTTCAAGTGCTATGACGTCCCGGTCTTCCTCGAGTCCGGCGTCAAAGAGATCGGCGACGACTATGTCATCGTTGAGAAGAAGAACAAAGAACAGGTCAAACTGCCGGCAGACAGCATCATCATGTCCGTCGGTTACAAGCCGACCCCGATCGTCGAGCCCGGCTACAACCTTGGCATCGGTTCCGTCAACGTTCCGGTCCCCGAGGTCTGCCAGCCCGTCGTCAAGAAGGTCGACGAGATCGTCAAAGAGCTGCTCGGCCCGCTGGTCCCCGTGAACACCGAGACCACCGTCGGCGGCAAGACCGTCTACACCATCGGCGACGCGAACAAGGTCGCGAACATCAAGGCCGCCATCTGGGGCGCCTGGGATGTCGCGATGAAGATCTGATCCGTACATCGCCACACTCTTATCTATGCCAATGGCCTCTTCCGGAACTCCGGGAGAGGTCATTTTTTGGTTTCCGTTTGGACTTTTTTCGTACACTTTTGTTTACATCTCGTCATATTTGTGCTTAAATAATTAATAATATTAAAGTTCTTGACATGTGTGCCTCTTTAAGTTGGATTAAGGTGACTGCCTTACAATCCGGCTTCAGGAGGAAGACAGGAGGATCAGAGAATGAGTAACGGAAAAATCCTGGTCGTAGATGACGACAAAAACATCTGCGAGCTCCTCGGATTGTACCTCGAGAATGAAGGTTTCAATGTCTACAGCGTGAACGATGGCGAGTCCGCCGTTCGCGAGTTCCAGACGTTCCAGCCCGACCTTGTCATCCTCGACATCATGCTGCCCCGTATGGACGGCTGGCAGGTCTGTCGGGAGATCCGCAAAGTCTCGGAAAAACCCATCATCATGGTCACCGCGAAAGGGGAGACGTTCGACAAGGTCCTCGGCCTCGAACTGGGCGCCGACGACTACATCGTCAAACCCTTCGACCCGAAAGAGATCGTCGCCCGCATCAAAGCGGTCCTTCGCCGGACACATGTTTCCGCCGCGACCGAGAGAAAGCTCGTCGAATACGACAAGCTCTCCATCAACCTCACAAATTACGAGATGAAGGTCGACGGCAAGATCGTCAACACCCCGCCGAAAGAACTGGAACTCATCTTCCACCTCGCCAGCAACCCGAACCACGTCTTCACGAGAGACCAGCTCCTCGATGAGGTCTGGGGCTTCGACTATTACGGCGATTCCCGCACCGTCGACGTCCACATCAAACGTCTCCGTGAAAAGCTCGAAGGCGTCTCCGACAAGTGGGCGCTCAAAACGGTCTGGGGCGTCGGCTACAAGTTCGACACGGCAGAATAATCCTCTATGAAGAATCACAACGACACGAAGAAACCCATGCGCCGGAAGTACAATCTGTTCTTCCGTTACATGGGATTCTCCATTGCCAGCGTTACCATCAGTTTCCTGGTGCTCTACATCATCTTCCTGTTGTTCGTCTCCGGAAACTGGAACAACGACCGCATGGAGATCCTCCAGTCGAATGCCATGGTCATCGCCGAGAAGACGGCGTCCCTGATGGCGGACGACGTGACGGAGGAAGATTCCTATGACTCCGCGCTTGCCCTGGCCGACACGCTGAATACAGTCTCCGACACCATCGAGGCGGACGTGTTCATCTGCGACGCGGAGGGCAGACTGGTCCTCTGCCGTCATATGGTCGACACACAGACCCACACCCTGCACGCGGGCGAGTGCGAGACCCATAGCGGCTTTGTCATCCCGTCGTCTATCATGAACAAGACGTCCGGGAACGGGTACAGTACCGTCGCCTCTCTGCCGAAACCGTTCAGCGGAGCGAAGCAGGTCGTCGGCGGCGCGCAGATCATCCGCAGCGGCATGCCCTCCGGCTATGTCTACGCCATCTCCACGTCCTACAACATCCTGTCCCCGTACTCGCGGAACCTGACGAGGATGTTCGTGGTGGCGGCGCTCATCTCGCTCATCATCATGGTCCTGCTGTCCTACCTGTTCGCGGCACAGCTGGTCCGGCCGATGGAAAAGATGTCCCGCCTCACGAAGCAGTATTCGAAGGGCAACTTCTCGGAACGACTCGAAGTCAAGGGCGCCAAGGAGCAGCAGGAACTGGCTGAGTCGCTGAACGACATGGCCACCTCGCTGTCGGTCATCGAAGACTCCCGTAAGAGTTTCATCGCCAACGTTTCCCATGAGCTGAAGACCCCGATGACCACCATCGGCGGCTTCGTCGACGGCATCCTGGACGGGACCATCCCGCCTTCCGAGGAGCGCCGCTATCTCGGGATCGTCTCAAGCGAGATCAAACGTCTGGCGCGGCTGGTCGTCACCATGCTGACCCTGTCCAAGATCGAAGCGGGCGAGGAGAACCTCCACTATTCCACCACCGATCTGAACCAGCTCCTGTTCAACGCGCTCCTCAGCTTTGAGAGCGCCGTGGAAGAAGGCGGGTTCGTGATCGAAGGCTTCGAAGACCTGCCCCACATCAAGGTGCAGGCCGACCCGGAACTCCTGTTCCAGGTCGCATACAACCTCTTTGACAACGCCGTCAAGTTCACGAACAAAGGCGGCACCATCCGGGTCGGGATGGAGGAGACTGAGGGGCGCGCGCTCGTCAGCATCTCCAATTCCGGCAAGGGCATCCCCGAAGAGGAGATCCACCGCATCTTCGAGCGGTTCTACAAAGTCGACAAATCCAGAAGTGAACATGTCAAGGGCGTCGGCCTCGGCCTGAACCTTGCCCAGGACATCGTAGAGCTCCACGGCGGAGACATCTACGCGGAGAGTGAGCCCGGCGGCTTCACCTCGTTCCGGTTCTGGATCCCGATAGAAAAATCTACAGATCCACAGGAGTGATAACCCATGGAAGACAACAAAAAGAAGAGCAGCGGCTCCAAGGTATTCCTGGCACTGCTCATCGCCATCCTCCTCATCGTCGGCATCGCCATCGGCGTCGCCTATGTCGGACGGGACGCCAGAGAAGCACAGGCGGCCAAAACGACGACGACCAAGGACACCCGGAACTCCATCAATATCGGAGACACCCGGACCTATGACGAGGAGAATACCGACGGCGCCCTGACCAGTGTCGAGATCGCGCAGAAGTGCAAGCCCTCCGTCATCGCGGTCATGGTCTATCAGCCGAACGGCAACAAATACGGAGAGGGCTCCGGCGTCGTCATGAGCGTCGACAAGAAAGCCGGGTACTCCTATGTCGTCACCTGCGCGCACATCGTCGATACCGCCAACACGACGCTGAAGGTCCAGCTCGAAGACGGCACGCAGTACAACGCGAACCTCATCGGCTATGACAACCGGACCGACATCGGTGTCCTGCAGGTCAAGACCACGAAACTGGAAGCGGCCGAATTCGGCGATTCCACGGTCCTGAAAGTCGGCGAACCGGTCTATGCGATCGGCAACCCCGGCGGCACGGCATTCTACGGTTCTGTCACCTCCGGCATCATCTCCGCCATCGACCGTCCCACCAGCAGCAATGAGAGCGGTTACACCATGGAGTGCATCCAGCACGACGCGGCCATCAACCCCGGCAACTCCGGCGGTGCCCTCATCAACAGCTACGGTCAGGTCATCGGTATCAACTCCTCGAAGATTGCTTCGGAAGAGTTCGAAGGCATGGGCTTCGCGGTCCCGATCAACGTCGCGAAGAACGTCGTCGACGACATCCTGAAGAGCGGCTACGTCACCGGCCGTGCCAAACTCGGCATCCGGTATGTCCCGGTCTCTGAGAACTCCACCTACGCGCAGATCGCCAAGCAGAACAAGCTGCCGTCCGGCTCCATCGTCATCGCGGCGATCAACGAAGACAGCGCTCTGACCGGTACGAAAGCGGTCGCGGGAGACATCATTACCGCAGTCGACGGGGAAGACCTGGAAAAAGCCGGCGACCTTCTGAAGGCCGTTGAGGAAGGCGACCCGGGCGACATCCTGACGCTGTCCATCGCCCATGTGGAAGAGGACTACAGCATCACCACCTTCACCGTGAAGGCCACCCTCCTCGAGGACAAAGGCAATGCGGAGGAATCGACCACACAGAGTGAATCCACCACGCGCTTTTACTTCAATCCCTTCCAATAAGCCGGCGTAATAGCACAAATAGTTTTTCAGAATAATTTAAGAAAATGAGGCTCGATGTCTTTTCGAGCCTCATTATTTATGTTATTATGTGGGGTGAAAGAGGTGAGTAGAGTGGGCGAACGCAGGGACAACCCTATTTCCGTCCGTTCGAAACGACGCATTACCGACGCTCTTCTGGAACTCATGCAGGTTACTCCGTTCTCGAAGATCTCCATCAAGGATATCGTAGACCGGGCAGGACTGACCCGGCAGACGTTCTATCATAACTTTGAGACGAAGGAAGACGTCCTTCTGTGTCGTCTGGACGAACATTTTGAAGGGTTTCTCCAATATCTATCCAAAAAAACGATCCATGACTGGGAAGACATCATCTGCTGCTTTTTCCGCTACTGGCAGGAACACGCAGACTTCCTGAAACTTCTGATGGAGAACGACCTCATCTATCTGTTGTCGATGAAGATGCCCGGCTATTTCGAGTCGGTGAAACAACTCCATTTCCGGAAGACCGACCTGACCGACGCGGAAGCGCGGCTCTGGTTCGCATTCGTCAGCGGCGCTCTCGTGAGCACACTGACTTCCTGGATCTCCGCTCCCGGCGGGCTTTCCGCCAGAGCGCTCTCCAAACTGGTCCTGTCCATGATGGACGGCACCATGCTGGAAAAGAGCCGCGCGGAGATCGATCCCGATGTGGCGAAACTCATCGGCGGACTGAAGGCCGGAGCGTAATACGGATCATAAGAACAACGACAGGATCTTCCTGTCGTTTTCTTTTTGTCCGGACCCTCCATTCGGGAAAGGGCATTTACTTGACAATTGACATGGGTCCTTTTTATAATATATGGGTGAAATTTTATAGAAGGGGGTGTATTTCTAGGTTTATGACACCTTTAGCCATTGCTTTAATCCTTGTCGCACTGGTCGGTGGCGCCGTCGTCGGTTTCTTTATCGGACAGGCTCACCGGAAAAAGGTCGCAGAGGCCACCATCGGCTCTGCCAACCAGGAAGCGACTCGCATCATAAATCAGGCTCTTACCACTGCTGAGCAGAAAAAGAAAGAAGCCATTTTAGAAGCAAAAGACGAAATACACAAAACGCGGACCGAAACGGAACGCGAACTGCGGGAGCGCCGCACAGAAGTGCAGCGTCAGGAACGCAGAAATATCCAGCGCGAGGAAAACCTCGACAAAAAGACCGCCACTCTCGAAAAGAGAGAGGAGAAACTCAACCAGAAGCTCAAAGAAGCCGAGGCAAAAGAAGAGGAAGTCGAAGCACTCAAGAAGAGCCAGCTCGAGATCCTCGAAAAGATCTCCGGTCTCTCTGAGGCCCAGGCCAGAGAACAGATCCTGAGCCAGGTCGACGAGCGACTGGACCGCGAGAAAGCCAGCCGCATCATGGAGGCGCAGGAACAGATCAAAGAGCGTTCCGATGAACTCGCCAAAGAGATCGTCACCATCGCCATCCAGCGCTGCGCCGCAGAACGGACCACCGACGCCACGGTCTCGGTCGTCTCTCTGCCGAACGACGAAATGAAAGGCCGCATCATCGGCCGCGAGGGCCGGAACATCCGCGCCATCGAAACCGTCACCGGCGTCGACCTCATCATCGACGACACCCCGGAGACCATCACCATTTCCTGCTTTGAGCCGGTCCGCCGGGAAGTTGCCCGCCTGACCGTCGAACGTCTCATCCAGGACGGCCGCATCCATCCGGCCCGCATCGAGGAGACCTACGAAAAGGCCAAACGGGAAGTCAACCAGACCATCAAGCAGACCGGTGAACGGGCTGTTCTGGATGCCGGCGTCACCGGCCTCCATCCCGAGCTCATCAAACTGCTCGGCAAACTCCGCTACCGCACGAGCTACGGCCAGAACGTTCTGGACCATTCTCTCGAAGTCTGCTACATCGCGGGGCTCATCGCCTCCGAACTGGGCGCTGACGTCAAACAGGCGAGACGCGCCGGACTGCTCCACGACATCGGCAAGGCCCTCGACCACGAGTTCGAAGGTTCCCACGTCACGCTCGGCGCCGATGCCGCGAAGAAATACCGTGAAAGCGAAGCCGTTGTCCACGCCATCAAGGCGCACCACGGGGACATCGAAGCGAAGACCACCGTCGCCTTCATCGTACAGGCGGCCGATGCCATCTCCGCCGCCCGTCCCGGCGCCCGCCGCGAGAACATCGAGAACTACATCAAGCGTCTGGAGAAGCTCGAAGAGATCGCCAACTCCTATGACGGAGTCGAGAACTCCTTCGCCATCCAGGCCGGTCGTGAGATCCGTGTCGTCGTCAAACCGGAGAAGGTCAACGACGATCAGATGGTCATCATCGCGCATGACATCGCTCAGCGGATCGAGAGCGAAATGGAATATCCCGGACAGATCAAGATCCATGTCGTCAGGGAGAGCCGCGTAATGGACTACGCGAAATAAACAGACTACGGAAGGGTCTTTTCAGGGGGTTCTTGAAAAGGCCCTTTTTGTCACCTATCGGGACAGGCAGGGTATTATGGTACGAGTATTTGCAATCGGAGACGTCGTAGGGAAGACCGGCGTCGCGTTCGTTCGTTCCGTCCTCCCGGCATTCCGCCGGACCGAGGGCGTGGACTTCTGCGTCATCAACGGAGAGAACGCGGCGGTCAGCAACGGCATCACTCCGGACCTCTGTGAGGAGCTGTTCGTGAGCGGCGCCGATGTCATCACGACCGGGAACCATGTGTTCCGCCGGAAAGAACTGTATGACTACCTCGACGACAACCGATTCGTCCTCCGGCCGGCGAACTTCCCGGACAGCACACCGGGCAGGGGCTCCTGCATCGTGGACAAGGGACGGTACAAAGTCGGGGTCATCAACCTCCTCGGGACCGTCTACATGGACCCGGTGGGCAACCCCTTCGCGGCCGTGGAACAGCAGCTGAAAGAACTGTCCTCCTGCCAGATCATCCTCCTCGACTTCCACGCGGAAGCCACTTCCGAAAAACGGGCCATGGGCTTTTTCCTCGACGGGAAAGTGTCCGCCGTCTTCGGGACCCATACACACGTCCCCACCGCCGACGAGCAGATCCTGCCGGGCGGAACGGGTTATATCACCGACCTCGGCATGACCGGAGCGGAACAGTCGGTCCTCGGCGTGAAGCCGGAGATCATCATCGAAAAGCTCCGGACCAACATGCCCGCACGGTTCGATTTCGCGGAGGGCACGCCCATGCTTTGCGGCTGTCTCTTCGACATCGATGAAAAGACCGGGACCTGTGAACGGGTCGAACGAATCTGTATCCGATAAGAAAGGAAGCACCCACTATGAAACGAGCCGATCGAATCGTTCATCGCGCATTCGCGCTCCTGCTGGCCCTCAGTATGGTGCTGCTCCTTGCCGCCTGCCACCGGGGCGACGATGCCCCGTCCAAGACGAAGGAGGACACCCGGAAACCGGCCGGTGTCGCGGCGGATACGGACATCATCCTGCCCTATTCGAGAGAAGAGGGCGTGAATCCCTTTACCGGAACGAGCCTCATGAACGAGGCCATCATGCCCCTCATCTATGACGGGCTCTACACGATCGATGAGCATTACGAACCCACCATGGCGCTGGCGGAAAACGTCACGGTCAACGGCACGACCCTCATGCTGACCATGAACTCCGAACGGCGGTTCCGCGACGGTTCCATCATCTCCGCGGACGACGTCGTCTATTCCTTCGAACGGGCAAAGGCCTCCGCCTATTACGGGACCCTTCTGAACGGGATCGCCGAAGCGACCGCGGGCGGCACCTCGACCGTCAACTTCACGCTCGAAAAACCCAACAAGTACATCGCCGCGAACCTCGTGTTCCCGGTGGTGAAAGCAGGGACCGCGGACAGCGCGGACAGCATCCCTGTGGGCTCCGGCCGGTACATTTACGAACAGTACGATGCCGGCGGCGTCCTCAAAAAGAGCGACCAGTACAGTGAAAAATTCAAGGCGGAGCAGATCTTCCTCATCAACATCCCCGATGAGGAGACCCTGTTCAACAGCCTTTACATCGAATCCGTCAACGCGGCGGTCGACGATATCTCCGACGGAGAACTGCAGCGGATCACCGTGCAGACGACCGACCTGCCCCTCAACAACCTGCTCTATGTGGGCATCAAGGAAAACGGCGCTCTGGCAGACGCCTCGGTCCGTCAGGCGATGAACGCCATCCTCGACCGGAAGACGATCGTACAGTCCTGCCTCAGCGACTACGGCGTTGCCTCAGACATCCCGCTGAACCCGGACTGGTACGGCCTCGAGGGCATCAAGACCCAGTCGATGGACCGCGGGAAAGCGCGCGAACTGCTCGCGGAACAGCTGCGCGACCAGCCGATCAAGATCGTCTCCATGACGGGGAACGCCAACAAGGAACAGATCGCGTTCGAACTGCAGAGAGAACTGGTGGCAGTCGGACTCCAGTGTGAAGTGGAACTCCTGGAACCCGCCGTCTACCGGAGCGCGGTCAAGAGCGGACTCTATGACCTCTACGTCGGGGAAGTGCGGCTGACCAACGACATGGACATCACGAGTGTCCTGAACGACAAACAGCTCGAGAGCTCCTGGGCGTCCGTCCTGCGCGGTTCGTCCACCGGCGAGGCGTTCATGAAGGCGTTTTACAAGCAGATGCCCTTCCTGACCATCGGCTTCCGCACCGGCGTCCTTGCCTATTCGAAGAACCTCGAGACCGAAGTGAAGCCGATCCCGGGCAACCCCTACGGCAACGTCTTCGAATGGAAAATGGGCTGACAAAAAGATTTGTCTGAAAATTTGAAATATGCATGCGTGTGTGTTAGAATACCATGAACACGCGAAAGGCAGGTACCGAAATGGTTAAATTCGAAAACCCGTTAGGGACCATCGAAATCAATGAAGAATACTTCTCGGAACTCCTCGGCAGCATCGTGCCCACCTGTTTCGGCGTCGTCGGCATGGCGAACAGCAACGCGTTTCAGGGTGTCCGGTCGTTCTTCGACCGCAAGACCCGCTATCTGGATCAGGGCGTCTCTGTCCGCAGAGAGCCTGACGGACTGGTCATCGAACTCCATATCATCGTGACCTACGGCCTCAACATCTCGACCGTCGTCCGCAGTCTGGTCGAAAAAGTCCGGTACACCATCGAAGAGGTGACCGGCATGAATGTCAAGAAGGTCGACGTGTTCGTCGATTCCATGATTTCTTAAGGAGAGTGCGAGAACTTTGATCAAAGGTGCAGTATTTCGGGACGCCATGATCTCGGCGGCCTATAATATCACGAACCAGAGAGATGCGGTCAACGCGCTCAACGTGTTCCCGGTGCCGGACGGCGATACGGGGACCAATATGTCGATGACCATCACCTCTGCCCGCAAGGAGCTGGAGCGTCTGCCGGACGATGTCACGGTGGACAAGGTCGCGAAGACCACCTCCTCCGCCATGCTGCGGGGTGCCCGCGGGAACTCCGGCGTCATCCTGTCGCTTATCTTCCGCGGAATCGCCAAGGGTCTGAAAGGCAAGGAAGAGATCGACGCGAGAGACATGATCCTCGCGCTGTCCTACGGCGTCGAGTCCGCATATAAAGCCGTCATGACCCCCACCGAAGGTACCATCCTGACGGTCGTCCGTCTGGCGACACAGGCCGGTGCCCGGTACGGGACCGAACATAAAGAAGCGGCCTTTGACGAGGTCTTCGAACACGTCCAGTACGGGACCGATCATAAAGAGGCCCCGTTCGACGAGGTCTTTGCCCACGTCATAGAAGGTGCGCGCGATGCACTGGCTCAGACACCGGAACTGCTTCCGGTCTTGAAAAAGGCGGGCGTCGTGGACGCCGGCGGCCAGGGCCTTCTGCTCGTCTTCGAGGGCATGCAGTCCGTCTTCCACGACGGCGTCATCGTTGCCAACACCTCGGACTCCGAGCCCCAGGAGCAGGAGAACGTCCAGCGCCGCGAGACCGCGCCGGCATCCGAGGGCGAGGCCGAAACCGCAGCTGTCGCGGCCGCTTCCGGCGAACCCCTGACCTCCGGCACACTGCAGTACCTCTACTGTGTAGAACTTCTGGTCATGCGGGACCCCGCCGCGAAGAAAGACCCGACGGCGCTCAAAGCGTTCCTCGAGTCGATCGGCGATCAGCTGACCGTCAAGGTCGATCCGGAGCTCATCCAGATCCACATCCATACGAACGACCCGGGCCGGGCGATGAACCAGGCCCTGAAATACGGTGTTCTCGCGAAGGCGGCCGTCAACAACATGGACCGTCCCGGGAACGATCCCCTGCAGAAAGTCGACCTCCACCAGTACCACTCCGAACCGGAGCGGACCGGGGAGCCGGACGAGGAGACCGCCGGTACCGTGGCTCCTGCCGAGATCACGAAGGAAGTCGGTTTCGTCTCCGTCTCCGCGGGTGACGGCATCGCCGCCCTCTTCCAGGATATCGGCGTCGACATCGTCGTCTCCGGCGGTCAGACCATGAACCCGAGCACGGAAGACATCCTCAACGCGGTCGAGCAGGTCCCGGCCTCCACGGTCTTCGTCCTGCCGAACAACAAGAACATCATCATGGCCGCGGAACAGGTCGCCGCTCTTTCCACGAGAAAGGTCATCGTCCTGCCGACCCGCACCATCCCGCAGGGGGTCACCGCCCTCATCCATTACAATCCGGACCTCTCCGTCGAGGAGAACCACCTCGAGATGAGCCGGTCTCTCGATACCGTCGATACCGCGCAGGTCACGTTCGCGGCCCGCGACAGTGTCGTCGACGGCATGAAGATCAAAGAGGGTCAGATGCTCGGCATGGAGAACGGCGCCATCACGGTGGTCGAGGACAGCGCTCTGACCGCTGCCTACAAGATCACCCGTCATCTGTGCAACCGAAAGACCACGATGGTCACCATCTTCTTCGGCGAAGGCGCCACGGAAGAGGAGGCCGCGGAGCTCGAGACCATGATCCGCGACAAGTTCAAGGACATCGAGACCGCCGTCATCCCGGGCGGCCAGCCGGTGTACAGTTACATCATCTCCGTTGAATAAACAGAAAAGCATCACTCTGAACGGGTGATGCTTTTGTATTTCCGGCTTTCCCACCGATTGGCCTTCGCCAGGGGAGTTTTTGCGGCTTCTTTTTGCGCAGGGGGGAGCAGCGCGATGCTTTACAGGCGGGCGGGGGTTCGGGTTGGCAAGCAAAAAGGAACGCAAAAACGGAACCCGATCAAGGAAAGCCGGAAATTATGCTATAATACTTTCAGAAAGGAGGGGACCTTGAATGTTTATGGACTATAACGTCAGTACGCTGAAGGGCGTCGGCCCGAAACGCGTCGAGCAGTTCGAGCGGCTGGACGTGCACACG
Organism: uncultured Eubacteriales bacterium; assembly: GCA_900317985.1. Lineage (GTDB taxonomy): Bacteria > Bacillota > Clostridia > Oscillospirales > Acutalibacteraceae > RUG420. The sequence goes on along the minus strand of ONJD01000012.1, from coordinate 40,219 downwards.
GTCTACGATCTGCTGCACTTCTACCCGCGGACGTATCAGGACTGGTCTTCTCCTGTCGCCATCTTCGGAGCGGAACTGTCCGAGGAAAAGGTGTGCGTCCGGGCGACCGTCCGGTCGGCGCCGTCCCGGTTCCGCGCCCGCAGCGGCATCACGGTGTTCGAATGCAGAGTGTTCGACGCCACCGGACCGATGAAGGTCCTCATCTTCAACAACAAGTTCGCCGCCGCCAAACTGGAGCCCGGCAAAGAGTTCCTGTTTTACGGCAAGGTGACCCTTGAGGGGAACATGCGTGAGATGCTCTCGCCGGACATCGAAGATGTCGGGGAGAAGTGCCGCATCCGACCCGTCTATCGCACCACGAAAAACATGTCTTCGAAGTACATCGAAGGCTGCATGGAAAAAGCGCTCGCCCAGTACGGGAGTTTCGCCGAAGAGTCCCTGCCCTATGACCTGCGGGAGCAGTACGGTCTCCTGTCGCTGAAAGAGGCGCTGCAGGAGATCCACTTCCCGTCCTCGATGGAACGGATGATGCAGGCCCGTCGGCGATTCATCTTCGAAGAGCTCCTGGACCTCCAGCTCGGCATGGCCATGCTGCGGGAGGACAACAAGGCGGGGTCCGACGTCATCCTGCGGGACGACTGTTCCGAAGAATTCTACGGGTACCTGCCCTTCGAACCGACCGGCGCACAGAAGCGGGCGGTCGAAGCCTGCGTCCGGGACATGAAGAGCGGCTTCCTCATGAACCGCCTCGTCCAGGGCGACGTCGGTTCCGGCAAGACTATGGTGGCCGCCGCTCTCGTCTATGTGACGGCGAAGAACGGCTACCAGTCCGCCATGATGGCGCCGACCGAGATCCTCGCGGAGCAGCACTTCGAAACGATGAAGAAGTTCTTCAAGGACACCGGCGTCAGGGTGGAACTCCTCACCGGCAGCACGACCGCGGCGGAAAAGAAGCGCATCAAAGCGGACCTGCGGCAGGGCGACATCGACTTCATCGTCGGCACCCATGCCCTCCTGACGGAAGACGTCTGGTTCGACGAGTTGGGCCTTGTCATCACCGATGAACAGCACCGGTTCGGCGTCCGCCAGAGAGGCGCGCTGGCCGAGAAGGGCGAAGGGGCCCACGTCATGGTCATGTCGGCCACGCCGATCCCCAGAACGCTGGCGCTCGCCATCTACGGAGACCTCGATGTCTCCATCATTGACGAACTCCCGAAGGGGAGACAGCCCATCGAGACCTACCGCATCGACTCCTCCATCCGGGAGCGGGCGTATGGATACATCAAAAAATTCCTCGACGAGGGGCGTCAGGGATACATCGTCTGTCCGCTGGTCGAGGAGGGGGAGACCGAGGAACTGGTCTCCGCCACAGAGTACTACAATAAGATCACGAAAGGCGCCTTCAAAGACTACCGGGTGGGCCTGCTCCACGGGCAGATGAAACCCGCCGAAAAGAACGACGTCATGCAGCGGTTCCTGCAGGGAGACATCCAGCTCCTCGTGGCCACCGTCGTCATCGAAGTCGGCGTCGACGTGCCGAACGCGGTCATCATGCTCATCGAGAACGCCGAACGGTTCGGTCTCTCCCAGCTCCACCAGCTGCGGGGACGCGTCGGCCGGGGCTCTTACAAGTCCACCTGCATCCTGCTCTCCGACAACAAGAGCCAGAAGACAAAGGAACGTCTCGGCGTCATGTGCAAGACGACCGACGGTTTCGAGATCTCCCGGGCCGACCTCGCTCTGAGAGGTCCCGGCGACTTCTTCGGCCGCCGTCAGCACGGTCTGCCGGAACTGCGCATCGCCGACATGATGGAGGACACCGACATCCTCGAAGAGACCGGTGCCGCCGCCCGGGCGCTCATCGCCTCCGACCCGCAGCTGACGCGGCCGGAGCACGAGCTCCTGAAAGCCCAGGTCGACCGCCTGTTCGAAGAGAACCTCAACACCTGCTGATTCCATACCAACAAAAAAAGACCCCGAAGCATGAACCGAACCATTTTATTCGGACTGCACAAAAAAGCCCCCCTGCAGGGCAATAGCTAAGCTGCAAACTGGCACCGCAATTCCAGCGGTGTCAGTTTTGTACTTGTCTGGATGCGCTCATTGTTGTAAAAATATATATAGGCTTCTATATCTTCTCTAGCTTCATCGAACGTTGTGTATTTAGTTCGGCGAGTGCATTCTGTTTTCAGAATGGAGAAGAAGTTCTCTGCCATGGCGTTGTCGTAAGGATTGCCACGGCGTGACATCGAGGGAGTAATACCGTTTTCCCTGGTAAGGAGGTAGTACTCACAGGACGTATACTGGAAGCCTTGGTCGCTGTGGAGCTGCAACTCTGCAGCGACTTTTTCGTTCTTCAAAGCTTCACGGACCGTGTCCATTACCAACTTGTTGTTTTGGATCGTGCTCATCTTGTAGGAAACAATACTCAGGTCATAGAGATCCCGAATAATGGAGAGATACAGGAACCCTTGTTTGGTTGGAATATATGAGATGTCTGTTGCCCACTTCTGGTTGGGCCGATCCGCATGGAAATCTCTGTTCAGGAGATTCTCATAGCGGTGAAGGGCCTGGCTGTAATGGACATATCTCCGTCTTCGCACCTCGGACAAAAGGCCGTATTTTCGCATAACACCGGATCTTCTCTGCAAGAGGCAGATCTCTTGCAGGAGAATCCATCCTCTTGACAAAATCATAGTATCCGCTTCTGGACACCTCGAAGAAGCGGCACATCGCCGCAATGGAATATTTATCTTTGTGTCTGTAGATGACACGATACTTCACGCAGGGCCTCACTTCCTTTCTATTTCTGAGAGAAAATCCCGCAACAAATCGTTTTCCATTTGGAGTCTCTCCAATTCTTTACGGAGTTCTTCCTCTGTTGTAATCGGACGGACGCGTGGCCGCCCCTTTGGTTTTGGAACGTACCCTTCTTCTATTTTTCTGGTCATACGATTCCGTCTCTTGATGAGACCACGGATCTCATCCTTTGTGAAACCCGTCATTTCACCTATTTCACGATAGGTGTAACCCTCTTCTTTTAATCGCAGAATTACATCCTCACATTGTTTTATATGTGTGTACTTTCTAGGCATAATAAAACCTCCTCATGTTTGGACTATTATTGTCCTACATGAGGGGGCTTTTTGTCTATTGTCCGATTTTACTGGTTCGGTTCAAACGCTTCGGGGTCTTTCCTTATTTCTTTCTCTGGCGTTCCGCGAAGTCCTCGTCCGGGGTCACATAGATGGTCCAGTTCGTGTGGAAGATGACCTTGCCCGGGCGGGCGCCGGCGGGCTTCTTCAGGTTCTTGACGAGCGTGTAGTCGACCGGGACTTTGTCTCCGGTGACGGCCGTGCTGTTGACCGCGGCGATGATCGCCGCCTCTTCGATGGCCTGGTCCGAGACCTGCCCGTCCTGCGCCTCGATGATGACGTGGGAGCCGGGGAAGTCTTTCGTGTGGAGCCACATGTCGAGCTTGCCGGCGGTCTTCATGGAGAGCTTGTCGTTTTGCAGGTTGTTGCGCCCGACGAGGACCCGGAACCCGTCCGTGGTCTCGTACTCGATCGGAGGCAGTGCCGGCGGCTGTTTTGCGGAGCGGGCCTTTTTGCCGTCCCGCCGCTGGGAGCCGCGCCGGTTCTTTTTCTCCGGCGTCCTGTCTTTGAGATAGCCGCTCGTCACGAGTTCGCGGCGAATCTCCCCGATGTCCCGCTCGGTCTCCGCCCGGGACAGGGCATCTTTGACGGTCTCGAGGTAGGCGAGCTCTTCGGTGCCCTGCTCGATCTGCTCCGTCAGTTTCTTTTCCGCCGTGTAGGTCTTGCGGTAGTCTTTATAGTATTTCTGCGAGTTCTGGGCGGGGCTCAGCGCCGGGTCCGCCGGGACCCGCAGGATGCGGTTCTCGTCGTAATAGTTTTCGAGGTCGTAGTAGAGGACGCCTTTCTCGAGACGGTAGAGGTTCGCGTTTATGAGTTCCGCGTACACGCGCAGTTTTTCGCGGTCCACGGACTTCGCCAGTTCGGCCCGTTGTACTTCCACTTTCCGGGCGATGCGTTCCGTCGCGGTGTTCAGGAAGCGGCGCAGGTCGGAGGACTTGTGGGCGATCCGCTCCATGGAGTCCCGGCGCGCGTAGTAGTCATCGAGGAGCTCCGAGGCGGTCTCGTACCGGTCTGTCGCCATGCCGGGACCGTACTGTGTGAGGCCCCAGAACGAGAATTCGAAGGGTTTGTCATTGTCGTCCCGGACCACACAGAACGTGTGGGTGGGGGACGCGATCTCCTTTTTGAGTTCGAGGAGCGGGTATTCGAGGTCGACAAAGTCGTCGTCCGTCATCTCCGACAGATGTTTGTCGTCGCCCAGTGCCCGGAACGCCACTTCTCTCGCCAGCGCCGGGGAAACGCCCTGGATGGAAGAGAGTACCGCGGAGGACAGCGTCTTTGCGGAGAACGTCCGGATGCGCTCCACCAGTTCTTCCACACTGTGGTCCGGCAGGCCCAGTTTGTCCTGCTGCGGCGGCAGTTCGTAGGGGAGGCCCGGCAGGATGAGCCGCTTCGAGGAGCGGGTGAGGTCGACGCGTTTCAGGGCGTCGATGATCTTGCCGTCGGGCCCGATGAGGATGACATTGCTGTACTGCGCCATGATCTCCATGGCCACGGTCAGGGTCTCCTTGTCGCCGAGTTCGTTGGTCGCCGAGAAGTCGAGGAAGAGGATGCGGTCGAACCCTGCCTGCCGGATGCCGGTGAGCGTGGCGCCGCCGAGGCGCTTGCGCAGGAGCATGCAGAGCATGGGCGGGGTGGCCGGGTTCTCGAAGGTCGCCTTCGTCAGATGGATGCGGGGGCTGTTGGCCCGGGCGCAGAGCAGCAGTTTGAGCGCCCCCAGGTCCCGGGAGCGCAGCGTCAGCACCAGTTCCTCCGAGGAGGGCTGGTAGACTTTATCCACTTTTGCGCCGATGACGGCCGTTTCCAGTTCCTGCCCGATACAGTGCAGGAACAGTCCGTCAAGAGCCATAGTCCAGTCCTTCTTTCGTGGGCGATCTACCCGATGTACACCACCGGGGCGGATTCCAGATACTTGTAGTCAAGGTCCGGGAATTCCTGTTTCAGAAGCTCCAGGAGCACCGGCATGGAGACGGTCTCCGTCTCGTAGTGGCCGGCGGCGAGGAGCGAGATATCGTAATCGATGGAGTCGAGGAAGTCGTTGTGCTTCGCGTCTCCGGTGAGGAAGGCGTCGATGCCTTCTTCTGCCAGGTCCGGGAGGAACGACGCGCCGGAACCACCGCAGACGGCGACGGTCCGGATCATCTTTTCCGGAAGGGTCAGACGGACCAGCGTGCCGAGCGCTTCCGCCACGACGTCCGCGTACTCTTCGGCAGGCACCGCGGTCTTCAGCGTGCCCTTGCGGACCATGCAGTTGCCGTTCTCATCGGGCACGATGCCTTCGATGTTCTCGAGACCGACGAGCGTGGCCAGTACGTCGTTGACGCCGCCCTCCGCGAGGTCCCAGCAGGTGTGGGCCGACAGGACGGCGATGTCCTTCCGGATGGCGTCATAGACGATCGATTCGGTGCCGGGAGTCTGTTCCCGCATCCCTTTCATCGGATGGAAGATGACCGGATGGTGCGAGACGAGCAGGTCGGCGCCGAAGGCATCCGCCTGTGCCAGGGTGTCATGGGTCACGTCAAGGCAGACGGCGACCTTTTTGACTTCTTTCGACACATCGCCCACCAGGAAACCCGAGTTGTCCCAGGACTCCTGGGTCCGGAACGGGGCGATCGAGTCGATGAATGCGTAGATGTCTCTGACGGTAGTGCTCATGGTCAGTTCCTCCGTTTATGATTCTTGGTCAAGTATGGCCTGTACGTCCCGGATGACGGGCTCGAGGAGCTCGCATTCCTCCCGGGACTCCGGGTAGGCGAGGAGCGCGTCGTGGCGGGCGGTCAGGCGTCGGAGCACGTCGCGGAAATGGTCGAACCGTTCCGGCGCGTCGCTCTCCGGCAGTTTTCCGAGGTAGCAATCGGAGAGGGTGGCCTCCCGGATCTCCCCGGTGTAGGCAGCTTCGATGGCGATGTACCCTCTGCCGTTGTCACGGGTCGCGGTCTCCCGCAAAATGGAGAACCCGTTCCCGTACAGGAAGTCCCGCACGTCTTCCGCGTGGGACTGCGGCTGTAAGACGAGATGGATACCTTCGGCCTTGAGGAAGGGTGCCGCGGCCATAAGGTCGACCATCAGGTTCCCGCCCATGCCGGCCATGACGAAGTCGGTGTAGTCCCGCAGCCGCGGGTGTTCAAACCCGCTGCAGAGCAGGAGCTCGACCCGGTCAGACACCTCTTCGGCGTCCACCGTGGACGCGGCATTCTGCAGGGGGCCTTCCCGGACGTCGCAGGCGGCGGCACGCGGGATACGGCCCTCCTCGAGGAGGAAGACCGGAAGGTACGCGTGGTCGGTGCCGATGTCTGCCAGAGGATGGCCGTCCCGGACGAGGTCGGCCACCATGGAAAGGCGATTCGTTAACGTGATCATCAGTTTTTCAGACTCTGGAGCGGAGCCGGGATCCGGCCGCCGCGGGCAATGAATTTCGCCGGGGAAGCGGTGTTTACCGGCATGATGGGGGCCTGGCCGAAGAGCCCGCCGTAGTCGAGTTCCTCGCCGGGCTTTTTGCCGACGGCGGGGATGATGCGGACGGCGGTGGTCTTCGAGTTGACCATGCCGATGGCGGCCTCGTCGGCGATGATGCCGGAGAGGACTTCGGCCGGGGTGTCGCCGGGGACGGCGATCATGTCGAGACCGACGGAGCAGACCGCGGTCATCGCTTCGAGTTTTTCAATGGTCAGACAGCCGCTTCTGGCTGCGTCGATCATGCCGGCATCTTCCGAGACCGGGATGAACGCGCCGGACAGGCCGCCGACGTGGGACGACGCCATGACGCCGCCTTTCTTGACCGCGTCGTTGAGCAGGGCGAGACAGGCCGTAGTGCCGGCACAGCCGCACTGCTCGAGACCCATTTCCTCGAGGACGTGGGCGACGGAGTCGCCGACGGCCGGGGTCGGGGCGAGGGAGAGGTCGACGATGCCGAAGGGGACGTCGAGCCGGCGGGAGGCCTCGTGGGCGACCAGCTGGCCGACCCGCGTGATCTTGAACGCGGTGTTCTTGACGAGTTTTGCCACTTCGGTGATGTCGGCGTCGGGGATCTTTTTGAGCGCATGGCGGACGACACCGGGGCCGGAGACGCCGACGTTGATGACACAGTCGGGCTCACCGGCGCCGTGGAAGGCGCCTGCCATGAAGGGGTTGTCTTCGACGGCGTTGCAGAAGACGACCAGTTTGGAGGCGGCGACACATTCGCGGTCAGCCGTCTTTTCCGCGCACTCCCGGATGATCTGCCCCATGAGGGCGACCGCGTCCATGTTGATGCCGGTCTTGGTGGAGCCGATGTTGACGCTCGAACAGACATGGTCTGTGACGGAGAGGGCTTCCGGGATGGAGCGGATGAGCGCTTCATCGCCGGCCGCGAAGCCTTTCTGGACCAGAGCGGAGTACCCGCCGAGGTAGTTGGCGCCGACTTCCTTCGCGGCGCGCTCCAGGGCCAACGCGTACTTGACCGGGTCTCCGCCGCTGGCGGCGAGGATCATGGAGATCGGGGTGACGGAAATGCGTTTATTGATGATGGGGATGCCGTACTCCCGCTCGATGTCCTCACCGGTCTCTACGAGATGTTCCGCTTTGCGGACGATCTTCTCGTAGACGCGGTCGCAGGCCCGGTCGATGTCCGAGTCGGCACAGTCGAGCAGGGAGATGCCCATCGTGATGGTTCTGATGTCGAGGTGTTCCTCGTCGATCATGTGTATGGTCTCGAGGATATCCGCAGTGTTGAGGTCGATCATAGGTGTCTCCTTAAATGCGATGCATGGTGTTGAAGATGTCTTCATGCATGGCGTGGATGGCAAGACCGTTCTCGTTGCCGTACGCCTTGATGGCGTCGGCGAAATCGGCGAACGCCAGGTCAGACTCGTCCATCGTGATCTGCATCATCATGCAGAACATGTCTTCCAGGATGGTCTGGGAGACGCCGACGATGTTGACGTTCCGCTCGGCGCAGAACGTGGATACTTTTGCGAAAATGCCGACAGTGTCTTTGCCGACGACAGTGATGACAGCGCGCATGTTGCGTTCCTCCAAAGTTTGATTAGTAGTGGAAACCGCAGTCATTTTAACACATTCTAAAGGGCTAAAAAACAGGAAAATAGGCTTTTTATGATTTTTCTGTTAAATAATAAAAAAATATGATAAAATATATAATCTAGAAAGTTATAAGGCGAAATGGGCGCTTTGGAAAGGAGGCCGGTCAGATGATCCTGAAAGCAGCTGCCAAAATCAATCTCATGCTCGATATCCTGGGCCAGACGGAAGACGGGTACCACACCCTCTTCATGATCATGCAGTCTGTGGGACTCTATGACACGGTCACCATCACGGAGACCGGGAAACCCGGGACCATCACCCTTTCCTGCTCGAACGAGGCACTCCCTTCCGATAAGACCAACATCGGCTGGAAGGCCGCGGACCGCTTTTTCAAAGAGACCGGAGTCAAAAACCCCGGCATCCATATCGAGATCGAAAAGAACATCCCCTTCGCGGCCGGGCTTGCCGGCGGGAGCGCGGATGCCGCCGCCGTGTTCGTCGGCCTGAACGAGCTGACCCGTGCGGGACTCACTGAGAGAGAACTCTGCCAGATCGCCGTCAAGGTCGGCGCGGACGTTCCGTTCTGCATCCAGGGCGGCACCATGGCAGCACTCGACATCGGCGAAGTGCTTGCCCCGCTGCCGGACATCCGTCAGGACTGGTATGTCCTCGTCAAACCGGAACAGGATGTCTCCACCAAAGAGGCCTATGCGGCCTTCGATTCCGCGGACTATGTCCGCCACCTCGACACCACGGCCATGCTGCGGGCAGCCGCCGCTGCCGACACCGACAAGGTGTACGCCATGGTCTCCAATGTCTTTGAACAGTTCATTTACGTTGCCGGCCGCGTGGACATCAAGGCCATCATGCGCGAGAACGGGTCCATCGCTCACTGCATGAGCGGAAGCGGCCCCACCATTTACGGCGTTTTTGAAACGGAAGAAAAAGCAAACACCTGCGCGGAAGCTCTTCTGGCGGCGGGTTATCAGAACACATATGTGTGCCGTCCTGTCAAACAGGGCGTGACGATCGTGGAAGGAGTGTGAATCCATGAAGAAGATCCTCTCGGTACTTCTGGCTGTCATGATGATGATGGCCTGCTCCGTCACGGCATTTGCCGCGGACGGAGATGACGACGAGTCTTCCACGGTCCGCCGCATTCCGAGCGGCACCAAAGTCGTCACCAGCAACACGCTGGACGACGGCGTCATCGAACGGCTCCGCGTCAAGACGATCTACGTGCCGTCTTCCGTCACGACGATCCAGGACGGCGCACTGACCGGTTATGCCAACGTGACCAATGTTTACGTTGAGAACTCGAAGGACAACATCAACATCGCCCCGGGAGCTCTTCCTGCCGGTACCAATGTCGTCTATACGGAGAAACCGACCACTACTACGACGACCGCCACCACCACGAAGACGACCACCACCACAAAGAAAGCGGAGGAGTCGACCACAAAGGAAGACGACTCCGATGACAAGACCACGAAGAAGGACGAGGAGTCCACGACGAAGAAGACCACGACGACCAAAAAGGGTGAGACCACCAAGAAGACGACGAAAAAGACCACCAAGCGGACGGTCTCCTCGTCGGCCACCACTTCTGACCCGAAGAACCGTACCACGGTCCAGCACAAGCCGCTGACCATTCCGAGCACCAAGGCGAAGAAGACCACGGTCAAGGGCCCGCTCATCCCTGAAGTCGAAGTCGACCCCGAAGAGATCGTCGAGAAGCCCGACCCCACTATGGTCGCGGATACGACGACCGTCACTTTCGCCGGGGAAGCCATCACCGACAAGGACGGCACCATCATCGGGTTCGAAGACCCCCAGATGAGCCGCTCTGACCAGGAGCAGGCCGCCACCCGGGCGAAGATCATCACCGGCGCGGCAGTCGGCGTCGTCGGCCTCACATCGGCCGCCTTCGTCTTCCTGAAACTGCGCAGACGTCCGTAACCGAACGAAATCCTTCCGAGCTCCGTATTGAGACAATGCGGAGCTCTTGTTTTCAGAGGCCGGGATCACCTATTGATAAGATAGGCTTTCTATTGTAATCCCTTTATGATTACAGTACAATAGTCCAAATACCTCTGGCAACACGGAAGGAGAAGATAACATGAAAATACAGGAACTGTTTGAACCGGGGAACCCCCGAAACCCCGGCAGAGCGATCCTTTCATTCGAAGTCTTTCCGCCGAAACGGGATCTCCCCATCGAATCCATTTACGGGCAGCTGAGCTCGCTCTGCGCCCTGAAGCCCGATTTCATCAGCGTCACTTACGGCGCCGGCGGAAAGGGGAACGACAACCGGACCGCGGAGATCGCCTCGCGCATCAAGCACAATTACGGCATCGAGTCGGTCGCCCACCTCACCTGCGTGTCCAACACGAAAGAAGATGTCGACCGCATTGCGGGCGAATTGAAACAGAACGATATCGAGAACATCCTGGCACTTCGCGGCGACCTGCCGGACGGGGTCGACTGTGCCGAGGACTTTGCCCATGCGAGCGACCTCACGGCTTACCTGACGGAGCTCGGCGGGTTCGACATCGCCGGTGCCTGCTACCCCGAGACCCATCCGGAGTCGGCGAATGAGATCGACGACATCCTGAACCTCAAGAAAAAAGTGGATGCGGGCGCGAGCCATCTCATCACGCAGCTCTTTTTTGACAACGAGACGTTTTACCGTTATCGCGATAAACTGGCACTGGCCGGGATCGACGTCCCCGTCGAGGCCGGTATCATGCCGGTCATCAACCGGGCGCAGATCGAGCGGATGGTCACCCTCTGCGGCGCCAGCCTTCCCGCGCCCTTCGCCCGGCTCATGAACCGCTTTGGCGATGACCCCGAGCAGATGCGGGATGCCGGCATCGCCTACGCCATCCAGCAGATCATCGATCTGCTCGCCGCCGGGGTCGACGGCATCCACCTTTACACGATGAACAACCCCTACGTTGCAACACAGATCACGGAGGCCATTCGAGGACTGTTATGATCACTCTGGGTCCCCTCGACCGCGCCGAAGCCGTCCGCTACCTGGGCGGGGCACGGGTCGAGATGAACGACGCCATGGAGCGGCTCCTTGCCGACTGCGAGGAGCAGGTGCTCTCTGTGGCAGAACCAAAATATTTGTATAAGGTCCTGGACCTTCCCTGCGAAACACTGATGGCAGGGGAGGACATCGTGCTGCATCTGGAAGGGTGTTCGAAAGCGGTCCTGCTCTGCGCCACGCTCGGCGCCGGTGTCGACCGGATGCTCCGCGTCGAACAGGTGAGAGACATGTCGCGGGCCGTCGTCCTGGACGCGCTCGCCAGTGTCGCCATCGAACAGGTCTGTCAGAAGTTCGATGCGTTCATCGCCGACAAGTTCCCGGACCTCTTCCAGACGTTCCGGTTCAGCCCGGGCTACGGGGACTACCCGATCGACATGCAGAAGTATTACCTGACAGAACTCGACGCGCCGAAAAAGATCGGCCTCACCACCAACGACAACTATCTGCTCATCCCGACGAAGTCCGTGACCGCGGTCATGGGGCTTTCGGAAACGGAACCGCCGAAACGCAGACGCGGCTGTGCCACCTGCAATCTGCGCGGGAGCTGCAACTACAGACAACGAGGTGACCACTGTGGATTTTAATACTCTCCTTCGGGAACGGGAATTCCTGTTCCTGGACGGCGCCACCGGAACGCTCATCCAGAAGAGCGGTGTTTCCTACGAACACAACCCGGAGACGCTCAACATCACGCATCCGGACCTCATCACGTCCTTCCACAGAGCCTACATCGACGCGGGCTCCGACCTCGTCTACGCCAATACGTTCGGCGCCAACTCCTACAAACTCGAAGGATGCGGCTACACGACCGACACCATCATCAAAGCGGCGCTGAAGAACGCGAAAGCGGCGACAGAAGGCACCGATGTCCTCGTTGCCCTCGATGTCGGCCCCATCGGTCAGCTCCTGGAGCCGGCCGGCGCGCTGGCGTTTGAAGACGCCTATGATCTCTTCGCGGAAGAGATGGACGCGGCGGAGGACGCCGACGTCATCGTCATCGAGACCATGACCGATCTCTATGAAGCCAAAGCAGCTGTGCTGGCAGCACGGGAGCACGCTCCCGGCAAGCCGATCCTCGTCACCATGACTTTCGAGTCGACCGGCCGCACGTTCGCCGGCGTCTCGGCGGAAGCCGCGGCACTCACTCTGTCCGGCCTCGGCGTCAGCGCGCTCGGCGTCAACTGCTCGCTCGGTCCGAAAGACCTCGAACCGGTCATCGAGCGCATGAGCCATTACACCGATCTGCCCCTCATCTTCAAGCCCAACGCCGGGCTCCCGGACCCGAACAGCAGTGAATACGACATCGGTCCGGAAGAGTTCGCCGAAGCGGTCCGGAGCATCGCTCCGCACGGCCTCAAACTGGTCGGCGGATGCTGCGGCACCACGCCGGAGTACATCGCCTGCCTGAAACGGGCACTCGCGGATGTCGCCTATACTCCTCAGACGAAGGACGACGGCCCGGTCGTCTGCAGCGCGAGTACGATCGTTCGCATCAACGGACCGCGCATCATCGGCGAGCGGATCAACCCGACGGGCAAGAAGCTGTTCAAAAAAGCATTACAGGAAAACAACATCGATTACATCTTGAACCAGGCACTGAGCCAGGTGGAGGCCGGCGCCGAGATCCTCGACGTCAATGTCGGCCTGCCCGAGATCGATGAAAAAGAGATGATGGTCAAAGTGCTGAAGGCCATCCAGGGCGTGTGCGACGCGCCGCTCCAGGTCGACAGCACGAAACCGGACGTCCTTGAGGCGGCACTCCGCGCATACAACGGCCGGCCCATCGTCAACTCCGTCAACGGAGAGGAGAAGAGCCTCTCGACGGTCCTGCCCCTCGTCAAGAAGTACGGCGCCACGGTCGTCGGCCTGACCCTCGATGAGAACGGCATCCCGAAGACGGCAGAGGAGCGGTTCCAGATCGCCAAACGCATCGTGGAGCGGGCCGAAGCCCTCGGCATCCCGCGCGAAGACGTCTTCATCGACTGCCTCACCCTGACTGTTTCCGCCGAGCAGGCCGCCTGCAAAGAGACCCTGGAAGGGCTCCACCGGGTGAAGACGGAACTCGGCTGCAAGACGGCCCTCGGCGTCTCCAACATCTCCTTCGGCCTGCCGTACCGGGAACTCGTCAACAGCACGTTCCTGACGATGGCGCTCGAGGAGGGACTGGACCTGCCCATCATCAACCCCAATGTGGCCTCCATGACCGGCGCCGTCCGGGCGTTCCGGGTCCTCCGGGGCATCGATGAGAACTCCCTCGACTACATCGAGGCGTACCAGAATTACACCCCGCCGACCTCCGGCGGAGCGGCTCCGGCGAGCGCGGCTCCCGGCAGCGCGGCCCCGGCCGCGGGTGCCGACTCCGGCCCGGCAAACACCGCCGGCGCATCGCCCCTGCAGAACGCGGTCCTGAAAGGTCTGAAGACCGAGGGCGCGAACGCGACCAGAGCGATGCTCGGGACGAAGGACCCGCTGTCCATCGTCAATGAGGAACTCATTCCGGCGCTCGACAAGGTCGGCGCGGATTTCGAGGCGGGGAAGATCTTCCTGCCGCAGCTCATCCAGAGTGCCAACGCGGCGCAGGAATGCTTCACCGTCATCAAAGAGGAGATCGCCCGCACCGGCTCCGGCAGTGTCAGCAAGGGCAAGGTCATCCTCGCCACCGTCAAAGGGGACATCCACGACATCGGGAAGAACATCGTGAAGGTCCTGCTCGACAACTACGGCTACACGGTCATCGACCTCGGCCGCGACGTCGACCCGAAGGTCATCGTGGAGACGGCCCTCAAAGAGGACATCGAAGCGGTCGGCCTGTCGGCTCTGATGACCACGACCCTCGCCAGCATGGAGGAGACCATCGCCCTGCTTCGGAAGGAGCCGGCGCTCCGGAATGCCGACGGCACCAGCAAGGTCAATGTCATGGTGGGCGGCGCGGTCGTCACGCCGGACTACGCGGAGCGCATCGGCGCGGACTTTTACTGCCGGGACGCCAAAGCCACGGTCGACGCCTGCAAATCGGTATTCAAGAATTAAACTTCAATTAAAGTTCGTTCGATAAAGTTTAGAAGACGTACATCGCCAACACCGGGAGGAAACCATGAGACTTTTACTTGCAGAAGACGAGAAGATGCTGTCTGACGCCCTCGTCACCATGCTCACGCACAACAACTATTCGGTCGATGCCGTTTACAACGGCCAGGATGCCCTTGACTACCTCGAGACCGGGGACTACGACGGGGCCATCCTCGACATCATGATGCCGAAGATGGACGGGCTCACGGTCCTGCGGAAGATCCGCGCCGAAGGCCTGACCCTGCCGGTCATCATGCTGACCGCCAAATCCGAGGTGGACGACCGTGTCGAAGGTCTCGACGCCGGTGCAGACGATTATCTGACAAAACCCTTTGCCATCAAGGAACTGCTGGCGCGCATCCGGTCCATGACCCGCCGTCAGCCGGAGCTCTCGGACTCCGTCCTCAAGTTCGGCAACCTGTCCCTCGACCGTTCCGACTACGAACTGGCCGGCCCGGACGGGTCCACCAAACTCGCCAACAAGGAATTCCAGATCATGGAGATGCTCATGACGAACCCCGGACAGGTCATTTCGACAGAGCGCTTCCTCGAGAAGATCTGGGGCTATGACACCGACGCGGAAGTCAATGTGGTGTGGGTCTACATCTCCACCCTGCGGAAGAAACTCGCGAACCTCGGGACTTCGGTCCAGATCAAAGCCGCGCGCGGCGTCGGATACTCACTGGAGGATAAAGCATGATCGAACGGATCCGCAAGCGGTTCATCCATGTGACGATCCTCTCCGTCCTGGTCGCGCTGCTGCTCATCATGGGCACATTCAACTTTGTGGCCTTTCGCAGCGTGCAGACCAACGCCGACCTCATCCTCGACCTGATGGCGAACAACGGAGGCGATTTTCCGGACCGTATCCCGGACGAGTACAAAGGCATCATCGAAGGGTTCGGCAACGCCGCTGCCTTCGCGGACGATGGCTTTGACCGGGACGACTTCGACGCGCGAAGCCGTTACTTCAACAACGGGACCATCCAGGGGGACCGCCACCGGACGTTTTCCGCGGTGACGGACGAGACCCCGTATGAGACCCGTTACTTCAGCGTGGTCCTCAACGACAAAAGCGAGCCGGTGTCGGTGAACACCGGGCGGATCGCCTCGGTCAACGCGGAGGACGCCACCCGCTATGCCCAGAGCCTGCAGCACATCGGCGCGACGGAAACGGGCTTTCTCGGCATCTATCGCTACCGGGTCCAGAAGGTGCAGGACGGGACCATGTACCTGTTCCTCGACTGTTCCTCGGACCTTTACAACTCCATCTATATGCTCATCGTGAGCCTGATGATCGCCGGAGCGGCTCTGCTCCTCATCTCCATGCTGGTCATCCTCTTCTCGAAGCGGGCCATCCGACCCATCCAGGAGAGTTACGACAAGCAGCGGAAGTTCATCACCAATGCCGGCCACGAACTGAAGACCCCGCTCGCCATCATCGACTCCTGCACGGAAGTCCTCGAGATGACCGAAGGGGAGAACAAGTGGACCGAAGGCATCCATGAACAGGTCGGGCGATTGACCACGATGACCGGAGAACTCATCTCCATGGCCAAGATGGCGGAAAGCGACCTCGAACTCAACAAGCGCGACCTCGACCTCTCGGAACTCTGCCGGGAGACCCTCGAGCCCTTCGGCCTCATGGCGGAAGAGCAGGGTCTCGGTTATGTTCTGGACATCACTCCGGACATCCCGTTCTTCGGCAATGAGCAGACCCTCAAACAGCTCTGCTCCATCCTCGCGGACAACGCGGTCAAATACGCGTCGCCCGGCACCACCATCTATATGACGCTCAAGAAGCGGGGCCGCCGGGTCCATCTCTCGAGCGACAATGTGGCGGAGGGCATCAGGAAGGGTAACCGCAACGAGCTCTTCGAACGGTTCTACCGGGGCGATACCTCCCACAGTCAGGAGACGAAGGGCTACGGCATCGGCCTCTCCATGGCGCAGACGATCACCGAGCTGCACAACGGCCGCATCTCCGCGAACAGTGAAGACGGCGAACGGCTCAGGATCACCGCGTCCTTCCCCGAACGGGGCGGCAGCGCCAGAGCCATCCGCAAGGTCACGAAGCAGCAGGAAAAGTACCTGAAAAAGAACGCGAAAGAAGAGGAGAAACACCTCGCGAACGCGTGATGATATCTAAAAACGAGTCCCCGAATGCGGTCCGAAATGGAACGCATCCGGGGGTTTTTTTGGCTCCAACGGCAAATTTTAAGTTGTTTTTAACTAAATTCTGAGTTTCGTTTTAGGTAAGTTGCCTAAACTGTCTGCTGTAAGGAAACAACAGGAGGACACGACTATGGGAGTTACCAATGTGTTCGCCCGAAAGGAACTCAAATACCGGCTGACCGCGTCGCAGGACCGCTTTCTGAGAGAAGCGCTCGCGCCCTATGTCACACCGGACCGGTACGGCGAAAGCACCATTTGCAACATCTACTACGACACCCCGGACTTCCGGCTCATCCGCAAGTCGATCGAGAAACCCGTCTACAAGGAAAAGCTCCGGCTCCGGAGTTACGGCCCCGCGGGACCGGATGACGCCACGTTCCTCGAACTCAAGAAAAAGTATAAGGGGATCGTCTATAAACGGCGGATCAGCCTTTCGGAGCGGGACGCGATGAACTACCTGAACGGTACATCGCCCCTGCCGGAGAAGAGCCAGATCTCGCGAGAGCTCGACTGGTTCCTCGCCTTTTACGGCGACCTGCGGCCGGCGGTCTACCTCAACTATGACCGGACGGCATACTATTCCAACGAGGACCCGGACCTGCGGATCACCTTTGACCGGAACATCTGCTTCCGGACCGACGACCTCTCTCTGCAGAGCCTCCCCGGCGGGCGATTCGTCATCCGCCCCGGAGAGAGCATCCTGGAGATCAAAGCGGCGGGCGCCATGCCCCTGTGGCTCACGGCGCTGCTTACCCAGGCGAACGCGCAGAGGACTTCGTTCTCGAAATACGGGACCGCTTACCGGATGCTGCTGGAAGAGGGAAACGAACAGAGGATCATGACAGGAGTGATCTTAAGTGCTTGAAGAATTGTTTACGAGCGTCATTGCCACGGAAGGCATCGCCGTCTCCAGTTTTCTGACCTGCCTCGCGGGTTCGCTGGTGCTCGGCGCCATCCTCGCCTTCGTGTTCACTTATAAAAGCAAGACCGATTACACCAAAAGTTTTGTGGGCACCCTGCTCATCCTGCCCGCCGTCGTCGCCATCGTCATCATGATGGTCAGCGGCAGCATCGGCACGGGCATCGCGGTGGCCGGCACCTTCTCGCTGGTCCGGTTCCGCTCTATTCCCGGGACCGCCCGGGAGATCAGCGCCATCTTCCTCGCCATGGCCGTCGGCCTGGCCTGCGGCATGGGGTACCTCGGCTTCGCCGCCATTTTTACGGCGGTCATGGGCATCGTCACCCTGGTCTACAATCTTACGACCCTCGGGGAACACAGCTCGGACAGCCTCGACAAGCTGGTCCGCATCACGGTCCCGGAAGATCTGGAGTACGGGACGGCGTTCGCCGACCTGTTCGACCGGTACACGACGGAAGCCAAACTCGTCGGCGTCAAGACGACGAACCTCGGCAGCCTCAACCGGCTGTCCTACAACATCCGACTGAAAGAAGCGGGCACCGAAAAAGCGCTGATCGACGACCTGCGGGTCCGCAACGGCAACCTCGAGATCAACATGATGGTCCGGGGCGCCGGGGAAGGAGAGACACTTTGATGACACACTTTTACCATAAACTGACCGCCGTTCTGGTGGCGCTGGCCATGGTCCTGGTCCTTGCCGCCTGCGGCTCGAAGACGGCCTCGGACGCGCAGAGCGGAGAGGGCGCAAAGACCGAAGTGACGGAGGAGAGCACGCCGAAGTCCACCAACACCGACCTGTTCACGGACCGGGACCTCGACCCGTCCTATGAGAACGCGACCACCATGGACCTCTCGAAGGAGTCCGCGTCCAAAGTGACCATCTCCAAAGCCGGCACCTACATCCTGACCGGCACCTACAACGGACAGGTCGTCGTCAATGTCGGCGATCAGGACAAAGTCCAGCTGGTCCTCGACAACGTGACCATCGCCAACAACGACAGCGCCGCCATCTATGTACAGGCGGGCGATAAAGTCTTTGTCACTCTGAAAGACGGCACGACCAACAAGATCTCGTCGAGCGCGTCATTCTCTTCCGCGGACGCCGACACCGGCGACAAGATCGACGCCGCCATCTGGTCGAAAGCGACCCTGACCGTCAACGGCGGAGGCAAGCTGACCGTCACCTGCGACAACGGCCACGGCATCGTCTCGAAGGACGACCTCAAAGTGACCGGCGGCACCCTCAAAGTAGGCGCCGCCAAAAAGGCGCTGACCGGCAAGGACAGTGTCCGCATCCACGACGGCGTCCTGGACCTCACGGCCGGGGACGACGCCATCCACACCAGCAACGATGAGGATGAGGACAAGGGCTTCGTCTACATCGAAGGCGGCACGCTCACCCTCGACTCCGGGGACGATGCCATCCACGCCGAGACCGACCTCACCATCGCCGGCGGCGTCATCGACATCACGAAGTCCGAAGAGGGCCTGGAGGGCCAGGACATCGCGATCAGCGGCGGCAAGATCGACATCGTCGCGTCGGATGACGGCATCAACGCCTCCGAAGGCGGCAGCGGCAGCGACAACACGGCGGACTTCGGCGGCTTCGGCCAGGGCGGCGGATTCGCCGACCACCAGAACGCCACCCTCACCATCTCCGGCGGCACCATCACGGTCAATGCCCAGGGCGACGCCCTCGACTCCAACGGCTCCATGACGGTGTCCGGCGGCACGACCTACGTCAGCGGCCCCACCAACGGCGGCAACGGCGCCATCGACTGCGACAACGCGAGCATCACCGGCGGCACGGTCATCGCGGCCGGCTCCGCGGGCATGGCGATGAACTTCGGTTCGGACTCGACCCAGTGTTCCATGCTGGTCTCCTTTGACCAGGCGGTCTCCGGCGGCACGGAAGTCGTGCTGAAAGACAGCGACGGCAAGACCATCCTGTCCTACACGCCGGAAAAAGACTACCAGACGGTGGTCCTGAGTTCCGCGGACATCAAGACCGGTGAGACCTATACGGTCACGGCCGGCAAGCAGTCCACCACCGTGGAGATGACCGATACCATCTACGGCTCCGGCGGGATGATGGGCGGCCACGGCGGAATGGGCGGCATGCAGGGCCAGGGAGGCCACGGCGGCTTCCGGATGGAACGCGCAGAGGGCGGCAATGCGCCGGACGCGCAGAGTTCCGCGACCACCGACGCGGAGAGCTCCGCGACCGTCTGATCAAAATTACCCCTTGAGACATTGTAAAAAAAGGCGTACAATAGCGTCCTGTCAGTTGCACTGACAGGGCGCATTTTTTATAATAAGAATTCAAGAGGGGAGGGTACGCCGTGAAATCGTTCTTTCTGAACCTGTGGGAAGACATCAAAAACTTCTTCGGGCATTTCCGGGTCTATCTCAAATGGCTCGTACTGGCGCTGCTTCTGGGCGTGGTCCTGGGACTTGTCGGTACCGGGTTCTATTACACACTGTTCTATGCCGGAGAACTCCGGGAACAGCATCCCTGGCTCATCTGGCTCCTGCCGGTGGCCGGTCTCGTCATCGCTGCCCTCTATTATTTCTTCGACAAAAAACCGCAGACGGAGGAGAACAAGGGGACCAACATGGTCCTGGCCGCGGTGAACGGCGGGGAGGAGATCCCGTTCCGCATGACGCCCCTCATCTTCGTGTCGAGCGCCATTTCCCATGTGTTCGGCGCGTCCGTCGGCCGCGAAGGCGCCGCATTGCAGATGGGCGCCAGCCTCGGCTCCACGCTCTCCCGTCTTCTGAAGTTCAATGAGAACGACCACAAGGTCCTCATCATGACCGGCATGAGCGCCGCATTCGCCGCCATCTTCGGCTCGCCCCTGACCGCCGCGGTCTTCTCGATGGAGGTCATCTCCGTCGGTGTCATGTACTACGCGGCCCTGGTGCCCTGTACGGTGTCGGCGCTGACGGCTCTGTACATCGCCAGACTGCTGGGCGTTCAATACGCGCAGTACCACTTCGACCTCGTGCCGTCCTTCGGTCCCCTGAACGCCGGCAAGGTCATGCTGCTCGGCATCCTCTGTGCCGTCCTCAGCATCGTCATCTGCTACACCCTCATCATCACGGAGCGGGGGATGCAGAACGTCTTTGAGAACCCCTTCATCAAGATCTTCGTCGCCGGTACCGTCGTCGCGCTCCTGACCCTGCTCGTCGGGAACCAGGACTACAACGGACTCGGCACGGCGGTCATCCTGCGGGCGGCAGCCGGACACGCGGTCTGGTACGCCTTCCTCCTGAAACTCGTCTTCACGGCCGTCTCGCTCGCCGGCGGATACCGCGGCGGTGAGATCGTCCCGTCCCTGTTCATTGGCGCCACCTTCGGCTGCTTCGCGGCCGGGTTCCTGGGGCTTCCGCCCTCCGTGGGCGCGGCCCTCGGCATGATCGCCGTGTTCTGCGGCGTCACCAACTCGCCGATCGCCTCTTTCATCATGGGGCTCGAACTGTTCGGCGGGCAGGGCATGTGGATGTTCGGCCTCGTCGTCGCGGTCAGCTACATGCTGTCCGGCTATTACGGGCTCTACAAGAGCCAGCTTATCATCTATTCGAAATACCGTTCGGTCTATGTGCACCGAAAGGCGCATCGCTAAGGAGGGAACACTATGGCAAAGAATTACTATATCGCGATCAGCCGTCAGAGCGGCTGCGGCGGACGCCTCGTCGGAAAAGCGCTGGCAGACCGTCTCGGCATCGCCTACTACGACAGAGACAACATCATCGACCTCGTGGCGGAGGACTGCGGTCTGGCCCGTCAGAGCGTCGTCGAGCTCATGGAGCGCAAGACCTCGAGCCTGCTCTATGAGATGGCTACGTTCGCCCATACGAACCCGCTCGAAGAGCAGGTGTTCCTCTCCAAAAACCGGGTCATCAACGCTCTGGCCGATGAGGGCTCCCTCGTCATCGTCGGCAGCTGCGGCGACTACGTCCTGAGAGACCGTGAGAACCTTCTGAAGGTCTTCCTGTACGGCAGCACCGAGCAGCGGATCGACCGCATCGTGAACGTCTATCAGGATGTCCCCGGGCTCACGGCTCAGAAGCTGAAGGCGATGGACAAGACCCGCGCCGACTACTACCGGTTCTTCACCTCCTACAAGTGGGGCGACTGGACCAACTACGACATCCTGTTCAACACCGACCTCGGTCTCGACCCCGTGACCGACATGCTCGAACACATCGCCAAAGTGCGTTTCGGAGGTGAGGCTTAAGTGGCTGAAACAGCAGCAAAACACCTTCCGCCGAACCGGATGGGAACGGAGCCGATCCAGCCCCTTCTCATCAAGACCTCCATCCCGATGGTCATCTCCATGATGGTGCAGGCGCTGTACAACATCATCGACAGCCTGTTCGTCGCCCGCATCGAGGAGGATGCCCTGACGGCGGTCTCTCTGGCCTTCTCCTTGCAGAACCTGATGATCGCCATCGCCATCGGCACCGGTGTCGGTTTCTCGGCCCTGGTCTCCAAGAGCCTGGGCGAGCGGAACTTCGAGATGGCCAACTATGCGGCGAACAACGCCATCCCGCTCTACGCCATCACCTATCTGTTTTTCCTCGTTGCCGGCCTGACGCTGGTCGAGCCGTTCTTTGAACTGCAGCATGCCAGCGCGAAGATCACGCAGTACGGCAACGACTACATGAAGCTGGTCCTCATCTGCTCCTTCGGGATGCTGATGCAGATCTGTCTCGAGCGGATGCTGCTCGCGACCGGCAAGACCTTCTACAGCATGATCACGCAGGCCACGGGCGCCATCATCAACTGCATCATGGACCCGATCCTCATCTTCGGTCTCCTCGGCGCGCCCCGTCTCGAGGTCAAAGGCGCCGCTATCGCCACGGTCTTCGGACAGATCGTCGCCGCCGGCCTCGCGCTGTACTTCAACCTGAAGGTCAACAAGGAACTCACCCTTGCCTTCCGATACATGAAACTGAGAGCGGAAGTCGTCCGCCGCATCTACGCGGTCGGTCTCCCGTCCATCATCATGGCGTCCATCGGCTCGTTCATGGTCTTCGGTCTCAACCGGATCCTCATGGCGTTCACGTCGACGGCAGCCGCCGTCTTCGGCGCGTACTTCAAGCTCCAGAGCTTCATCTTCATGCCCATTTTCGGCATCAATAACGGCATGGTCCCCATCGTCGCCTACAACTACGGCGCGCGCAACAAGGCGCGTGTCCTCGAGACCGTCAAGTACGCGGCCATCTATGCCATCGGCATCATGCTCATCGGTCTCATCCTCTTCGAGACCATCCCCGGCCCGCTCCTGAAGTTCTATGACGCGTCGCCCGAAATGCTGGCCATCGGCATCCCGGCGCTCCGCATCATCGCGACACACTTCCTCATCGCCGGCGCCGCCATCATGATGTCCTCGTCCTTCCAGGCCCTCGGCAACGGCGTCTACAGCATGATCGTCTCCATCCTTCGTCAGATGGTCGCTCTGCTGCCGGCCGCCTACCTTCTGTCCCTCTCGGGCAACCTCAACATGGTCTGGTGGGCGTTCCCAATCGCCGAAGTCGTCTCGTTCCTCACCTGCTGCTTCTTCATGCGGAAGATCGTCCGCGAGAAGCTCAACTTTGAGGACGGGCCCATTGCGCCGGAACTCCCGGCAGAGGAGGCCTGAACCATATGCGTTTTCGATATTGTCCGGAGTGCGGCACCAAGCTGGTGCCCCGCGTCGCCGGCGATGACGGGGAAGTCCCGTATTGCGCCAATTGCGACAAACTCTGGTTCGACAGCTTCTCGGACTGCGTCCTGGTCCTGGTCTGCAACGAGCAGGATGAAGTGGCGCTCTCCAGCCAGTGGTACCTGCCGGACGGCATGACCTCCTTCACGACCGGGTTCATGAAACCCGGCGAGACCGCGGAAGAGGCTGCCGCACGGGAAGTGAAGGAAGAGCTTGGGCTCGACCTTCAGTCGGTCGAGTACGCCGGCACCTACTGGTTCGACTACAACAGCCAGCTCATGCACGGGTTCATCGGCGTCGCGGAAAAGGCTCCGCTGGTCCTGTCTTCCGAAATACAGTTCGCCCGCTGGGTCCCCGCCGCGGAAGTCCCTTCCGCCATGCTGCCGGATTTCCCGGGCAACGCCGCCATGACGGTGTTCCGTCAGTTCATCGAGACACGGGAACTGCCCATGCCGGAGATCCCGCGGATGAGCAAAGAGCAGCTGGAAATGATGCTGCAGTCCATGGAATAACAAAACAGGCACCCTGCCGAATGGCAGAGTGCCTTTGTTTTATGGCGATTTACCGGTGATCGTGGTGGAGATGGACCCCGGCCTGCTCATCGAGTTTCTCGATGGCTTCTTCATACTGGTCTGCCGGGATCTCTCCGGTGTTCTTGCTGCCCTTGCCCCAGAGGCGGGACTCTTCGCCGTGGGCGATCCGCACGAGGTTCGAGCGGTGGCGCCAGAACGACATGGCGGGGTAGCAGAACGCCGCCAGCAGGATGCCGTAGTAGAAGTCCATGTGGAAGCAGAGGATGGCCAGGCCGACGAAACAGAGCGTCTCGAATGTCAGGGACGCCACACTCATCATGCGGCTCAGGACCATGACCAGAAGCGCCGGGATGCCGGCGATGAGGACGAGTCTCCAGTCGACCATCAAGAGGATCCCGATGGAAGCGGCCACGCCCTTGCCGCCGCGGAAGTGCATGTAGAAGGGGTAGTTGTGCCCGAGGATGACGCAGAGACCGCAGCAGAGCTGCAGGAGGATGGCGGCGCCTTCGCTGCCGACCACGTCCGGTCCGAGGAACAGTTTGACGAGCAGGACCGCCAGGGCGCCTTTGGCGGCGTCGATGAGCAGACAGACCATGCCGAACTTGAAGCCGAAGACTCGAATGGCGTTCGTGGCACCGGAGTTGCCGCTACCGTAGTCCCGAATGTCGACGTGCTTGATCGCCTTGCCGAGCAGGTACGAGGGCTGCAGACAGCCGATGAGGTAAGACCCGAGCAGGGCCAGAACGATATACAGGATCAGAGTTGTTGACATAAGCGCCTCCGTGGTAAAATGGTGTGCAAAGTTTTTAATATGCTTCCTGATTCTCCCACGAGTCCGCCAGAATGGCGTTGACCGTGAACCGTTCCGTCTTCGTGCGGGACGTGCAGGTGGAGAGGGTCAGGACCTGTTCCATTCCCGTGATGGCGACCGTGCCGGGGTCCACTTCACTGTTGGTGATGACCTTCGCGAGCCAGTTCTGGAAGTCCGAATTCTTCGCGAACGTCAGGATGTAGACGTCATCGGACGTCTGTGCCGTGAAGCAGGAGACGATCTTGTACTGGTACGTCCGGTCTCCCATGATGAGGTAGACGTACGGGTGGGAGTGGAAGTAGTCTTTGTCTTTATACTTTTTGAGCCCGCCGAACATGGCGCCGTTCTTGGTGTTGTGCCCGTAAATGAGCGTGTGCATGTCGGTGAGGTCGGGGTTGCTCAGTTCCGAGAAGAAGATGCTGCCGAACACACTGTACTCTTTCGTGTACGTGTGGCGCAGGTAGGTGTCGTCGCTCTTCGACCACAGGAGCGGGTAGGAGACCTCGGTGTCGGGGATGTAGATCCACCCTTTGACGTCCGGGTTCACCTGCTGGATCTTGGAGAGGTCGACGCGGAATCCCAGTCGGGACTTGGGTGCCTCGGGCGATGGATCGTCCTGGGTCAGATACGTGTTCTGAGAATCCTCATAGAACGAATCGCCTTCATGGTATTCGAAGAGGATCTTTCCGGCCTGGAACAGGGCAAAGAGGAAGATGCACAGGAAGATGACCTCAAGGGCGGTCAGAACGATGTTCCGACGCTGTTTCTTTCTGCTGCTCATACGATCCCTCCTTTGGAAACGTAATAGCATTATATCACTTCTCCCCAAAATCGGAAGATGTTTTTCAAAAAAATACAACTTGGAACCCCCGGAGGTCCAGCAAACTCATGATCATAAACGTCAGCAACCTGTCCAAATCCTTTGGCGACCGGCTCCTCTTCGAAAAGGCGAACCTTTTGGTCGAAAAGGGAGATATCATCGGTCTCATCGGTGCCAACGGCACCGGCAAGACGACGCTCTTCCACCTCATCACCGGGGCAGAGGAGCCGGACGACGGCGCCGTCATCCGGTCTCCTTTCACGACGCTCGGGTACCTCGAACAGCACGTCTGCGCCGACTCCGACCGCACGACCTACGAAGAGACGCTCCTCGTCTTCTCCCATCTTTTTGAGATGGAAGCGGAGCTCGAACAGCTTCGGGAGGCGCTCTCCGGAGAGCATGCGGGGGACCCGGCGCTCATCGCGAGGCAGGAAGAGGTCCTCTCGGCCTATGAGGCGGGCGATGGACTGACCTACAAAAACCTCACCCGGGCCGTCCTCACCGGCCTCGGGTTCACGGACGAGGAACAGGGCCTTCCGGTCCGGAGCCTCTCCGGCGGCCAGAAGTCCAAGATCGGCCTGGCAAAACTGCTGCTGAAGAAGCCCGACCTCATGCTGCTCGACGAGCCCACGAACCATCTCGATATCGCGTCGGTGGACTGGCTCGAGAACTTCATCCTCTCGAGCAGCATCACGACCATCGTCATCTCCCATGACCGGTACTTCCTCAACAGGGTCTGCAACCGCATCGCCGAGATCTCTCTGCGCAAGCTCTATGTGACCGACGGCAACTACGACCGGCACATGGCGCTGAAAGCGGAGAGGGACCTGAGCCTGCAGCGCAACTACGACAACACGATGGCGGAAGTCCACCGCATCGAAGGCATCATCGAACAGCAGAGACGATGGAACCGCGAGCGGAACATCCGCACGGCGGAGAGCAAACAGAAACAGATCGACCGCCTCACGAAGGACCTCGAAAAACCGGAGTACGAGCGGTATGATTTCTCGTTCTTCTTTGACCCGGACAGCGTCAGCGGGGAAGAAGTCCTCGATGCAGACTCCCTTTCAATGGAGTTTCCGGGCAAAGTCCTCTACAAGGATGTGAGCCTGAATATCCGCCGCGGGGAGCGGGTCTTCCTCATCGGCGGGAACGGCATCGGGAAGACGACGCTCGTGAAGCAGATCCTGAAACGGGTCCGCGGCGTCCGCTTCGGCGTGGGCGTGACGGTCGGGTACTTCGACCAGCACCAGATGAACCTCTCCATGACCAAGACGGTCCTCGACGAAGTCCACGACATGTACCCGCGGATGACTGAGACCGAAGTCCGCTCCGCCCTCGCCATCTTCGGCTTCAAGGGCGATAAAGTCTTTGAGACCATCGAGACCCTGAGCGGCGGCGAACGGGCCAAAGTGGCCCTTTGCCGGCTCATGCTGCGGCACTGCAATTTCCTCATCCTGGACGAGCCCACGAACCACCTCGACCTCTACTCCATGCAGGCGCTCGAAGAGGCGCTGTCCGGCTATGAGGGCACGCTCCTCGTCATCTCCCACGACCGTTACTTCATCAACGCGCTCGCCGACAAGGTCGTGGAGTTACGCCCGGACGGGGCGGAGACGTTCGTCGGGAACTATGACGATTACCATGCGGAGAAGGAGCGTCGAGGCACGACAGGCGGTACATCGCCCGAGAAAGCGGAAAAACAGATGGGTGCCGGCGGCCAGTCCTACCAGGAGCAGAAACGGCTGCGGTCCGAGCGGACGAAGAAAAAGACGGCGCTTCGCAAAGCGGAGAGCCGGATCTCGGAACTGGAGGAGCAGATCGACGCGGTCTCGGAACAGCTGAGCGACGAGTCCATCGCCACCGACTTCGAGAAAATGACCGAACTCACGGGCCAAATGGCGGCGCTGAACGCCGAACTCGAGACCACGATGGCCGAGTGGGAAGCGCTCGCGGAAGAAGTGGCCAATTTTGAGGATTAACGAACGGGGCAAAAGCCCTTATAATAGAGACGAGAGAACGTGACAGACGCTCTGCCAAGGAGGATGTACGATGAATGATTACACACTGAACGCGAGACTGACCTGTGGCGGGACCGCCATCGGGACGTCCGACTTTGAAAACGAATGGTTCGACCTTGCACTCGAGCAGACCGATACCACGCTGAAGGCGGTCATGACCGCGAAGAAGGACCTCGTCCTGAACGACTTCATGCTGACCACCGGCCGGACGTTCCGGGACAATGACCTGTTCTTCCTGAACGGCTTCCAGTCCTGGTCGACGACCGAAGAAGTCGGCCGGAACGATGTGGCCGAAGGACTGCCGAAGGTCGTCACCTTCCAGAAGTTCGTGAAGACCCAGGCGGGGCAGATGGGCGACTACGCCTACACCGAGTACGGCGTCCCCGGATGCTTCCACTCCTTCACGTTCACCTATTTCCGCAAAAAGGGAAGTCATTTCATCGAACTCTGGGGCTCCCGTGCCGACCGGAACGGGTTCACCATCTTCGATGTCGACATGCCGCGCGGGCGATTCACCCTCCGCCGGGAAGTGGACGGCACCGCACTCAAAGCGGGGGACACGTTCCTCATGTACGATCTTCTTATCTGTGAGGCGGAGTACGATCAGGCCTTCGACACCTACTTCTTCGACTTCCTCGGTGTGAAGAAGCCCCGCCTCGAACGGCTCGCGGGCTACACCTCCTGGTACAACTATTTCAGCAAGATCAACGAGGAGATCATCTATCGCGACCTGAACGGGCTCGACTTCGCGCAGGACGCGACGCAGATCTTCCAGATCGACGACGGCTATCAGGAGAACACCGGAGACTGGCTGATCACAGACAAGGAGAAGTTCCCCCACGGCATGAAAGCCTGCGCAGACGCCATCCACGCCAAGGGATACAAGGCCGGCATCTGGCTCGCTCCGTTCTGCGCGTCGACGAAGTCCAAAGTGGCGAAAGAGCATCCGGACTGGTTCATCAAGAATGAGAAGGGCCACCGCATCCTCGCGCATTTCGGCTGGGGCTTCGCCTATGCCTTCGACATCTACCAGCCCGGCGCCCGGGAGTACATCAAACACTTCTTCGATGTCATCCTGAACGAGTGGGGTTATGACCTCGTCAAACTCGACTTCCTCTACAGCATCTGCGAGTACCCGCGTCTCGGGAAGAACCGCGGCCAGCTGATGGCCGACGGCATCGACCTCCTCCGGGAGGCCTGCGGCGATAAACTGATCCTCGGCTGCGGCGCCCCTCTCGGCTCCTGCTTCGGCATCTTCGACGCCTGCCGCATCGGCCCGGACGCCAACAAGGTGTACAGCGGCGACCTCCTCAACAAACTGGCTCTGACCAGAGAGATCCCCTCATCGCGCCACGCGATGGTCAACACCATCTTCCGCCGCTGCCTTGACGGCCGCGCGTTCGCCAACGATCCGGACGTCTTCTTCCTGAGAGATGACAATCTGGATTACAGCGTCACGCAGAAACTGCTGCTCGCGAAGCTCAACGACATCATGGGGAGCATCATCTTCATGTCGGACAACGCGGGCAACTACGACCCGAAAGCAGCCGAATACCTCAAGTACTTCTTCGCTGAGAAGGACTACTCCGTCCAGATGGCCGAATACGAGACCGCGGACATCATCCGCATCGAATACACGGAAAACGGTACAGCGAAAACCCTGCGTCTGAATCTGGCAGACGGATACAGCAACGTTATGGAGAATCTGTAAATGACCTATCAGGAAGCAATCGCCTATATTGAAGACTATACCTGGAGCACCACGCGGCTCGGCCTCGACCGGACCGTGGAACTCCTGCACCGCCTCGGAGACCCGCAGAAAGACCTGAAGTTCGTCCATGTGGCGGGCAGCAACGGCAAGGGGAGCACCTGCGCCATGTTGTCGTCGGTCCTGCGGGAAGCGGGGTATAAGACCGGGCTCTATACATCGCCCCATGTCCTCTGCTTCGAAGAACGCCTGCAGGTGAACGGCCGATACATCCTCCGGGAGGACCTCGCCGCCGTCACGGAGCGGGTGAAAGTGGAGGCCGACGCCATGGAGGACCACCCGAGCCAGTTCGAACTGGTGACGGCCATCGGCATGCTCTACTTCAAGGAGCAGGGCTGCGACATCGTGGTCCTGGAAGTCGGCATGGGCGGAGCCCTCGACAGCACCAACGTCATCGACGCGCCGGAAGTGGCGGTCATCACGAACATCGGCCTCGAGCACACCGAGTACCTCGGGAACACCCTCGAGGAGATCGCCATGACCAAGGGCGGAATCATCACAGCGCGCCGGAAGTCGTGAGCATCATCCGGCAGCTCTGCGGAGTCTGGGACGCCACGTTCCACCTCGTCGACTTTGGCGATGTGACCCCTGTGGCTCATGACCTCTCCGGAGAGACCTTCGAATGGAACGGCCTCACGCTGAACGTTCCGCTCCTCGGCGACTACCAGCTCCACAACGCGGCGACCGCTCTGACGGCGGTCTCGGCGCTGCGGGACAGAGGATGGGAGATCTCCGACGATGCCGTGAAGACCGGTCTCGCGAAGACCCGCTGGCCGGCCCGGTTCGAAGTCCTCGGACGGGAACCTTTGTTCCTGCTCGACGGCGGCCACAACCCGCAGTGCGCGGAAGTGGTGGCGGAGAACCTGACGAAATACTTCGGAGACGAGAAGCTGGTCTTCCTGACCGGTGTCCTCTCCGACAAAGACTATAAAGCGATGATCGGCAGTGTCCTGCCGCACGCGGAGCAATTCCTCTGCGTGACCCCGGACAGCCCCCGGGCGCTCGACGCGCTGGACCTTCGGGACTACCTGCGCGGCCTCGGCAGCCCGGCCGACGCTTACGAGGACATCCCGTCTGCGGTCCACGCGGCGCTCCAGACCGGAAAGCCGGTCCTGGCATTCGGTTCTCTTTATATGGCAGGTGACATCCGCTCTGCCTACTACAAAGAGAAGAAGACCGCCCAGCGGAAGTTCTGTATGAACGCCCGCCGCATGCTGACCCCGGAGCAGAGAGCGGAGTATTCCGCAGAACTATCCCGACACCTGACGAACCTGCCGGAAGTTCGTGACGCCACCCACATCTTCTCCTACATGGCCATGCAGGATGAAGTGGATCTCTCCGTCTTCCACGAATGGGCGGAACAGAACGGCAAAGTACTGTCGTACCCCATCTCGATGGAGAACGGCCACATGGAGGCTTACACCCTCGGGGAAGAGCCGGTCTGGAACTACGGTAAGTACGGCATTCAGGAGCCGAACCCCGATTTCTCGATCCTTCGCGCGCCGGAGGACTTCGACGTCATCCTGGTGCCCTGTGTCGGGTTCGATGAGGACGGCGGCCGCATCGGCCACGGAGCCGGGTACTATGACCGGTATATCGACCGTGCCCCTGACGCCTGCCGCGTATGTATCGCCTTCGAGGCCCAGAGACTCGAACAGGTCGTCGAGGAGGACACGGACATGCCGATGGACTATGTCGTGACGGAAAAACGGGTCTTGCAATTCTAAACACGGTTCTATATAATATAGGGGCGCTTCGAAGCGAAGCGCTTCATATGCTGGAATGGCACAGTCGGTAGCGCAATTGATTCGTAATCAATAGGTCGTGGGTTCGATTCCCTCTTCCAGCACCAAGGGGCACCCGAAAGGGTGCCCTTTTCAATTGACTTTAATTATTCCCTATGGTACGATAATTCCTGCAATTTTAGAGAAACCTCTTTCTTAGGAGACGATACTTATGAAGAACATGAAAAAGTATATCGCCATCATCCTCGCGGTCCTCATGTTTGCTGTCTGCTTCACGGCCTGCAGCAAAGACAAGGGCGACGTCAAGAAGGCGGACAACGAGATCCCTGCCGCGTTCGAAGGCAGACTGATGGAGCCGTACATCGACCTCATCCTCAGCAAGGCTTACACCTTCGAGACCACTCCGAAAACGGAGACTCCCATCACCTTCGTCCAGTACGGAGATGACCAGAAGATGCTCTCTCTGAACGTCGAACTGGAAGGTCAGCCGACCGCCATCACCTACATGCTGAAGGACGGCACCTACTACCTCCTGACCGCAGCGGACAAGAACTACACCGAGCTCTCCGCTTCCCAGGTCAAGAAGCTGAAGGTCGACGAACTCTTCAACAACGCCAGCCTTGAGAAGTTCCCGAACGCCTCTTATGTCGGCACCGGCACTTCCACTATCTCCGGCGTGGAGTACACCTACGAAGACTATTACAACCCGCTGGTCCAGGTCAAGAACCGCTACTACTTCAACGAAGACGGCGCGCTCACCTACATGGCCCGCATCAACGACAAGGGCAAAGTCGGGCAGAAGATCCCCGTCAGCGTCCTCGAGACCAACCCCACGGTCTTTGACGTCCTGAACGAGTATGAGTTCATCGAGCAGGCTCCGGTCACCAAGAAGGCCAACGGTATCACCACCAGAAAAGCTTCGTAACAGAACATGTGACATCCGCACTCCGCCCGCATGCCCGGCGGAGTGCTTTTTCAAGACCTCGAAAGGAGGCCGTGTATGAACGCAGTCATCACCGGCGCGTCCGGCGACATCGGGCAGGCCATCGCCAGAGCCTATGCCCAGAAGGGCTACAAAGTGGCGCTCTGCTTCCATGAAAACAAGGAAGCTGCCGAGGAGCTCGCCTATGAGATCACCCGCGGCGGCGGGATGGCCAGCGCCTTCTCGGCGGACCTCACCTCCGAACAGCACGTCATGCTCCTCGAACGCGAAGTCATCGAGCGCATCGGCGAACCGGACGTCCTCGTCAACAACGCCGGCGTCTCCTCCCAGATGCTCTTTGGCGATGTATCGCTCGAAGAGTACGACCGCGTCATGGACACGAACGTGAAAAGCACGTTCCTCACGACCCGCGCGTTCCTGCCGTACATGATCCGCAACCAGAAGGGGAGCATCATCAACATCTCCTCCATGTGGGGTCAGGTCGGCGGTTCCTGTGAAGTCATCTACTCCGCCTCCAAGGCCGCCATCATCGGCATGACCAAAGCGCTGGCCAAGGAGGTCGGCCCCTCCAACATTCGGGTCAACTGCATCGCCCCCGGTGTCATCGACACGAAGATGAACGCCATGCACTCCGAAGAGACCATGCAGGAGCTCATCGACGAGACCCCGCTCATGCGGCTCGGCACGCCCCGGGACATCGCGAACGTCGCGGTCTTCCTCGCCGGCCCCCGGTCCACCTTCATGACCGGCCAGGTCCTCGGCGTCAACGGCGGCATCGTCATCTGAACATCCAACCAAAGAAAAACACCTGAGTCGTTCGACTCAGGTGTTTCGTTTTGTCTGTGGGACAAGGTGGGCGATTTAGTCGTTCATCTTGTCGAGCGTCTCCTGGGACAGAAGGCCTTTGGAGACTTTGTTCGGATCGAATTCCTTCTTGCCGATGGTGCCCTTCAGGATGAAGAGGGTGGCGATGGTCAGAAGGATGGCGATCGGAAGGCTGAACACGACACTCTGGATGTAACCCGCGATGATGAAGGAAACGAAGGAGATGCCGGCAACGGTCAGCGCATAGGGCAGCTGGGTGTTGACGTGGTTCAGATGGTCGGACTCCGCACCGGCCGAGGACATGATGGTCGTATCGGAGATGGGGGAGCAGTGGTCACCGCAGACGGCGCCCGCGAGACAGGCGGAGATGCCCATGATGAAGAGCGGGTTGGTCGGGTCGTGGAAGACCGTGGTGACGATGGGGATGAGGATACCGAAGGTACCCCAGGAAGTACCGGTCGCGAACGCGATGAATACCGCGACGAGGAAGATGATGGCGGGCAGCAGGGACTGCAGTCCGGCGGCAACGCTGCTCATAGCGCCTTCGACGAAAGCGGAAGCGTTGAGGATCTCTTCACCGGTGGTCAGGTTCTTCAGAGAAGTGGCCAGGGTCAGGATGATGATGGGGGCAATCATGGCGATGAAGCCTTCGGGAACGCTCTTCATGGCATCCTTGAAGGTGATGAGTTTCCGTGCGATCAGGTAGATGATGGTGAACACCAGAGCGATGATGGCGCCCCAGGGAAGAGCGACCGTCGCGTCGGTGTCGGAGAACGCGGTGATGAAGTCGACGCCGTCGAAGAAGCCGCCGACGTAGATCATGGCGAATGCGCAGCAGAAGATGAGGACGATGACCGGAAGGACGAGGTCCATGATCTTCGATTTCTCATTGAACTTGACTTCGACACTTTCGGCGCGCTCGCCTTCGGTGAAGAGGTCGTTCTTGTTGAGGGCGTTCCACTCATGGCGTCTCATCGGACCGTAATCGAACTTCATCAGGCAGATCGCGATGATGAAGACGAGAGACAGCAGAGAGTAGAAGTTGTAGGGGATGGCCATGCAGAAGAGCTTGATGCCCGACATGCCGGCGGTCTCCGGGTCGACGGAGCCGGAAACGGCTGCGGCCCAGGAGGAGATGGGCGCGATCATGCAGACGGGCGCCGCGGTGGCGTCGATCAGGTAAGCAAGTTTCGCACGGGAGACTTTATGGGAGTCCGTGACGGGACGCATGACGGCACCGACGGTCAGGCAGTTGAAGTAGTCATCGATGAAGATGAGGACGCCGAGCGCGAAGGTGGCGAGCATGGCACCGACTCTGGTCTTGATGTGTTCCTGCGCCCAGCGGCCGAACGCGGCGGAGCCGCCCGACTTGTTGAGCAGGGAGACGATGATGCCGAGGAAGACCGACGAGGGTACCGATCAGCAGGGACGAATAGACTTCTTTCGTGATGAGGGCGAGGCCGATGGCGACGACCGGCGGGAACAGGGCCCACAGGGTGCCGGAAGCGGCGGTGATGGGGGACAGGACTGCGCAGATGATGCCGAAGAGCACCACGAA
The DNA here is from genome assembly GCA_900317985.1 of uncultured Eubacteriales bacterium. GTDB lineage: Bacteria > Bacillota > Clostridia > Oscillospirales > Acutalibacteraceae > RUG420. Next base: position 6,092 of record ONJD01000012.1, on the reverse strand, counting down.
GCAGATGGCCCCGATCTGGATCCCGGTCAGTTTGAACTTTTTCTTTTGAGCGGGTTCCTTGACGGGTGACGGTTCCGGAGTCGGCTGCGTCGAAGTCGAGCCGATGTTGACCTTCACCGAGACTTTCTGACTCATAAAGATACCTCCAATAGCTTTCTCAAACTATAAGTATGACTTTATCATTTTAACACATCAAAGTGTTTTCTTACAATAGTCGGGAATAATTACTGTTTCCCGGTGGAACCGAAGCCGCCGCGGTCCTCCGCGTCGAGGTGTTCGACGAGCTCGAAGTCGATCTGCGGCTGGTTCTTCATGATGCGGAACTGACAGATGCGGTCGTTGACGCGGATCTCCGTGTCGCGCATCGCCAGAACCGGCATGAACCACTGGTCGTTGTCTCCGCAGTAGGACGCGTCGATGACACCCATCGAGTTGACCTGCAGGATCCCGAAGTTCTTGAACGTCGAGGAGCGGGGGACGACATGGGCCTCGAAGCCTTCCGGCAGTTTCATGGCAACGCCGAGCGGAACGAGTTTGAACTCTCCCTGCTTCAGGGTGATGTCTTCCGCGGCGCGCAGGTCGATCCAGTCGGATTTCCCGTCGATGTACCGCAGTTTCTCGATCTGGTCGGTAAAGTATTTGATGCGGATGGTCTCACTCATTTATAAAACTCCTTTTTGGTAAAGTCCTCTGGTGAATTCGGTCCCGGCGTGGGTCCCGTCTTTGTAAGCCTGCAGGATGTCCCGCACCTCTTCTTCCGTCTCGGTCGTGAACCAGCAGAGGCGGAAGAGCCCGCGGGGCACGTCCCGGCTGTCGGCGAGGTAGAGCGGACGGGAGTTCAAAAGCTCGTACGCGTCGCCGTTCTTCACGACGGGGAAGCGGATGCCTTTCCGGTCCGTGAGTTCCGGTGCGGCATCGTTCGCAAAGTCTTTCGGGGAAAGACCGTCGGGACAGTTGCGGGTCAGCATGAGGGGCGAGCGCCCGTAGACGAGCAGACCGTCTCCCTGTGGCGATGTACCGTATCTCTGCAGCACGTCCACCTGCCGGAAGGTCAGTTCCTGGGACAGGGTCATCCGGCTCACGCCGAGGCGCTCATATTCGGAGCGCGCGATGTGGTTGAACACATTCATCGTGAAGCTGCCGAGGACCGGAAGGCCGGCATTCTTCGCCAGTTCCAGACTGTCGAGAGTGGCGGCGAACGCGAAGGATGCGCCGTATTGGACAGCGGTGCTCAACTGTGTCCGGACACGGTCGGTGTTCTCGTAGAGACCGCGCGGGACCTCCACGCCAAACGGGATCTGCCCGGCCTTCAGGTCTTTGAAGGTGGACAGCGGAGTGTCGAGGGGCAGGACCCAGATGAGATCTTGGTGCTCCATGAGGAATGCGGTCCCCGGAAGCTGACCGGCACTTCGCAGCCGGATGATGTCGGACGGCTCCGCTCCTTTGGCGTGTCCGGAACCAGCGTCTTTCAGGACCTGTTCCGCGCGCGCCCGGTCGAACGGCCGGACCGCTTTTTTACGGATGGTTTCCGTCAGGGCGGCAAGCGCGTTTCTGCGCAGGTCGTTGAGCGCGGACACCGGCAGGAACAGACCGGGGTCCAGGGCGATATGGACTTCTTCCGCGGCAAATCCGGTCCCGCCGGTCTTGCGCAGCTGTTTTTCGACCTTTTCTTCGGTCGTCGCCGCGTTCTGTGCGGCCTCCGCAAGGACGTCTCCGCTGTCGACCGAAACGGAAAGCGGGGTCCCGGTCTCCGGGTCGGTCCACGCGGCCGTCAGCTGTAGCGGCGCTCCGAGTCGGGCGGTGAAGTCGAAGGACACCGGCGTCGACCGGGTCTCTTTCACATAAAGCTGTTCGAGGTCTTTTAAGATGGGAGCCGCGGCGACGACATCGTCTTTCCGGCGGGTGCCGAACATGTCGTGGCCGAGCTGCCCTTTGAGGTATCCGTCGGTGTGGCCGGAGCGGGAGAAGACGGCGTCGAGGTCGCGCAGGAGCGCGTCATCGCGGATGCCGTCCACCGCGTTGCGGCAGGCCGTGACCGCGGCGGCCACATATTCGGGGCGTTTCATGCGCCCTTCGATCTTGAAGGACAGGACCCCGGCCTCGTAGAGTTCCGGGATGTCTTCGACCGCCGAGAGGTCCCGAAGGGACAGGGCGTGGTCGGAGCGGCGTCCGCCCTCCGCGGCAAAGCGCAGACGGCAGGGCTGGGCACAGAGACCGCGGTTGCCGCTGCGGCCGCCCATGGTGGCGCTGAGATAGCACTGGCCGGAGACACACATGCAGAGCGCGCCGTGGATGAACATCTCGAGTTCGAGGCCGGTGTCCGCGGTCGCCTCCCGGATGGACAGGATCTCTTCATACGAGAGCTCCCTCGGCAGGACCGCGCGGGTGAACCCGAGGTCTGCCAGGGCGCGGAACCCCTCCGGGGTCATGACCGCCATCTGGGTCGAAGCGTGGAGTTCCATCTCCGGAGCGGCGGCGCGGACGAGGGCGGCTACGCCCAGGTCCTGTACGATGAGCGCGTCGACACCGAGCGAGCATGCGGACTCGATGAGGTCGATCGCCAAAGGCAATTCTTCGTCGGAGACCAGCGTGTTCAGAGTCAGGTGCACTTTGACGCCCCGCACATGGCAGTATTCGATTGCTTCCGCCAGTTCTTCCTCGGTGAAGTTTCTGGCATTTCTTCGGGCATTGAAGTGGCCGGCGCCCAGATAGACGGCGTCGGCACCACATTCCACAGCAGCCCGAAGAGCGTCCATGCTCCCCGCGGGGGCAAGGACTTCAGGCCCTCTGCTCATATTCGTCTGGCTCCTTTACAGGAATCTCCTTCAAAAGGGTTTTGCTTTGGCGTCTTTCAGCTCTCTCTGCAGACGTTCGACGTCCCGGCGGGCCACTTCCGCTTCCATTTTGTAGCGGGCGGAGTCTTCCAGGTACTCTTTGATCTGACCGCGAAGGTTGTCGGCGGCCTCGGACTCTTTGGCGGCTTTGTCCGCGTAGTCCAGGGCGGCAAGGATGGCGGCCTGGGTCATGGAGAGACGGCGGTTGGCGCCGACGATCTCGGTGATGTCCTTGTCGAGTGTCTCCGCAAGGGCTTCGACGTATGCCGGATCCTCCTCGGTGAGGATGGTATATTCACTGCCGGCAATGTGGATGACGACGTTCTTTTTTTCCATGATGATGCTCCTGTTCGTGTGTGCAAAAAAGCGTTGGTGATACGGTATTCAGTATAGCATAGCCACGTTTTGAAAAAAAGTATATAATAAAGGAAATTCATAAGAAACCAAGCGGAGGAAGAGACATGAAACAAAAGATCGGTTTTATCTTTGCAGATGAAATGGAATTCCAGCCTTTTTCCGAGATCGCGCTCGAGAATGGCGGGTCCTGGCTGTCCAAACGTCCGATGAACACCATCCGGTATGAAACGGACAACGCGGAGATCATCGCGGTCGAGTGCGGGATCGGCAAAGTGAATGCCGCCTTTGCGGCCACCGTCCTCATCCTGGACCATCAGGTGGACTGCGTCCTGAACGCCGGTCTGTCCGGCGCCATCCAGCACCTCGCGAAGGGCAACGTCGTCGCCGGTACTTCCTATGTGGAGTGCGACTTTGACCTCACCGTCTTCGGCTACCAGGCCGGGGAGAAACCCGGAGGAGTCCGCTATCACAAACCCTCGCAGAAACTGCTCGACGCGGCGCTGACCGTGAACGGGGTCCTCCCGGCTCGCCTCGGCACAGGAGACTTTTTCCTCGCCGACCCCGTCCGGAAACAGGAGTATAAAGAGATGTTCGACATCGAGGCCTTCGACATGGAGACGGCGGCCATCGCCTCTGTCTGTGACCGTCTCGAGACACCATTCTTGTCTGTCCGGAAGATCTCGGACGACGCCGACGACAGTGCCTCCGGCTCCTACCGCGAGTTGAATGACCTTGCCGAGAAGGCACTCTCCGAAGTCCTGCTGGCACTGGTCGAAGCGCTTGACTGAGGCTGTTTTGCTGCAACGGAACAACGACTTCATATGATATGGCCCGTTTGGTCCTGCCGGACCGGACGGGCCGTTCTTTTTCTTTGTGCAAACTGCTATGACAGGCTCCTCTCTATTTGTGACATTCTTACGAATTTCTGCGGCGGGCAATGGTTAGACCAAGACAATTCCTGTATATTGTTATATAATACTTACTGTTAGAATAACAGGCGGAGTCTGTTCTGGTCAGACCAGAAGAACGACCCGTCAGGTTAGGGAGGTATATTATGAAATTAATGCTCAAAAACGTTCTGATCGTTGACGGCAGTGGCTGGTTCCCGTATTGGGGAGACGTCGTCTGCGAAAACGGCGAAGTCACGTTCATCGCCCACGGTGAGAACACCATCATGGATCAGGAAGCTTCCATGGACAAGATCGTCGACTACAAGGAAGGCGACTACACTCTGGCCCAGGGCTGGAAAGCATATCTCGTCCCCGGCATCGATGCCCCGATGGATATGGCCAAGTTCGAGAAACAGCTCGATGCGATCATCGCCGGTGAAAAAGCCGGAAAACCGATCGAGAAGACCGTCCGTGAACTGACCGGATTCGGCTATGACAAGATCGAGTTCCTGAAAGTCGGAAGCCCCGCTACCTTCATGCTGGTGGACCGCAAACCGGTCACCAAGATCCTGGCAGCGTACGTTGACGGCGAAGAACTGTAAGGGAAGGGAGAACGAATATGGCAAACCTGAAGACCAAGAAATATTTCTTTACTCCGAAGGAAGCCCTTGGCGGCCGAATCGGAGACGATACCAAACATCAGTTTGGTAACTATGGTACCGACAATCCGAGACCGAACCTCATGAAGGCGGCTCACATCCCGACCGACCGTATGTTCAAGAAACTCGACGGTCGCGCACCGGACTACTATGGTCTGGAACCCGTCGTCGATGAAGACGGCGCCAAGATCATGCTCGCCATGGAACTTCGGAAAGCGAAGACTTTCGAAGAGATCCAGGCCAAGACCGGCTTCGATAAAGACTACCTCAACTACAAACTCGAAGAGCTCGGCTACTACGGCGTCGTCGAGTGGGACTGGGAGAACCCCCAGCATGTCAAGAAGTACTCCGTCAAGAACTTCGTTCCCGGCAGTGCTGAGATCCTGAACGAGCATCCCGAGTGGTATGAAGATCATCCGGAATTCGCCGAGATGTTCGAACTGTCCACCTACCTTCCGTTCGAAGGCTTCGGCCCGGTCGGTCTGACTCAGATGATCCCCGAGGGCGGCGCAGGCTCCGGCATGCACGTCATCCCCGTCGAGAAGGCCATCGAGACCGAGAACAAGTCCGTCGATATCGAGCACATCTCCTACTGGATCGAGAAGTACGACGGTCAGTACGGCGTCGGCCCCTGCACCTGCCGTCTTGAGCGCGCAGAGCGCGGCGTCGGCTGCACCGACGACCCGAACCACTGGTGTATTTCCATGGGCGACTTCGCAGACTACTGCTGCGAGTCCAAGACCTCCGGTTCCCATCACATCACCAAAGAAGAAGTATACCGCATCCTCGAGCAGGCTGAGAAGAACGGCTTTGTCCACCAGGTCACGAACGTTGACGGTAAGGACAAGATCTTCGCTATCTGCAACTGCGACGTCAAGATCTGTAACGCCCTTCGTACCGCGATGCTGTTCAACACCCCGAACATGGAAGCGTCCGCTTACACCGCGAAGGTCGACCCGAACAACTGCGTCGCCTGCGGCCGCTGCGTCCAGTACTGCCCGGCCGGCGCTGTCCGTCTCGGCCAGAAACTGAAGTGCAAAGACGGCTCCGAACAGACCTATGACTTCCGTGAGGATCCCGCAGAGCACATCTGGCTCAAGAACCGCTGGAACGCCGACTACAGAGACACCAACCGCGAAGAGTGCTACGAGACCGGTACCGCTCCCTGTAAGTCTGCCTGCCCGGCGCACATCGCCATTCAGGGTTACCTGCAGATGGCCAAGGAAGGCCGCTATGACGAGGCTCTCGAGCTCATCAAGAGAGAGAACCCGTTCCCGGCAGTCTGCGGTCGTGTCTGTAACCGCAAGTGCGAAGAAGCCTGTACCCGCGGCACCATCGACGAAGCCGTCGCC
>ONJD01000113.1 GCA_900317985.1 uncultured Eubacteriales bacterium | reverse complement strand
CTTCACGAAGTACGCCACCACCGGCGACGGCATCCTGACCTCTCTCAAAATGATGGAAGTCATGCTCGCCAAAGAGAAGCCGATGAGCGAACTCGCAGCACCTGTTGAGTTCTACCCGCAGGTCCTGAAGAACGTCCGCGTCAAGAGCAAACCCGACGCGCAGAACGACCCCGACGTCCAGGCTGCCGTCGCAAAAGTCGGCGAAGAGCTTGGCACCACCGGCCGTATCCTGGTCCGCGAGAGCGGCACCGAGCCGGTCATCCGTGTCATGGTCGAAGCTCCCTCGGAGGAGATTTGCGAGAAGTATGTCGACGGTGTCATCGACGTCATCAAGGCGAAGGGGCACATCGCCGAATAATTGCTGAAAAGTTAACAAATGAAAAGAAGCCGGAGAGTTTGCGCTCTCCGGTTTTCTATTGTAAAATGTTAAAGACATAAAATGGCGCGCTCGAGACGGGCGCGGAATTTGGAGGAAATTTGGTATGAAAAAGAAACTGACCGTACTGGTCATGGCTGTCGCGCTGCTCTGCACCCTGCTCAGCGGCTGCAAGTCCATGCCGGACGAAATGGCAGCGGCCGTCACCATGTTCAAAGACCAGGTGACCCGCATCACCGACCAGACCGCGGAAGCCGGAGAGCTCCTTGAAAAGGCGCAGAGCGTGCTCTCGAGTAACAAGCCGGTCTCTGACGTCACGACGACCTCGAAACTCCAGAGTGCGATGGACACCGTCAAAGAGAAGGTCAAGTTCGAAATCCCGAAACGGCCGCCTTCCCTGAACGCCATCAACGAAAAAGTGGAAGAGCTCAAGGGCATCGACTTCACCTCGTACCTCGACCAGCTGAAAGACGCCACCCAGGGCGTCGTCGACAGCCAGGAGGACTACGAGATGAACGACACGCTGGTCACGCAGGAGAACGGTGTCTGGGGTGTCTATGAGGACGGCAAGCTGACCGACTACACGGGACTTGCCCAGAACGAGTACGGTACCTGGTACGTGAAGGACGGCAAGGTCGACTTCACCTACAGCGGTTCCTACGATTTCGCCGGAAAGACCTTCAACGTGGTCACCGGTGAAGTGAAAGCGTAAATGTGATATACTGTATATAACAAACTTTTAGGAGGAACGGTTATGCCATCACTGAAAGATATCGCAAAGCTCACTGCCATCGCAAAGGTTGCTTACGGTAAGGTCTACGACCTGCTCGAGGATGACGCGAAGATCAGCGACACCATCGAGAAAGCAGAGGCCATGCTGAAGAAGTTCCCCGGCGGAAAACTCGACAGCATCGCTGACACGCTCGAAGATGCCCGCATCTACATCCTTCTCGTCAGAGACTACATGTACAAAGAGTACAGAGACATCTCCAAGCGCTCTGTCGCCATCGTTCTCTTTGGCGCGCTTTACACCATCTCTCCGCTCGACCTCATCCCGGACAGCTTCGGCCTCATCGGCCTCGTCGACGACGCCGCGGTCCTGAAGATGGTCAACAAGCTTCTCGACGGCGAGATCGACAAGTACAAAGAATGGCGCAAGACCACCGGTAAGGACGCTCCGAAAGTAGAGGACTGAGACCGGTACATCGCGAAAACAAACAAGGACTGACTCTTCGGAGTCAGTCCTTTTCTTTTGTATTCGGTTGGCGATTTACTTCGCGGGGCCTTCCAGCTGGTCGAGCAGGTCCGTGAAGTCAGAGACGCAGAACAGCGAAAGCTCTTCGAGTTCTGCCCGGACTTCGGGCGGCTCGGTCCCGTCGACGACGGCGACACACTGGAAGCCGGCGGAGCGGGCCGTGCGGATGGCGTAGAGGGAGTCGTCGAAGACGAGGGTCTCCTCCTTCGGAGTGCCGAGACGTTCCAGGGCTTTTTCAAAGGACCGTGGGTTGTCTTTGGCGTTCTCCGCGTCCTTGCCGCAGAAGATGGAGTCGAAGTAGCGGTGGATGCCGGTGCGCAGCAGCGCCGCTTTGATGAGGGTGGTCTCATTGGCGCTGAGGATGGTCATCTTGACGCCCTGTTTGTACAGCTGTTTTACGAGCTTCTTCGCGCCGGGTTTCAGCGGGACTTTGAAGAAATAGTAGGGAGCGCCCATGGTGCCGAACTCCCAGATGATGCTCTTCGCGCTGCGGTGAGAGTCCTGGAAATAATGCTCCTTGAAGTACTCGCCGATCTGCGCCGTGTTGAGCAGCGCCAGCGTCTCGTCGAGCCCCGGCTCGGCGACCTTGCCGTGCCGTTTCAGGAACTTTTCGGGAATGCCCTTCCAGACCCACTCGGAAATGGTCAGGGTATCGTCCACGTCGAAAATGGCTCCGCTGATCTTCATGTCCTCACCTCGTTTCTTACCGAAAGCAGTTTACCACATTTTGCCGATCTGCCGCAACGGTACATCGCCAGAAAACCGCCGTCCTCATTTGAGGGCGGCTGTTTCTTGTGTTAGAATAGGGAAGAATATTAGTAGACAGGAGTTCAGATCCCAATGGCTAAGAGAAAATACGACCGGATCGCGTCCAAGGCGGGGAAGGTCGGCGAGTTCGTCGCCGACCGCCAGACCGCAAAGAGCCTCGAGTTCGTGGAGCGGCCGGTCATCGACGACCAGAAAGTCAATGTGCTGGTCCTCGAAAGCGAAGGTCGGAGACGGTGCCGCCGTCACGAAGAAGATGAAGCTCTACGAGCGGAAAGACCTTCCGTTCCGGCTCATCGACACGGCAGGACTCGAGTACAGCGTCGTCAAGCAGGAGATGGTGAAACGGGAACTGTCCGGCTGGTCCGAAGAGGGCCTCACCCGGAAGGACCTCACGAAACTCATCCACGTCATCTGGTTCTGCATCGACGCCCAGTCGAAGCGCGTCTCGAAAGAGTCCCTCAACTACCTCTACCGCATCTCCAAGCTGTGGGAGGGCGTGCCCATCGTGGTCGTCTTCACGAAGTCCTACGCGACAGCCGCCATCCAGGACAACGAGGCGATGTACGCCAAAGTCATGAAACGCTACCGCAGAAAGCGGAAACTGAACGTCAAAGCAGTTGTGTCCGTGGTCGCGAAAGAACTGGTCATCAACGACGAGTACTCGGTCAAAGCGTACGGCCTCGATGAGCTGACGTCCGTGACCAGCGACCTCATCCCGGTCGCGCAGGCCATCAACGCGAACGTCATGACGAACATGTCGTACAAGATGCGCCGCGACGCCGCCGGAAAGTTCGTGAAAGCGGCGAAGCGCAGTGCCGTGACCGTCACGGTCCTCCCGACAAAACGGGAGAACAAAGAGTTCCTGGAACCCATCCGGGAGTCCATGTACCGCAACGTGGCGAAAGCATTCGTCCTCGACGAAGAGGAGACCGCCGCCATGCTGGAGAAGGTGGACGATTCCAAAGTTGACGTGAAGCTTGGGAAAGCGCTCGCCAAAGCGACACAGGACGTGCCGGTCATCAACGGCGCGGTCGCCGGGAAGTACACGGAACTCCTCGGCCGAAAAGCGACCCGTGCCGCGGAGAAACTGTATAAAGCCAGAGAAGAGTGAAACGAGAAGGAGAAACGTTATGAGTGAAGAGAAATTGACCGTTGGTCAGAAGCTGGCCGGCCTTTCCGGTCCGCTGCTGACGCTGTGGCAGCTCGTGAAGTTCGTCGGGGTCGGAGGCCTCGGCGGGATCATCCAGGCGGTGCTGCAGTACATCTTCCCGGTGTTCTTCGACCGGTTCACGACCCCGCTGCCGGGCTGGCTCGACTTCCTCTACAATGAGCCGACCCTGTTCGACACGGACACGGCGGCTGGCGCCGCGGACGCGGCGAAGTACATCATCAACGGCACCGTGACCTGGGGCTACGTCCTGCCGTTCTTCCTCGCGAACATCATCGCGAACATCTTCGTCTACATCATGAACAAGAAGTACACGTTCAAATCGTCGGCCCCGCGCTGGCACTTCGTCCTGTACTTCGTCATCATGGTCCTCACCATCGTCTTCGTGACCTGGCTGCAGGGCATCCTCTACCCGTACATCATCCGGGCACCCTGGGAGTGGATCCATCCGCTGGCCAGACTCATCCTGCTCATCCCGTGCGGGATCATCCAGACCATCGTGTTCTTCATCGCCCAGAAACTCCTGCTTCCGCCGGACCCCGCTCTGGTGGAGGAGAGCAAGGCGAGAGCAGACGCCCGTGCTACTTCGAAGGATTAAATCGCCAAAACCAAAAAGGACAGCCGCCCTCTTGCGAGGACGGCTGTTTTATTGCGTGTTGGTTACTTTTTGGAGCGGATCTTGTTGACGGCCCAGACGATGAGGCACGCGAATACGAATGCGACCGCGATGCCGGAGATCATGCCGGCGGGTTTGTCCATACCGACAACGCCGAGGACGATGGAACCGAGCGCCGAGCCGCAAAGGCCGAGCAGCAGGTTCTGCCAGGTCGGCATGTCAACTTTCATGACCTTTTCAGCCAGCCAGCCGGCCAGCACACCAACGATGATCGTAGCAATGAATCCCATAAACTCTTCTCCTTTCGAATACTAGAAGGTGGTTCAGTAACGGAGTACTGTTCTCCGATTACGTCTATATTATACTCCCATTTCCTAAAAAAAGGTTAAAAAACCTTCAACAGGTGTCAGAGCGATGGCCGGGGCGCCGTACTGCTGCATCAGTTTCAGCGCGAATTCCCGGACGGTATCGGTGCCGAGGACACCGAAAAAGAGAAGCATGCACAGGAATGTGAGACCGAGGAAGGGCAGGATGCCCGAAAAGAAGTTGCGCAGGTCCGCGAGACTCAGGTCCATATGGAAGAGGATGCTGAGCGCGAGGTAGTAGAAGAGGACGTAGTGCCAGGCCTCGGTCAGGAGCGGGTGCACCTGCGAGAAGAGCAGGTACAGGAGCGCGGTACCGACAAGGGTAGGCGCGACGGCGCTGAGGCTCTGCTGGAGCCCCTGGAAGAACCTGTTGCCGCGCGGCGTGTACTCGACGCTGCCGAGCGTGGTGCCGTGGGGGATGAGAGTGATTTTCGTGACCTTCGCGCCGGTGAAGAACGCGAACGTGGCGTGGGAGAACTCATGGATGACCGTGCCGATGTACGTGGCATAGGTCCGGATGCCGAAGGCGATGAGCGGGCCTGTCACAAACGCAATGACCGTGGTGATGGCCTGCGCGAAGAGTTCCATGACGAGACCGAGCGCCAGGATGGCAAAGGGGAAGAGGATGGTAGAGACCAGGACCAGCAACAGGTAGTGGCCGGACAATGCGTAAAGCCAGGTGGCCAGAGTTGCCATGGGTACATCGCCTCCTTTCTGCAGAATATGAACACAGTATACCACAAGAAAACCCCGACCGGCACTTTTGTGCTGATCGGGGCTTTCCAGTTTGTATGTATCAGGAGATCGAGAAAAGGAAAACTGGTTATTTCTGGAGTTCGGTGAACTCGATGATGGTGCCGCGGCCGTACTCCTCGAAGAGGACGTTGTAGGCCTTGTTGGCGACATCGGTCTCGTCGTTGTTGGTCTTTGCGGTTTCAACTTCCATCTTGGACTCTTTCGTGTTGATGGAAGCCTTGCTCATGGTGCTGTGGCTGCCGAAGTAGACCGCGTGCTCGAATGCCATGAGCGGCATGGAGGTCGTCGAGCTCTCGACGGTGCCCATCTCTTTGACGTTGCCGTCTTTGTCCTGCGCATAGACCTTCGCTTTGGAAGCTTCGAGCTTGCCTTCGAAGGAGATGGTCTGCTCCGCGACGAGGAGAGCGTCCTGGTCTTCCGCCATGTCGGCGAACGCGTAAGCGGAACCGGCGGGAAGGTTCGCGATGATGTCGGTATAGATGGCCATGTCCTTCTCGATGGCGGCCGGTGTAGACTCGACCTGCTGCGAGACGGTTTCGGTGATGGTCTCGGCTTCTTCTTTCTTGTTGCAGCCGTACATCATGACGGTGGTCATGACGACCGAGATGATCAGAGCGAGTGCGACGAGGAACGGGATTTGTTTTTTCATGATGGTTACCTCCATAAATATCCATAGCTTATGTACCTGTGCCTGCTGTATTAGCTGACCTGTTACACCTAGATAGTACCATGCAGTTTGGGGTCTGTCAACCGGTTTTCCGAAAAAAGTTTGAAAAAGTTCGATATTTCTTGAGTGCAGGGGAAACCGTTGCTATAGAATAGAAACAGAAGGCCGAAAAAACGGCCGACTCAACCACCAGTTTGTGTATTTTTCTCTCTCCGCAAACTATGATGAGGGTGAAAGGAGGGCCTTTTATGGATCAAATGAAGACCGGGCGGTTCATCGCCCAATGCAGAAAAGACCAGGGGCTTACCCAGTTCCGGCTGGGGGAGATGCTCGGCGTAACGGACCGCGCCGTTTCCAAATGGGAACGGGGGCTGTCTCTGCCGGACGCTTCCAT
>ONJD01000029.1 GCA_900317985.1 uncultured Eubacteriales bacterium | reverse complement strand
TTCCTCGCTCCCGCAGGTCTGGGGCAGCTTCGGCCTCGTCGGTCTCCTGACCTACGGATACCAGATGCTCGTCCGCTGGAAATTCCTCATGTCGAAGCATTCCATGTTCGCGTTCACGGTGACTGCGTCGTTCCTCGCGCTGGAACTCATGTCCCTCGTGAACCCCGGCATCTTCGCCATGTTCTATCTCCTCATCATCTCGATGGAGTTCTTCATCATCGAAAAGTACCACTTCCCGGAGATCCACATGAAGCTGGAACTCGAGCTGGGAGCCGGCACGCAGTTCACGTTCTCGGAGGACGACTTCTCGGAGGACGAGAACATAACAGTCAAAGAAAACACGCCGACCGAGGCGTGATCAAACGGAGTTGATATTCACAATATGGGCAGTACCGGTATGATCATTGTCCTAATCATTTTTGTCATCCTTTCCGGATTCTTTTCCGCGTCGGAGACCGCGTTCTCCAGCGCCAATGAGATCCGCCTGAAAGCCAAAGAGCAGGAGGGCAACAAAGCCGCCACCCGCGCTCTCAAGATCATCGACGACTACGATGCCATGCTGTCGACCATCCTGATCGGCAACAATATCGTGAACATCGGCGCATCTGCGATCGCCACCGTCCTCTTCGTGCGGGCGATGGGCGACATCGGCGCCACATGGTCCACGATCGTCATGACGGTCGTCATCCTCATCTTTTCCGAAGTCACCCCGAAGTCCATCGCCAAAGAGATGCCGGAACAGTTCGGCATGGCCGTGGCCCCCGTCCTGCGGGCACTCATGGTCCTGTTTTACCCCTTCAACAAGCTGTTCGGCTGGTGGAAGGCGTTCATCGCGAAACTGTTCGGCGTCAAGGCGACCGAAGAGATCACCGAAGGCGAGTTCCTGACCATGGTCGAGGAAGCCGAAAGCGGCGGCGGCATCGAAAAGGAAGACACCGAGCTCATCCACAGCGTCCTCGAGTTCAACGACATCGAGGTCGCGGACATCTTCACACCCCGTGTGGACGTGGTGGCGGTGTCCCTGCGCGCGCAGAAAGAGGAGCTTCTCGAAGTGTTCCGCGAACACGAGTACTCCCGCATCCCGGTGTACGATGAAGACATCGACGACATCGTCGGCTTCCTGCACCTGAGCGATTTCTATGACGAGATCTACTTTGGCGACCGACGGCTCGAAGACGTCATCACGCCCGCCATTTTTGTGGCGCCCAGCATGAAGATCGCCAAGGCGCTGACGCTCCTGCAGCAGAAGCACACCCACATGGCGGTCGTCTCCGACGAGTTCGGCGGCACCGACGGCATCGTGACCATGGAGGACATCCTGGAAGAGCTCGTCGGCGAGATCTACGACGAACACGACGACGTCGAGAAAGACATCGTCAAGACCGGCAGAGACAGCTACATCGTCCGCTGCAACACGGAGCTCGAGGACATGTTCGAGTACTTCGGCAAGGAGATGCCCGAGTCCGAGTCCAACACCGTGGCCGGCTGGGTCATGGAGCTCTTCGGCGAGATCCCGAAGCGGGACGACGAAATGATGTATGAAAACCTGCTGATCTCCGTCCTCAAGACGGACAACCGCAGAGTCGAACAGATCCGTGTGAGGGTTTTACCGAATGAAACAGCTGACAATCGGGAAGAATGACGCGGGCCAGCGCCTCGACAAGTTCCTGCAAAAGAACCTGCCGAACCTGCCGCAGTCTCTTCTTTACAAGTACATCCGGAAAAAGCGAATCAAAGTCAACGGGAAACGGGCGGAGATCTCCACCCGTCTTTCTGTGGGCGATGTACTGGACCTGTACATCAACGACGAGTTCTTCGAAAAGCCGGAACCGACGTACGACTTCCTGCACGCCGGGACAAACCTCCACATCCTCTTTGAGGATGAGAACGTTCTCGTGCTCGACAAGCCGGTCGGGCTGCTGGCGCACCCGGACGACCGGGAATATGTCGATACGCTCATCGGCCGGGTCAAGCGGTACCTCTATGAAAAAGGGGAGTACGACCCGGACGCGGAGCAGTCCTTCACACCGGCGCTCGTCAACCGGATCGACCGGAACACCGGCGGCATCGTCCTGGCGGCAAAGACCGCAGAGGCGCTTCGCGTGCTGAACCAGAAGATGAAGGACCGGGAGATCCACAAGTTTTACCTCTGCGCCGTCCACGGGACACCGAACCCGGAAAAGGGCCTGCTCAAAGGGTACCTCTGGAAAGACGAGAAAAAGAACCGCGTCTATGTCTATAAAGACTATCGTCCCGGCGCCAAGACCATCGAGACGAAGTACCGGGTCCTGAAGTCCGCGGAAAACATGTCCCTCGTGGAAGTGGAACTCCTGACCGGACGGACGCATCAAATCCGCGCGCACTTTGCGAGCATCGGCTGCCCGCTGGTGGGTGATGGCAAGTACGGCAACAACCAGAACAACCGGAAGCAGGGGGGACGGCGCAAACAGTTCCTGTACTCCTACAAGACGGTGTTCGACTTCACGACAGACGCGGGCGCATTGGAAGGTCTGAACGGCATGACCTTCGAAGTCCCGAACGTCTGGTTCGCGGAACAGTTCCCGCACTACAACGGATGATTTAAAACAGTTTGACATGGCTAACTCCGCTCTGATATACTATCTTAGGTTAGCAAAAGCTAACTTAAGATAGTGTTTTTTTGCGGAAAGTGATGTGGAAACCTATGGCAGAATCATCGGAGATGCTCCGTTTAAGAGCTCTTCTTGGTTTTTACAATGACGACAATGTGACCGTCACCGGCCTTTCCCGAAGCCTGGGGGAAGAAAAGTACACGATCAGCCGCCTGCTCAGCTCGCTAGCAGAGGAAGGACTGGTCGACCGCTCCAACAACCGCCATCCCAAACTGACCGAAGAGGGACTGGAAGTGGCGGAACGGTACGCAGAGCGTGTCGATACGATGGAGAACTACCTTTTGTACAAAGGGGTCAGGCGAACAACGTGACGAATGTTTCCATGGTGAATGAAGGGTTCGAACACCCTGCGATCCTTTCCGTGACCGACGGCGTCGGGACCATCCGTCTGCACGCGACCACTCTGAATGCCCGTTCTGCCAAGACGGGAGCTGCCATGAAGGGGAAAGTCAAGTCGCTCAAGTACTTTGACAGCGGAGATTACATCGATGCGGAACGGAACGACGACGTCATTTCTTTTCCGGCGGAATCCTTCAGTTTCTATAACCTTCGTCCCGGATTTTCGCCGGTGCTGCACGGCACCCTGCCCATCAAGATCACCGCGAATGTCGGGACGATGTATATGCCGGAAAGCATCGCGTTTTTTTCAGTTTTCCTTTAAACAAAATACGGTTCGGGAGGAGTGCGGAAGTGCTCCTCTTTTTTATGGCGAATCAGAACATTTGTTTTGCTATTTACATTAAAAAATGGTATCATTACAATAGTTGTATCTTAAGTAGAGGAAGCGACAGTATGAAGACGAAGATCCTGGGCCACAGAGGCGCCAATCGCCGGGCTCCGCAGAACACGCTGCCGGCCTTTCAGGCGGCCATCGATCACGGCGCGGACGGCGTCGAATTCGACGTCCAGATGAGTTCCGACGGGGTGCTGGTCATCTGCCACAATTTCACGGTCGACGAGACCTCGGACGGCACCGGCTACGTCAACGAGCACACGTTCGAAGAACTGCGGGCGATGGACTTCGGTTCCTGGTTCTCTGACGAGTTCAAGGGGACGACCATCCCGACCCTCGAAGAGACCCTCGACTGTGTCAAGGATATGGAAATCCTCAACGTCGAGATCAAACATCCCTCGAAGAACAAGGTCGAGGTGGTCGAGAAGACCTATGACATGGTCAAAGAGAAAGGTCTTCTGGAGAAGGTCATCTTCTCGAGTTTCGACTTCGATGTCATCAGCATCCTCAAGCACATCGACCAGGGTTGCGTCTGCGGTCTGCTCTACGACCCGGTCCCGGAGGAGTGCTTCGACCGGCGGCTCCTCCGAAATGAGTTTCTGACGGTGGCCGCCGAGTACGGCGCCGAAGCGCTGCACCCGCACTATCAACTCACCAATTTCCCGAAAGCTTACGTACGCAGATGCCACGAGGCCGGCCTCATGGTCAACGTCTGGGGCATCTCGAAAGAGAGCGAACTGGAGAAATATAGAAACCGAAAGCTCGACATCATCATCACCGATTGCATTTAAGGAAGGAGGGTCGCTGTGGACCACTTTGAACTGGTATCGCCCTACAAGCCCACCGGCGACCAGCCGGAAGCCATCGCCGCCCTGGTGGACGGTCTGAACAAAGGCTACAAAGAACAGTCTCTGAAGGGCGTCACGGGCTCCGGAAAGACCTTCACGATGGCGAACATCATCGCGCAGGCGAATCGCCCAACTCTCGTCCTGGCCCATAACAAGACCCTGGCGGGACAGCTCTGTTCCGAATTCCGGGAGATGTTCCCGAACAACGCGGTCGAATACTTCGTCTCCTACTACGATTACTACCAGCCGGAGGCTTACGTCGCCGCAACTGACACCTACATCGAAAAAGACTCGTCCATCAACGACGAGATCGATAAGATGCGCCACTCCGCCACGCTTTCCCTGAGTGAGCGGAGAGACGTCATCATCGTGGCATCCGTGTCCTGCATCTACTCGATCGGATCGCCCATCGACTACAAGAACATGGTCATCTCGCTGCGCCCCGGTCAGGAGTACCCGCGGGACGCGCTCCTTCGAAAGCTCGTCGAGCTGAACTACGAGCGCAACGACGTCAACTTCGTCCGGACCAAGTTCCGGGTCAGAGGCGACACCGTCGAGATCTTCACCGCGGGTGAGACCCAGTACGCCATCCGCGTCGAGTACTTCGGCGATGAGATCGACCGCATCTGTGAGATCAACGCCCTCACCGGAGAAGTGAACGGCATCCTCCAGCACGCCGCCATCTATCCTGCGACACATTACGTGGTCGACCCGGAAGTCATGGACGCCGCCATCGAAGAGATCATGGCGGAGATGAGAGACCAGGTGAAGTTCTTCGAAAGCCAGGGAAAACTCATCGAAGCGCAGCGCATCCAGCAGCGGACCGAGTACGACATGGAGATGCTCCGGGAGACCGGTTTCTGCTCCGGCATCGAGAACTACTCGAGAGTCCTGTCCCGCCGGAAACCCGGCTCTACACCGTACACTCTCATGGACTACTTCCCGGACGACTTCCTTTTGTTCGTCGACGAGTCCCACGTCACCATCCCGCAGGTGCGCGGCATGTACGGCGGAGACCGCGCGAGAAAAGAGTCTCTCGTCGAATTCGGGTTCCGTCTTCCGAGCGCGTTCGACAACCGTCCTCTGAACTTTGACGAGTTCTATTCGCATGTCAACCAGGTCATCTTCACGTCGGCCACTCCGGGCGAGTTTGAGCGGGAGCGCAGCGCGCAGATCGTCGAACAGATCATCCGTCCGACGGGCCTGCTCGACCCGATGATCACGGTCAAACCGGTCGACGGCCAGATCGACGACCTCATTTCCCAGATCAATATGCGGGCCGAACGGGGCGAACGCGTCCTCGTCACGACCCTGACCAAAAAGATGGCCGAAGATCTCACCGAGTTCTTCGAGACCAACGGCATCAAAGTGCGATACATGCACCACGATGTCGACACCATCGAGCGTATGCAGATCATTCGCGATCTACGGCTCGGGGAGTTCGACGTCCTCATCGGCATCAACCTCCTGCGCGAAGGTCTCGACATTCCGGAAGTGTCCCTCGTCGCCATCCTCGATGCCGACAAAGAGGGCTTCCTCCGTTCCGAGACGTCTCTTGTCCAGACCATCGGCCGCGCCGCGCGAAACGCGAACGGCGAAGTCATCATGTATGCGGACAGTGTGACGCCCTCCATGGAACGGGCCATCAGCGAGACGTTTCGCCGCAGAGAGATCCAGGAGCGCTACAACGAGGCTCACGGCGTCACGCCGAAGACCATCGTCAAAGATATCCGCAATGTCATCGAAATCACCTCGAAGGTCGATACCGAGCCATCCGGCGGCAAGCGCCTGACCAGGGCTCAGAGAGAAGACCTCATCCGCAAGATGACCAAAGAGATGCAGGCCGCTGCCCGCATCCTCGATTTCGAGACCGCCGCCTACTACCGGGACAAGATCGCGGAACTCCGCGAAGGCTCCCACGGCGGCTCCAAAGCCGATAAGACAACAAAGAAACGAAAGGGCCCGTAATTTTTATGGCAAATAAAGAGATCCGCATCGTCGGTGCACGGGAACACAACTTAAAAAACATCAACCTCCACATTCCACGGGAGAAGATGGTGGTCTTCACCGGGCTTTCGGGTTCCGGTAAGTCCTCACTTGCCTTCGACACCATTTTTGCCGAAGGCCAGCGCCGCTATATGGAGTCCCTGTCGTCCTACGCCCGTCAGTTCCTCGGGATCATGGACAAGCCGAAGGTCGAGTCCATCGACGGCCTGTCTCCGGCCATCTCCATCGACCAGAAGACGACCTCTAAAAACCCGCGTTCCACGGTCGGCACCCTGACGGAGATCTACGACTACATGCGTCTCATGTATGCCCGCATCGGCGTACCGCACTGCCCGGTCTGCGGACGGGAGATCCAGCATCAGACCGTCGACCAGATCGTCGATCAGATCATGGAGCTGCCGGAAAGCACCCGGATCCAGGTCATGGCGCCCATCGCCCGAGGGAAGAAGGGCACCTTCGCGAAAGCGCTGGAGAGCGCGTCCAAGTCCGGCTTTGTCCGTGCCCGCATCGACGGGGAAGTGCGCGACCTCTCGGAGAACATCAAGCTCGAGAAGACCTTCAAGCACAACATCGAAGTCATCGTCGACCGCCTCGTCATCAAAGAGGGCATCGAGAGCCGTCTGACCGACTCGGTCGAGACCGCCACCAAACTGGCGGAGGGCCTCGTCGTGGTCGATGTCATCGGCGGGGAGGAGATGCAGTTCTCCCAGAACTATGCCTGCCCCGAACACGGCATTTCCATGGACGACCTCGCGCCCCGCATGTTCTCGTTCAACAACCCCTTCGGTGCCTGCCCGAAGTGCACGGGTCTCGGCTCTTACACCATCATCGACGAAGACCTCCTGATGCCGGACAAGTCCCTCAGCATCCGCGAGGGCGCCATCAAGGCTCCCGGCTGGATGAAGACCGACGGCGGCACCATCGCGGAGATGTACTACGAAGGTGTCTCGGAACACTTCGGCTTTTCCATCGACACGCCCGTCAAGGACATGAAGCGGGAGGACCTCGAAAAGATCCTCTACGGCACGGGCGATGAACGGGTCGCATTCCATCGCCGCACGACATACTCGGACGGCAAATGGCAGGCCCGGTTCGAAGGCGTTGTCAACAACCTTCTGAGAAAATATGAGGAGACCAGTTCGCAGATCTCCAGACGGCAGATCGAACAGGTTATGTCAGAACATCCCTGTGAGATGTGCCATGGAAAGCGGCTGAAGGCTGAGAGCCTGGCGGTCACGGTCGGCGGACTCAACGTCGATGAACTCACGCATCTTTCCATTGAGAAGGAACTGGAATTCTTCGAAGCCCTCGACCTCTCGGAGCGTGACGCGATCATCGCGGAACTCATTTTGAAAGAGATCAAATCGCGTCTGACGTTCCTGCAGAGCGTCGGACTCGAATACTTAGACCTGGCGCGGAATGCCGGAACGCTGTCCGGCGGCGAGAGCCAGCGCATCCGTCTGGCAACGCAAATCGGCTCGGCTTTGACCGGCGTCCTGTATATCCTCGACGAGCCCAGCATCGGCCTGCACCAGAAGGACAACGACAAGCTGATCGCCACTCTGAAAGATCTCAGAGACCTCGGCAACTCGCTGATCGTCGTCGAACACGACGAGGACACCATGCGGGCGGCTGACTTCATCGTTGACATCGGCCCCGGCGCCGGCATCAACGGCGGGGAAGTGGTCTGCGCCGGCACAGTCGATGAGATCATCGCCTGCAAAGAGTCTGTCACCGGTCAGTACCTGAGCGGCGAACGCAAAGTGCCGGTCCCGACGGAACGCCGGAAGGGCAACGGCAGCTTCCTGACCGTCAAAGGCGCCAGAGAGCACAACCTCAAAAACATCGACGTGAAGATCCCGCTCGGGACATTCACCTGTGTCACCGGTGTCTCCGGCTCCGGCAAATCTTCGCTCGTCAACGAGATCCTCTACAAGACCCTGGCGAGGGACCTGAACCGTGCCAAGAGTTTCCCCGGAGACTCGGACGGCGTCGAGGGCCTGGAAGCGCTCGACAAGGTCATCGACATCGACCAGTCGCCGATCGGACGGACGCCACGCTCGAACCCGGCGACCTACACGAACCTGTTCAATGACATCCGTACGCTGTTCGCCGCCACGAGCGACGCGAAGATCCGCGGCTACAGTGCCGGCCGGTTCTCGTTCAACGTCAAAGGAGGCCGCTGTGAGGCCTGTCAGGGCGACGGGATCGTGAAGATCGAGATGCACTTCCTCTCGGACGTCTACGTCCCCTGTGAGGTCTGTGGCGGCAAACGGTACAACCGTGAGACGCTGGAGGTCAAATACAAGGGCAAGAGCATCAGCGATGTCCTCGACATGACCATCGACGAGTCAGTCGAATTCTTCTCGGCCGTCCCGAAGATCTACAACCGCTGCAAGAAGATGCAGGAAGTCGGTCTCGGGTACGTCAAACTGGGACAGCCCGCCACTACACTGTCCGGCGGTGAGGCGCAGCGTGTCAAACTGGCGACGGAACTGTCCAAACGCTCCACCGGCAAGACCATCTACATCCTTGACGAGCCGACGACCGGTCTCCACAGCGCCGACGTCCACAAGCTGATCGATGTCCTGCAGACGCTGGTCGATCAGGGGAATACGGTCCTCGTCATCGAGCACAATCTCGACGTCGTCAAGAACGCCGACTACATCATCGACCTCGGTCCGGACGGGGGAGACAACGGCGGAACGGTCGTTGCCACCGGTACTCCGGAACAGGTCGCGAAGACGAAGGGTTCTTACACCGGCGAGTACCTGAAAAAGATGCTGTAAAAAGAAAAAAGCGACAGGCAAAAGCCTGTCGCTTTTTTGGTCCGAGTGGCGAGACTTGACGCATTTTCGCTCGCTTCGCCGCGAAACTGCACCGAGCTGCTGCCGCAGCTCCCGTCGCTAAAAACAGTCCGCAGGACTGTTTTCTTTACGCTCCGGCTCTTCCGAGTTCAAGTCTCGCATCAAATGAAAAACAGGAAAGACTCGAAAGAGTCTTTCCTGTTTTTGGTCCGAGTGGCGAGACTTGAACTCACGGCCTCTTGACCCCCAGTCAAGCGCGCTACCAACTGCGCCACACCCGGATATGCAATTCGTGCTCATCTATAATATCAGAATCGCCCCTGAGAATCAACAACAATTTTAAGTAAATATTATATTAAAACAGCCTGCTATGTTATAATTGCTTCGGGATTAAGGATTCAAAAGTTACAGGAGGTATTTTATGTCTGCAACTGTCTATTTCACCCGAGAAATCACGCCCGAAAAGGTCATCGAACTCTATCATAAACTGGGCTACGATCTGCCCGGAAAAGTCGCTGTGAAAGTCCACACCGGCGAGAAGGGCAACCAGAACTTCATCCGTCCGACGTTCTGGAAACCGATGCTCGATGAAGTAAATGGAACGTTCGTTGAGAACAACACCGCATACGGTGACGCGTACGAAGGGGTCCGTGACCACACGGAAGGCCACAGAGCGCTTCTTGAGTACCACGGCTGGACCAAAGTGCAACCGGTCGATCTCATGGACGCGGAAGGCCCCGATGTCGTCTGGGATATCCCGAACGGCAAAGTTCTCAAAACCAACACGGTCGGTAAGAACATTCTGAATTACGACTCCATGCTGGTGCTCGCGCACTTCAAAGGCCACCCGATGGGCGGTTACGGCGGAGCGCTCAAACAGCTCTCTATCGGCTGTGCTTCCAGCGCCGGCAAAGCACTCATCCATTCCGGCGGAGTTTCGACCGACATCATCAAGTGCTGGGACAAACATGCCGAGCAGGACCGCTTCTGCGAAGCCATGGCAGACGCCGCTTCCACGGTCGTCGATCATTTCGGCAAGAACATCCTCTTCATCAACGTCATGAAGAACCTGTCCGTCGACTGCGACTGCACAGCTCAGGCGGAAGACCCCTGTATGGAAGACATCGGTATTCTGGCGTCGACTGACCCGGTCGCGATCGATCAGGCCTGCATGGACCTCATCTATTCGTCTGACTACCCCGGAAAAGACCACTTCATCGAGCGCGTCGAGTCCCGCCACGGGATCCATACCATCGAAGCGGCGGCGGAACTCGGCTTCGGAACCAGAGAGTACGAGCTTGTCGAAGTCTGACCCGATGGGCGCGATCAAGGCTTTCTGTTTTGATTGACTTTTGTTTATAAAAATAATATAGTTGAACTAGCGGATTTCCGACAGATGGAGACGTCTGTCGGAAATTCTCTTTGACTCGGTCTGTAATGTTGTTTCAAGTACAGCAATTTACGGTTAAAAAAGGAAGTGCATAAGTGAAAGAAAACGTCATCATCACCCTCAAAGACATTTGTGTGGCCTTTGACGGAGAAACGATCCTGAACAACCTGAACCTCGACATCAAAGACGGGGAATTCGTCACCATCCTCGGCCCCTCGGGCTGCGGAAAAACGACGACGTTGCGCATTATCGCGGGCTTTCAGGAACCGGACTCCGGAGAGGTCATTTTTGATAATCAGGTCATGAATGGTGTCCCGGCCCACAAGCGCCGCGTGAACACCATTTTTCAGCGTTATGCACTGTTCCCGCACCTGAACGTATATGAGAACATCGCCTTCGGTCTGCGTCTTCGGAAGATGAAAGAGGACGCCATCCAGGCGAAAGTCAAAGAGATGCTGGCACTCGTCGACCTCAAGGGATTCGAGCGCCGGTCCATCGACTCTCTGTCCGGCGGACAGCAGCAAAGGGTCGCCATCGCTCGTGCACTGGCGGTGGACCCGGAAGTGCTCCTGCTCGATGAACCGCTCGGCGCCCTCGACCTCAAACTCCGCAAGGACATGCAGGTCGAACTCAAGAACATCCAGCAGCGCCTCGGCATCACGTTCATCTACGTCACCCATGACCAGGAGGAAGCGCTCTCCATGTCTGACAAAGTCATCGTCATGGACGGCGGTGAGATCCAGCACATCGGCACGCCGGAAGACATCTACAACGAACCGGCCAACGCCTTCGTCGCCGACTTCATCGGTGAGTCCAACATCCTCGACGGCATCATGCTCTCGGACTGCCGCGTCCGCTTTTCCGGCCACGACTTCGACTGCGTGGACAAGGGGTTCGACCGGAATGAGCCCGTCGACGTCGTCATCCGTCCGGAGGACGTGGACATCTGCGAGCCGGAAGACGGCATGCTGACCGGTGTCATCACGTCGGTCACGTTCAAAGGCCTTCACTACGAGATCATCGTCGACATCAACGACTTCAAATGGATGATCCAGACGACCGACTTCTCTCCGGAAGGAGCCACCATCGGCATCCTCATCAAACCGGATGAGATCCACATCATGAAGAAATCCAAGTACTCCGGCGAGTTCGGCGACTATTCGAGCTTCTCCGACGAGATGGACTACATCTCCAACGCGGAGCTCGACATCACCGACCTCGATGACATCACGGAGGTCGAGGAAGATGAATAACCGCACTTACAACACCATCACGGCGCCCTACGGCCTGTGGATGGCGGTGTTCATCATCGCTCCGCTCGCCATCGTCGCTTACTATGCGCTGACCGACGCCGCCGGGCATTTCAGCCTCAGCAACATCACGCAGCTCACGCTGTATACGGACACCATCTTCCGTTCCATCTGGTTCGGGCTGGTGGCGACCGTCCTTTGCCTTGTGACGGCCTATCCGCTGGCATACATCTTTTCGAAGACCAAAGCCAGCACACAGACGGTCCTCGTCATGCTGATCATGATCCCCATGTGGATGAACTTCATCCTCCGCACCTACGCCATCATGGTCCTGTTCGAGGATACCGGCATCATCAACCACGCGCTCCAGAGCATCGGTCTTTCACCGGTCCATCTCATCAACACGAGCGGGGCCGTCATCTTCGGCATGGTATACAACTACGTGCCCTTCATGGTCCTGCCGCTTTACACGACCATGACCAAACTCGACTACAAGTTCATCGAGGCGGGGAGAGACCTCGGCGCCAACGGATTCCAGATCTTCAAGGACGTCATGATCCCCCTGACCAAGCCCGGCATCATCTCCGGGGTCACGATGGTCTTCGTGCCCTCCGTCAGCACCTTCTATATTTCCCAGAAGCTCGGCGGCGGGCGATACACCCTCATCGGTGACGTCATCGAAATGCAGTTCCAGACCGCCTATAACTACCATCTCGGCGCGTCCATCTCGCTGCTCCTGATGATCTTCATCCTGGTATGCCTCGCGGTCATGAACCGCTTTGGCGACGCGGAGGAGGGGATGGTCGTATGAAGAAGAAAACCACTGTCCTCGAACGCGTCTATCTCGCTCTGTTCATGATCCTGCTCTACACGCCCATGGTGGTGTTGATGG
The DNA here is from genome assembly GCA_900317985.1 of uncultured Eubacteriales bacterium. Taxonomy (GTDB): domain Bacteria; phylum Bacillota; class Clostridia; order Oscillospirales; family Acutalibacteraceae; genus RUG420. The sequence continues at coordinate 1,480 of ONJD01000029.1, read as the reverse complement.
TCTTCTCCTTCAACTCCTCCAACAGTACGAGCGTCATGGCAGGCTTCTCGCTCAAGTGGTACGCGGAGCTCTTCAAAGACGGAGCCACCATCGCGGCGTTCCGCAACACGGTGGTCCTTGCCGTCGTCTCCGCGGTCATCTCGACGCTCTTTGGGCTGGTCTCCGCGGTCGGCATCAACTACACGCGTTCCCGCTATTACAAGAGAACGCTTCTGACGACGAACAACATCCCGATGATGAACCCGGACATCGTCACAGGTATCTCCATGATGCTCCTGTTCGTCTTCGCGGGCACGCTCATGCACCGGCAGGGCGTCCTGGGCTTTGGCACCATGCTCATCGCCCACATCACGTTCCAGCTGCCGTACGTCATCCTGAACATCCTCCCGCGTTTTCGGGCGATGGACGGGTACCTGACCGAAGCAGCCCAGGACCTCGGCTGTACGCCGGTCCAGGCCTTCTTCAAGGTGACTCTGCCGCAGATCCGCCCCGGCGTCATCGCCGGCGCCATCATGGCCTTCACGCTGTCGCTCGATGACTTCGTCATCTCGTACTTCGTCAGCGGTCCGGAGTTCCAGACCCTGCCGATCCGCATCTATTCGATGACGAAGAAGCGCGTGACGCCTGACATGTACGCGCTGTCCACCATCATCTTCCTCGTCATGCTCATTCTCCTCATCGCGATGAACATCATCCAGAGCCGCGCGGAGAACGGCAGCCTGCAGAAGAGAGAGAAGGTGGCGAAATGAGAAAGTACATCGCCACAGGGCTCCTGGCACTCGTCATGGTGCTGAGCTCGTGTCTGTGCGCGTTCGCCATCCCGAGCAGCACTCCGGGCACCGCCAACATCGAGAATGAGTCGATCTACCGCAACAACCCGTACCGGGGCACGACCCTGAACGTCTACAACTGGGGCGAATACATCTCGGACGGGGGAGAAGGTTCTCTCGACGTCAACCGGAAATTCGAGGAGTTGACCGGCATCAAGGTCAACTACACGAATTTCGATTCGAACGAGGACATGTACGCGAAGCTCAAGAGCGGCGGCGCGAACTATGACGTTGTCGTTCCGTCGGACTACATGATCGAGCGCCTCAAGGATGAGGGGCTGCTCCTGAAGCTCGACTATTCCAACATCCCGAACTTCAAGTATATCGACAAGAAGTACAAGGGCCTCTACTACGACCCGAAGGATGAGTACACGGTCGCTTACAACGTCGGCTATGTGGCGCTCATCTACAACAAGAAACTGGTGAAGGAGACGCCTGACAGCTGGTCGATCCTGTGGGACAGGAAGTATGAGGGACAGGTCCTCATGTTCAACAACCCCCGGGACGCGTTCGCCATCGCGCAGTCGCTCCTCGGGCAGGATTACAACGATCCGGACCCGGCACAGTGGGCGGAGGCCTACGACAAACTCCTCGAGCAGAAGCCTGTCGTCCGCGCCTATGTCATGGATGAGGTCTTCAACATCATGGAG
>ONJD01000148.1 GCA_900317985.1 uncultured Eubacteriales bacterium | reverse complement strand
GACAGCAGTACTCTCTTCAAAATATACTTTTTCACGGGTCTCCTCCGTTTAGTAAGAATAAACAGTTGTGCCTGCAGCGCAAGGAGCCGCGAGGCTCCTGCGCTGCAGGCGCAAAGTCAAGCTTTGTTAACGAATGGGATCGATTACTTCAGCTCGGTGTTCTGGATCTCGCTCATCCAGCCATAGAAGGTGGTGATGTCGGGAGTAACGGTATCCAGGTTGACTCTCTCTGCGGAGAAGATGATGGCGTTCTGTCTCTGGTAGACAGGAATTTCGACTGCCCAGTCGATGATGGTGTCGAGGCAAGCCTTGTACATGGCCTTACGATAGGTCTGGTCCGTGGACTTTCTTGCGTCGAGGATCATCTGGTCGAGATCCGGGTCAGCGATGTCGTACATGTAGTTGGAACCGCCGGGATTTGCGCCGCCGTTTGCCACGTCAGAGTAGTAGATCTGATACATGTCGGGATCGACGGTTGCACCCCAGGCTGCGCACCACATGGGTACGGAACCTGCTTCCAGACCGGTCCACAGATCGGAAGAGTTGGACAGGTCCTTAACGACCAGGTTGATGCCGATCTCGGCCAGAGCGTCGTGCGCTTCGGTCAGGATCATGAAGGAGGGGTGGTCGCCGCTGCCGTCAGCGGGGATCCAAACTTCGTATTCGAGTGCCGCGCCTTCGGGAGCTGCCACGCACTTGCCGTCTTCGACGGTGTAGCCGGCCGCTTCGAAGTAGCCCAGCGCTGCTTCCTTGGCTGCCGCGTACTTCGCTTCGGCATCCATGTCGGAAGTGTAGATGTCGTTTCCGTTCACGTCGGTAGAGAACGCGAGCTTGTAGCCGGCGTCGGTGGACTGCGGTGCAGCCCAGGACGTGTTGGAGATCGGGTAGTTGATGACGGAAGCTCTGTCGCCGTAGTAGGAGTCGACAGCCACGTCTCTGTAAACGCTGAAGATGGTGCCGAAGGCCTTTCTCAGAGCCTTGGACGCATCGGAAGCCTTGTTTTCCTTGCCGCCGACGTTTACGCTGTCAGCGCTTATGCCGATGTAGCCGTAGCCCAGGTTGTCGACCGTGTTGGTCTCGACCTTCGCGCCGGACAGTTCGCCGCCGTTGGCCTTCTCGATCGCGTTGATGGTGTCGGTGGAGAAGGACGGATCGGTGATATCGATGGTGCCGGTGATGACGCCGTTCAGCTTGTCATCGTCGGACATGCATTCCTGGAAGTTGATGTACTTGGTCTTGGGAGCGCCCTGATAATAGGTGTCGTTCGCTTCGAAGTACACAACGCCGTTTTCGAACTTGATGAACTTGTAGGGGCCTGCGCCCATGGGCTGCGTGGTCTTAGCTCTTACGCTGGACAGGTCGCCCTTGGTGAAGCCGAAGTTGTTGTTGTCGTAGTCATACGCATCCTTGTCGCCATAGTAGTGCAGCGGAGCGATGGAAACGCCCAGCTGATAGATGGCGGTAGCGTCGACTTCGTCCATGTGGATGGTCATGGAGTAGTCGCCGGTCTTCTTGATGCCTTCGATGTTCGGGGCGGAAGTACCGGTGGAAACGCCGGCGGTGGAGTATTCTTCCAGGCCGGGGAACAGGTCTTCGACCGTGGAGCCGGCGGCTTCCGTGTTGATCATACCTGCGACGTCAGCGCCGTAAGCTTCTTCCAGAGCGGCTGCGAATCCCTCGATGGTGTTGTCGGGAACGTCGAAGCCCCACAGTTCTGCGGAAGTGGAAACGTCTTCTGCGCCGTAGTCAGCATAGTTTTCCAGGCAGTAGTCTACGATTTCCTGGGCCAGACCCGTGGTAGCGGCGTCATACTTTTCCCAGAAAGCAGCCTGCTGCTCTTCGGTAAAGAACGAGAAATCGGCGTTGTCTCTGCCCGCGTTGAAGATCAGGTTGAGCAGAGTATCCATACCGCTTCTGTATGCGGCCATACCGGTGATGGGCTGAGCGAACAGAGTGCTGGAGCCGTCATAGGTCGGGTCGCACAGAACGTACATGGAGAAGATGACGTCGTCGATGGTCATGGGTTCGCCATCGGAGAACACGAGGTCTTCTCTCAGCTTAAAGTTGTAGTCGACGGTGCCGTCGGCATTTTCGACGACTTCAAGGTCTGCCGGGCCATAGTAGGTGTAGTCCGTTCCGTTGTAGGGAATGGTCTCGCCTTCGATGCCCTTGTAGATGATAGCGCCGGTACGGTCAGAAGTCAGCAGGAGCGTCTGGGTCATAGCGTAAACGTCCTGGTCGTACGCGGTTTCGCTGAAGAACGGGGAGAACTTGCTGGAGAACGGAGAGTAACCAACTACGAGAGGAGTGGTGCTCTCTTCCGGCTCGTCCGT
>ONJD01000016.1 GCA_900317985.1 uncultured Eubacteriales bacterium | reverse complement strand
TCGAACTTACAGGAGCTCGATGATGCACATTTCGGCTGCATCGCCGCGACGCGGGCCGGTCTTGGTGATCCGGGTGTAACCGCCGTTGACGTCAGCATACTTCGGAGCGATCTCGTCGAAGAGCTTCTTCGCGACATCTTCCTTGGTGACATAGGCAAGGACCTGTCTCTTGGCAGCAAGATCGTCCTTCTTGGCGATGGTGATCATCTTTTCGGTCATCGCGCGAACTTCCTTCGCACGGGTAACGGTCGTTTCGATTTTGCCGTTTTCAAGCAGGAACGTGACCATTGCGCGCAGCATCGCTTTGCGGTGGTCGCTGGCTCTGCCGAGTTTTCTGGTACCAGGCATTGGGTACTTCCTCCTTTGTCTTATTCGTCGTCCTTACGGAGAGAGAATCCGAGGGAATCCAGCTTCGCGATGACTTCGGCAAGAGACTTCGTACCGAGGTTGCGGACCTTCATCATATCGTCTTCGGATTTGTTCGTGAGGTCTTCTACTGTGTTGATGCCTGCTCTCTTCAAGCAGTTAAAGGAACGAACAGACAAATCAAGTTCTTCAATGGTCATCTCTAAGACCTTCTCGCGGGAGTTGTCGTCCTTCTCCACGAGCACGTCTGTCATGAATTCGGATTCTGACAAGTCGATGAACAACTTGAGGTGATCGTTGAGGATCTTGGCCGCCAGCGATACCGCGTCTTTGGCAGACAGCGTACCGTTGGTCCACACCTCGAGCGTCAGCTTATCGTAGTCGATGCGCTGACCGACACGGGTGTTTTCTACAGTGAAGTTGACCTTCAGAACGGGTGAGTAGATGGAGTCGATGGCAATGACGCCTGTCGGCGGCTGAAGCTTCTCTTTGTTTCTGTCAGCAGAAACATAGCCTCTGCCATTGTCCACTGTCATCTCCATGGACAGCTTGGCATCCTTGTCGAGGGATGCGATGTGAAGCTCCGGATTGAAGATCTCGATTTCGGAATCTCCCTTGATGTCACCGGCGGTGACTTCGCCTTCTCCGGTTGCATCGATGTATACGGTTTTGGGACCGTCACCGTTGATCTTGATGATGACGCTCTTGAGGTTCAGGACGATCTCCGTGATGTCTTCCTTGACACCGGGGATGGTATCGAACTCATGAACTTTGCCGTCGATCTTGACCGAGGTGATGGCATATCCCGGAAGGGAAGAAAGCAGAACGCGTCTCATGCTGTTGCCGAGCGTCGTACCGAACCCTCTCTCGAGCGGTTCGAGCGTGAACTTGCCGTAGGTGCTGTTCTCTTCCTGGTTGAATACTTCGATATTAGGCTTCTCAATACCGATCATTCGTTAACCCTCCTTAAATGGTAAAAAAGTGGATTGCGGGTTAGTGAGCAGTGGCATTACTTGGAGTAGAACTCAACGATGAGGTGCTCTTCGACCGGGAAGTCCACATCTTCACGAGTGGGGACTCTGGTCACAGTACCGGCAAAGTTAGCCTTATCCAGTTCGAGCCATGCGGGGGTCGTGATGAGGGGAGCATCTTCACCGGTCAGTCTCGCAAAGACTGCGGAAGAACGGCTCTTTTCCTTGACAGCAACGACCTGGCCGGGTTTGACCTGGTAGGACGGGACGTCTACTTTCTTGCCATCTACGGTGAAATGACCGTGAGTTACAAGCTGGCGAGCCTGACGACGAGTGGTCGCAAAGCCGAGGTGGAACACAACGTTGTCCAGACGGCGTTCGCAGAGGATGAGAAGGTTTTCACCGGTCTTACCCTGCATCTTGGCTGCCTTTTCATAATAGGAACGGAACTGCTTTTCCTGTACGCCGTAGATGAACTTCACCTTCTGCTTCTCGTTGAGCTGAGTGGCGTACTCGGACTGTTTTCTTCTCATGTTGCCCTTCGGTTTCCGACGGGTGTCCTTGCCGGCATAACCCATGGTTGCCGGAGAGAAATCAAGGCTCTTCGCCTTTTTGGCGATGGGCTGTCTATTTCTAGCCATATTGGTTTATCCTCCTTTAACGATCAGACACGACGTCTTTTCGGCGGACGGCATCCGTTGTGCGGGATCGGAGTCACGTCTTTGATCATGGTGACTTCGAGACCTGCGGTCTGCAGCGCACGGATGGCGGCTTCACGGCCGGCGCCCGGGCCTTTGACGTAGACTTCGATGGTCTTCATTCCACGGTCGACAGCAACTTTCGCGGCCGTCTCGGCTGCGGTCTGAGCTGCGAAGGGAGTGGACTTTTTGGAACCACGGAAGCCCATTTCACCGGCGCTTGCCCAGGAAACAGCGTTGCCCTGAGTGTCCGTGATGGTGACGATGGTGTTGTTGAAGGTGGACTGGATATGCGCAGAACCACGTTCGACGACTTTGCGGTCGCGGCGTCTGCGGGTAGAAGTGTTCTTCTTGGAACCTTGTTTAGCCAAAGTGTTATCCCCCTTAAATTACTTCTTCTTGTTAGCGATGGTCTTTTTCGGACCTTTGCGTGTACGGGCGTTCGTCTTGGAACGCTGACCTCTGACGGGGAGACCTTTTCTATGGCGAACGCCACGGTAAGAACCGATTTCGATAAGTCTCTTGATGTTCAGAGCGGTTTCCCGACGAAGATCACCTTCGACCTTAAGGTTGTGGTCAATGTAGTCACGAAGCTTGGCAACATCCTGCTCGGTAAGATCTTTTACGCGAGTATCGGGGTTGACGCCGGTAGCTTTGATGATATCGTCTGCAGTCTTTCTGCCGATGCCATGGATATAGGTGAGAGCGATTTCGATTCTCTTGTCTCTCGGCAGGTCGACACCTGATAAACGAGCCATGTAGGCACCTCCATTAAGTGTTACTGGTCAGGCTTTAGCCCTGACGCTGTTTGTGCTTCGGGTTCTCACAGATGACCATGACTTTACCCTTGCGCTTGATGATCTTGCACTTTTCGCACATTTTTTTGACAGAAGGTCTGACTTTCATTGTGTTACCTCCTAATAATTACTTCGATCGCCAGGTAATACGGCCGCGAGTAAGGTCGTACGGCGACATTTCGACCGTTACTTTATCGCCCGGAAGGATGCGGATGAAGTTCATGCGCAGCTTGCCGGAAATGTGGGCCAGTATCTGATGTCCGTTCTCGAGCTCCACTTTGAACATGGTGTTCGGGAGTGCTTCGACGACGGTACCTTCAATTTCGATCATATCCTGTTTCGACATGAGTGTATCCTCCTCTAAGTTAGTCCAGTGTGGGACGCGGGGTCAGAATGACCGGTCCGTCTTCGGTGATGGCGATGGAGTGTTCGTAATGGGCGGAGGGCTTTCCGTCCGCGGTGAAAACAGTCCATTCGTCACCGGGCAACTGTTTGATCTTTGCTGTCCCCATGTTGATCATGGGTTCAATGGCAATGGTCATGCCGGGCAGCAACCGAACGCCCTTGTGGGGACGCCCGAAGTTGGGGACACCCGGCTCCTCATGGAGCTTGGTTCCGATGCCGTGTCCTTCGTATTCACGAACGACACCGTAACCGCGACTCTCACAGTACTCCTGGATGGCCGCGCCAATGTCTCCGACCCGGTTGCCCGGGACCGCCTGCGCAATGCCGGCAAGAAGCGCTTCTCTGGTGGTTTCGCACAGCCGCTGCACTTCAGGAGAAACTTCTCCGACATAAAACGTATAGGCGTTGTCGCCATTGTAGCCATCGATCTTGGCACCGGTGTCCACGGAGACGATGTCTCCTTCTTTCAGGATCCGGTCCTTGCTCGGAATACCGTGGATGATCTCGTCGTTCACGGATATGCATGCCGTGTTGGGAAAATCGTAGAGATGCAGGAAATTCGGTTCCGCGCCTTCCCGTTTGATGTAATCGTAGCAGATCTCATCGAGTTCCAGTGTGGAAACTCCGGGCTTCACGTATTTGCCGACTTCCATGAGGGCTCCGGCAGAGATCCTGCCGGCTTCCTTCATGATCTCCAGTTCCCTGGCAGATTTCAAAACGATCATGCGTTAGGCCTCCAGGGCAGCTTTGACGCGGTCGAAGATCTCTTCGACGGTGCCGATACCGTCCACTTCGGCGAGCTTTCCGGCCGCTTCATAGTAACCTTTCAGCGGCTCGGTCTGATCGTGATAGACCTTTAAACGGTCAGCGACCGTTTCCGGTTTGTCGTCCTTGCGCTGGACGAGCTCTGCGCCACAGCGGTCGCAGACTCCCTCGACGTTCGGCTTCTTGGTCTCGATGTGGTACGAAGCGCCGCAGTCCGGGCAGACACGACGTCCGCTCATGCGTGCGGTGATGGCTTCGTCCGGGACTTCGATATCGACGACTTTGTCGATGATGATGCCCATCGCGTCCAGAGCCTCAGCCTGGGGAATGGTGCGGGGGAATCCATCGAGGATGAATCCCTTCGCACAGTCGTCTTTTGCAAGACGTTCTTTGATGATGCCAATGACGACATCGTCCGGGACAAGTGCGCCGGATTCGATGAACGCTTTGGCTTTGAGTCCCATTTCGGTGCCGTTTTTCAGCGCCTCACGGATCATGTTACCGGTCGAGACCGTCGGGATGGCATAGGCATCTGCGATCTTTTCAGCCTGAGTGCCTTTGCCGGCGCCAGGTGCTCCAAGGAAAATGATATTCATAAGTCTTTCTCCTTTTCTAAAGGGTCCTTAGCTCAGGAAGCCCTTATACTGACGGACCATCAGCTGAGATTCGAGCTGACGAACGGTTTCGAGCGCGACACCGACAAGGATGATGACAGAGGTACCGCCGAGGGCGATGTTCATCTGAGAACCGGTGGCGTTCGTGATCTGAGAATAAACAATGGGAAGAATGGCAACGATACTGATGAGCAGGGAGCCGATCAGAACGATGCGATTCAGGACCTTCTGTAAGTACTCCGAGGTGGGCTTACCGGGACGGATGCCCGGGATGGTGCCGTTGTTGCGGCGAAGGTTGTTCGCCATTTCCACGGGATTGTACTGAATGGAAGAGTAGAAGTAAGCAAAGAAGATGATGAGGATGAAATACATGATCCCATAGAACCATCTCTCTGCGTCAAACATGCTGAAGAAATTATCCCAGCCGCTTCCATCTTCGATCTTGCTGTCGACGAACATGCGGATCGTCGGGGGCAGAGACAGGATGGAGCTTGCGAAGATGATGGACATGACACCGGAGATGTTGACCTTGATGGGAAGGTTGGTGTTCTGTCCGCCGTACATCTTCCGGCCGACCACGCGTTTCGCATAGACGACGGGGATCCGTCTCTCGGAGTTGTCCACCCAGACGATGAACAGGATGCTCGCGATGATCAGGATGGCGGCGAGCGGAGCGTACAGATAGTACAGACCGCCGCGCTTGAAGGCTTCCCACATCATGATGACGTCCTGCGGGATGCGGGATACGATACCCGCGAACAGGAGGATGGAGATACCGTTGCCGATACCCTTGGCGTTGATCTGTTCACCGAGCCACATCATGATGGCAGAGCCGGCGATGAGGGTGATGATGACGACCAGAGCCTGAAGGACTGCGGAGAAGCCGGTGAAGGCCAGACCGTTGGCGTCCATGGCAAGGTATCCGCCGCTGCGCAGATAGAAGAAGTATGCGGTGGACTGGAGGGCCGCGATGATGACCGCGACGACTCGGGTGATCCGCTGCAGTTTCTTTCTGCCGACGTCGCCCTCTTTGGAGAGACGTTCGAGTGCCGGAATTGCGACACCGAGCAGCTGCATGATGATGGATGCGTTGATGTACGGGGTGATGGACATGGCGAACAGCGTCGAATAGTTGAACGCGTCACCGGTCATCATGTTGAGGTAGTTCATGAAGTTGCCCGCAGAGGTGGTATCGTCGATGATACCCTGGGCAGCGTTCGTGAACGGTACGGAGATGGCTGCACCGATCCGGAAGATCAGGATGATCATGGCGGTGTAGAGGATCTTCTTGCGGAGTTCCGGAGTCTTAAGTGCATTGACAAGTGTCTGAAGCATCTTATACCTCCTCGGCACTTCCGCCGACTGCTTCGATCTTCTCCTTTGCAGTCTTACTATAGGCATTCACCTTGACGGTGAGTTTCTTGGTGAGGTCTCCGTTACCGAGGACTTTGACACCGTCTTTTGCCTTTTTGATGAGGCCGACTTTGATGAGAGCCTCTGCGTCGACGACGTCGCCGTCGTTGAAACGCTTCTCCAGATCGGAGACGTTCACAGTGACGATCTCCTTGGCGAAGATGTTGTTGAAGCCTCTCTTCGGAAGACGTCTCTGAAGGGGCATCTGGCCGCCTTCGAAACCGACGCGCTGGGAGAAACCGGCTCTCGCCTTCTGACCCTTGTGACCCTTACCGGCGGTCTTACCCTGACCGGATGCGGGACCACGGCCGATCCGTTTGACGTCTTTCTTGGAACCCTTTGCAGGGGAAAGTTCGTGTAATTTCATTCGTCGCACCTCCCTCAAGCTTCGTTGACGACTTCGACGAGATGCGCGATCTTGCGGATCTTGCCGGCCGTCTGAGCGTTGTCAGGCTGTGTGCTGACATCGCCGATTTTGCGAAGACCAAGAGAATAAGCGGTAGCGATCTGGTCTTTCTTGTTTCCGATCAGGCTGCGGACGAGCTTGACCTGTACAGTTTTTTCTGCCATTGTAGCCACTCTCCTTAGCCTAAGATTTCGTTGACGGACTTGCCGCGGATCTCAGCGACTTCTTCCACGTTGCGAAGCTGGGACAGACCGTCGAGGGTCGCCCGGACGACGTTACACGGGTTGTTGGAACGAAGTGCCTTGGACCGGATGTCCTGGATGCCGACCGTTTCGACAACGGCACGGACGGGACCGCCGGCGATGACGCCGGTACCGGGTGCGGCAGGTTTCAGCAGGACGACGCCTGCGCCGTATTTGCCAATGACCTCGTGAGGGATGGTGGTCCCCTTCAGAGAAACTCTGATCAGGTTCTTCTTGGCGTCTTCAATACCCTTGCGGATGGCATCCGGGACTTCGCCGGACTTACCAAGGCCGAAACCGACAAGGCCGTTGCCGTCACCAACGACGACGAGAGCGGCGAACTTATAGATACGACCACCCTTAACGGTTTTGGAAACGCGGTTGATGGTGATGACGCGCTCCTGAAGCTCTAAATTAGATGCATCAATTTTAGCCAAAAGTCTTCCTCCTCCCTTAGAATTCGAGGCCGCCCTCACGGGCACCTTCTGCAAGTTCAGCCACACGGCCCTGGTAGACATAGCCGCCGCGGTCGAACACTACTGTTTTGATGTCTTTCTTGACTGCACGCTCGGCAAGGACCTTGCCGACTTCGCGTGCGGCGTCTTTATTTCCGCCGTATTCCTTGAAAGTCTTCTCATTGGAGGACGCGGAGACCAGCGTGTTGCCGGTGACGTCGTCAATGATCTGAGCATAGATGTTGTTCAGGGAGCGGTAAACGCAGAGGCGCGGTCTTTCGGCAGTACCGGAGATCTTACCGCGAACTCTCTTATGACGCTTAAGACGAGCTTTATTGCTATCTGGTTTAGTAACCATTCCGATTCACTCCTTTTCTTACTTACCGCCCTTACCGGCTTTACCTTCCTTGCGGCGGATATGTTCGTCTGCATACTTGATGCCCTTGCCCTTGTAGGGTTCCGGCGGACGCTTCTCGCGAACTTCTGCAGCGAACTGGCCGACCTTCTGTTTGTCGGCGCCGGAGATGGTGATCTTGTTGCCGTTGACCTCAGCGGTCAGGCCTTCCGGAACGGGCATTTCGACCGGATGGGAATAACCGACCGTCAGGTTCAGGGTGTTGCCCTGGACAGCGGCACGGTAACCGACACCATTGACTTCGAGCACTTTGCTGAAACCGTTGCTGACACCTTCGACCATGTTGGCGAGGAGCGAACGGGTCAGGCCGTGGAGTGCTCTGTTCTGCTTCTGGTCGTTGGGACGCTCAACGATGAGTTCCGCGCCTTCGACCTTCACAGCCATATTCGGATGCACATCTCTGGTAAGAGTAGCCTTCGGGCCCTTTACGGTAACAGTGCAACCGTCGATTTTGACTTCGACCCCCGCCGGGATGGCGATGGGCTTTTTGCCGATACGAGACATGTACTGTTTCCTCCCTTACCAAACGAATGCGAGGACTTCGCCGCCGACGTTGGCTTTGCGAGCCTCTTTATCAGTCATAACGCCCTTCGGAGTCGAGAGGATGGCAACGCCAAGGCCCTTCATGACCTTCGGCATATCCTCACAGCTCGTGTAGATCCGCAGACCCGGCTTGGAGACTCTTCTGAGTCCGGTGATGACCGGGGACTTGTTCGGACCGTATTTGAGCGTGATCGTAATGATACCCTGCTTCCCGTCTTCTTCCACGGTGAAGCTCTTGATGTATCCTTCATCAACCAGAATCTGAGCAATGGCTTTCTTCATGTTTGATGCGGGAACTTCAACTGTATCATGCTTTGCTGCGTTAGCATTTCTGATTCTTGTAAGCATATCTGCTACAGAGTCTGTAACCTGCATGTTATGTTTCCTCCTTGCTCAAATTTACCAGCTGGCTTTTCTGACGCCAGGGATCTGACCCTTGTGCGCGAGCTCTCTGAAGCAAACTCTGCATACGCCGTATTTACGAAGGTATGCGTGAGGTCTGCCGCAGATCTGGCATCTGTTGTGCTGTCTGGTCGAATACTTCGGCTCTCTGGCAGCTTTGACTTTCATCGATGTTTTAGCCATTTCTGAAAACCTCCTTATTCTCTCGCAAACGGTGCGCCCATAAGGGTCAGCAGTTCTTTTGCTTCTTCATCGGTCTTCGCGGTGGTGATGAACGCGATGTCCATGCCGCGAATGGCGTCGATCTTGTCGTACTCGATCTCCGGGAAGATCAGCTGTTCCTTGACACCCATGGAGTAGTTACCACGTCCGTCGAAGGAGTTGGGGTTGATCCCGCGGAAGTCACGAACGCGCGGAAGCGCGAGGTTGAAGAACCGGTCGAGGAACTCATACATTCTCTCGCCGCGGAGAGTGACCTTCGCTGCGATGGTCATGCCTTCACGAAGCTTGAAGTTCGCGACGGACTTCTTGGCCTTGATGAGAACGGGCTTCTGGCCGGTGATCGTGGAGAGATCTTTGACGACAGCGTCGAGGACTTTCGGGTTTTCCTTGGCTTCGCCGCAGGCAACGTTGACCACGATCTTGTCGAGCTTCGGGATCTCCATGACACTCTTATAACCGAATTTTTCCATAAGAGCAGGTGCAACTTCGCTTGTGTAGATGTCTTTCATTCTAGCCATGTTCACTTGCCCTCCTTATTCAAACTTTGCGCCGCATTTTTTGCAGACACGGAGTTTCTTTCCGTCTTCCACAACATGACCGACGCGGGTCGCCTTGCCGCATTTCGGGCAGACGAGCTGGACTTTGTCAGCGTAAAGAGCGGATTCTGCCTTTACGAGACCGCCGGTCTCGCCCATTCTGCGGGGCTTGACATGTTTCGTGATGATGTTGATGCCTTCGACGATGACCTTGCCCTCTGCAGGAGAGACAGCAAGGACTTTGCCTTTCTGGCCATGGTACTTACCATTGATGACAACAACTTCATCGCCGGTTTTTACATGAACTTTATTCATTGTCTAGCTACCTCCGATTACAGTACTTCGGGAGCAAGGGAGAGGATCTTGGTGAATTCCTTACCTCTCAGTTCTCTTGCCACAGGCCCGAAAATACGTGTTCCTCTCGGGCTCTTATCGTCTTTGATAAGAACGGCTGCGTTTTCATCGAAACGGATGTAGGTACCATCGTCTCTGCGCACGCCGTTGACAGTTCTGACAACAACTGCTTTAACTACTTCGCCTTTTTTGACAGCGCCGCCGGGTGTTGCTTTTTTGACAGAAGCAACGATGACGTCGCCGATGTTGGCGTATCTCCTGTTCGTGCCGCCAAGCACTTTGATGCACATGATTTCCTTGGCACCAGAGTTATCGGCAACCTTGAGGAGAGTCTGCTGCTGAATCACAGTAATTCCTCCTTATTTACTTGGCCTTCTCAATGATCTCGACAACGCGCCATCTCTTGTCCTTGGACATCGGGCGGGTCTCCATCAGGAGAACGCGGTCGCCTACACGGCACTCATTGTTTTCGTCGTGCGCTTTGTACTTGACAGTGCGGTTGACGATCTTCTTATAAAGCGGGTGCTGGACCCTGTCTCTAACGGTAACAACGACCGTTTTATCCATTTTATCGCTGCTGACGACGCCGACGCGCGTCTTTCTAAGATTTCTTTCGCTCATGCTATCAAACCTCTCCTTCCTTAGGCTTCAGTGCCGTGGAGTTCGATATCGCGCTGAATGGTCTTGATGCGGGCGATGTCTTTCTTGACGGCACGAATGCGGGTGGGATTTTCCAGCTGGTTGATGGCCTGCTGGAAACGAAGTTTGAACAGCTCGTCTTTGAGCTCGGAAAGCTTTGCGTCAAGCTCTGCAGCAGACAGCTCTCTAAGTTCCTGAGCTTTCATTACTGTTCACCATCCTCCTGGTCTTTGACTACGAACTTACATTTGATGGGAAGCTTGTTGGCGGCAAGACGCATGGCCTCGCGGGCAACTTCTTCGTCGACGCCGGCGAGCTCAAACATGACTCTGCCGGGTTTGACAACGGCGACCCAGTACTCAACGGCACCCTTACCTTTACCCATACGGGTCTCGGCCGGGGTCTTGGTGATGGGTTTGTCAGGGAAGATCTTGATCCAGACCTGACCGCCACGTTTGATGTAACGAGTCATGGCAACACGGGCTGCTTCGATCTGGGCGGAAGTGATCCATGCCGGCTCGAGAGCGACAAGACCATACTGACCATAAGTGACCTTATTACCTCTGGTAGCTTTACCTTTCATACGGCCACGCTGCTGTTTTCTGTGTTTAACTCTTTTCGGCATCAACATTATTTGGCTCCCCCTTCCTTGTTGTTACGGTTTCTGCGAGGTCTTCTGTTTTCACGGTTCTCACGATTGCTGTTGGTGTTCTCGTGAAGGACCTCACCTTTGTAGATCCACACTTTTACTCCGATTCTACCGTAAGTGGTAGCTGCTTCAACAAAGCCGTAGTCAATGTCAGCTCTGATGGTCTGAAGCGGGATGGTGCCTTCATGGTAGCTCTCCGAGCGGGCGATCTCAGCGCCGCCCAGACGGCCGGATACCTGGACTTTGATACCCTTTGCTCCAAGTCTCATTGTTCTACCGATCGCCTGCTTGACCGCTCTTCTGTAAGAGACACGTCTCTCGAGCTGTCCGGCGATGTTTTCAGCGACAAGAGTAGCGTCGAGGTCCGGCTGCTTGATCTCCACGATGTTGATGGAGACCGGCTTGCCGAGCATCTTCTCGACCTCACCCTTGAGCTTGTCGATTTCAGAACCGCCGCGGCCGATCACGATGCCGGGCTTTGCGCAGAACACGTTGATTCTGACGCGTTTGGTATCACGCTCAATTTCAACCTTCGGAACACCGGCTGCTTTCAGACGGTCAAGAAGGAACTTTCTGAGCTTGTAGTCTTCCACAAGAGTCGCGCCGAAATCTTTGTCATCTGCATACCAGCGAGATTCCCAGTCTTTGATGACGCCGACACGAAGTCCGGTGGGGTTTACTTTCTGTCCCATGTTTTTTCCTCCTCCGTTGGTTATTCTGCTTCCTTGAGCACGATCGTGATATGGGAAGTTCTCTTACGGATGATGTAAGCTCTGCCCTGTGCTCTCGGACGGATACGCTTGAGGGTCGGACCCTGGTTTACGAAGCACTCGGCAACGTAAAGTTTCGAGGTGTCCATGTTTTTGACCTCAGCGTTTGCCATTGCTGATTTGAGGACCTTCTCAAGGACTTCACACGCGGCTTTCGGTGTGTGCTTGAGGATGGCCATCGCTTTTTCTGCGTCTTCCCCGCGGATGAGATCGAGAACGATCTGAACTTTACGCGGAGCGATTCTGACGAAAGTAGCGGATGCTTTAGCTTCCATTATTTACACACTCCTTTTAGCCTGATTTGGAACCCGAGTGACCTCTGAAGGTCCGCGTCGGTGCGAATTCGCCAAGTTTGTGTCCGACCATGTCCTCCGTTACATAAACCGGGACATGCTTGCGGCCATCGTGAACTGCGAAGGTATGACCAACGAAATCGGGGAAAATGGTGGAAGAACGGCTCCAGGTTTTGAGGACCTGCTTGTCACCGGTCTCGTTCATCTTCTGAACGCGGGCCAGCAGCTTCGGTTCTACATAAGGGCCTTTCTTAAGACTTCTGCTCATGATCCTTATCTCCTTTCACGATTACTTGCCGTTACGACGTCTAACGATCATCTTATCGGACTTCTTATTATGTTTCCGGGTCTTGTAACCAAGAGCGGGTTTACCCCACGGGGTAACAGGGCCGGGTCTACCGATGGGCGATTTACCTTCACCACCGCCGTGCGGGTGGTCGTTCGGGTTCATGACGGAACCACGGACGGTCGGGCGGATACCCATGTGACGGGTGCGGCCTGCTTTACCGACCTTGACGTTCGCGTGGTCCGCGTTACCGACCTGACCGATGGAGGCCATGCAGACCTCGGGGACGTTGCGAAGTTCGCCGGAGGGCATACGGAGAAGGGCGTAGCCGTTCTCACGAGCCATGAGCTGGGCAGCGTTGCCGGCGGAACGGGCGAACTGTCCGCCGCGGCCGGGGTAGAGCTCGACGTTGTGGACGAACGTACCGACCGGGATGTTGACCAGCGGAAGTGCGTTGCCGGGCTTGATGTCGGCGTTCGGACCATTCTCGATGGTGTAGCCGACTTTCAGACCGACGGGAGCGAGGATGTATCTCTTCTCGCCGTCTTCGTACTGGACAAGGGCGATGTTCGCGGAGCGGTTCGGGTCGTACTCAAGGGTGAGGACCGTTGCCGGGCAGTCGAACTTGTCGCGCTTGAAGTCGATGATTCTGTATTTTCTGCGGTTTCCGCCGCCTCTGTGGCGGACGGTGATTCTTCCGTAACTGTTACGACCGGCATGTTTGTTCATCGGTTCCAGGAGGCTTCTCTCGGGAGCAACCTTGGACAGTTCGGAGTAATCGGTGACAGACATGTTTCTGGTGCCGTTGGTAGTCGGCTTAATAACTCTGATCGCCATTTTGATTCACACTCCTTATACCATGCCTTCGAAGAACTCGATGGTCTTGGAGTCTTCGGTAAGGGTCACGATCGCTTTCTTCCAGGAAGCCTTGTAGCCTTCGTAACGACCATAGCGGCGTTTCTGACCACGGACATTCATGGTGTTGACTTTCTGAACTTCGACACCGAAGAGTTCTTCACAGGCCTTTTTGATCTCGACCTTGTTGGCATCTTTCGCAACGGCGAAGGTGTACTTCTTCATCGCGGTGTTGCCCATGGTTTCTTCAGTGATGATGGGGCGGAGGATGATGTCCTGTGCTACTTTACTCATGCATATACCTCCTCAAGCTTCTCTACGGCAGCCTTGGCAATGACGACTTTGTCGGCATTGAGCAGGTCGTAGACGTTGATGGCATTGACCGGGCTGACTTTGACGCCGGCAATGTTTCTTGCGCTCTTGTAGATGACTTCGTCCTTGTCGGCGGTGACGATGAGCGTCTTCTTGGCAGCACCGAGTGCGTTCAGGGCCGCGACCATGTCTTTGGTCTTGATGGCGTCCATCTTGAATTCGTCGACGATCTGGAAAGCATCGTTCGCGACTTTGTCAGACAGCGCGGATTTCATCGCGAGCTTTCTGACCTTCTTGTTGATATCGAATCCGTAGCTGCGGGGCTTCGGACCGAGGGCGACACCGCCGTGTCTCCACTGCGGAGAGCGGGTGGAACCCTGTCTTGCGTGGCCGGTGCCTTTCTGTCTCCAGGGCTTGCGGCCGCCGCCTCTGACTTCAGCGCGGGTGAGGGTGGACTGAGTACCCTGACGCTGGTTTGCCAGGTAGTTGACAACGACGAGATGCATGGCGGACGTGTTCGGCTCGATACCGAAGATGCTGTCGCTCAGATCCATCTTGCCTTTTTCCTTACCGGCAAAGCTGTAAACTTTAACGCTAGGCATGTCTTACTCCTCCTTACGCTTTGACTGTATCTTTCAGAATGACGATTCCGCCCTTCGGGCCCGGAACGGCGCCCTTGATGGCGATGAGGTTGTTCTCGGCATCGACCTTGACAACATCGAGATTCTGGATGGTGACGCGCTCGTGACCAAGATGACCGGCGAGCTTCTTGCCTTTGAAGACGCGGGACGGGTCTGAGCAGGCGCCCAGGGAACCGGCGTGTCTTGCGTTAGGACCGGTACCGTGGGACTCTTTCAGGCGGTGGAAGTTCCAGCGCTTGATGGCACCTGCAGTACCTTTACCTTTGCTCGTACCGATGACATCGACTTTGTCACCAGCTGCGAATGTGTCAACCTTGACGATATCTCCGACGTTCAGTGCGGAGGTGTCGGCGAGGCGGAACTCACGAAGAACTTTCTTCGGGGCAACGTCTGCCTTGTCGAAATGACCCTTTTCGGGTTTGTTGACGCGTGTGACCTTCACATCGCCAAAACCGAGCTGGACAGCTTCGTAACCATCGTTCTCGATGGTCTTCTTCTGGACGACGGGGCACGGACCTGCTTCGATGACGGTGACGGGGATGACGTTTCCGACTTCGTCAAAGAGCTGTGTCATACCGATTTTCTTACCGATAAGACCTTTCTGCATATTGTTTTCCTCCTTTGGTTATTGGTTGATGGATGCGTCCACCAACATGACCGTACAGTGTTTCCTCTGAGATGGCTTAGAGCTTGATCTCGATGTCAACACCGGCGGGAAGCTCAAGACCGGTCAGGGCTTCGATCGTTTTGGCCGAAGGTCTGATCACGTCGATGAGTCTCTTGTGGGTGCTCTGCTCAAACTGCTCACGGCTGTCCTTGTACTTGTGGACGGCGCGCAGGATGGTGACGATCTCTTTCTCGGTCGGCAGCGGCACGGGGCCGGATACCTTGGCACCGGTGCGCTTCGCGGTCTCAACGATCTTCTCAGCGGCGGTGTCGACGAGGTTGTGGTCGTAACCTTTCAGTCTGATACGAACCTTTTCTTTTGCTGCTTTGTTCTGTGTTGCCATTGTTAGATTCCTCCTAAAGGTTGTAATGGCGGGCACGCTGTTTTCCACTCCAGTGGAAAATTTTCAACACTGTGCCGGGTGTTTCCCTTTTCAGTATTGAAAAAACCTGGCGGCCTTTCGGCCTCCGGGTGGCACAAACAGCTTGGCACATAGTTCTCCCGTCTTGCAACCCTACGGGGTTTCTACGTACACAATATTAGTTTCGCCCGGTTTAAAATCGGACATACTCCGCGGAAATTTCCCGTCTCGGTGGACGGCCACCTCCCGCATCATCGCATATCTCTACGTGACATAGGCGCAGTACGCCCCTTTTCACGTGCCTAGAGATATTATCATATATATAAGGGCATTGCAAGAAAAATTTCAGCTTTTTTTACAAACTTTTTTGAGAAATTTCGGCGCTTTTCACAATGGATCAAAATGTAGCGGTGACGGGCGTTCCATCCACAAAATCTAGGCCTCCGGTTGCGCAAAGGAAATCGGGTATATATAATGTATAAGAACTAAAACAAAGGAGTTTTCCTATGTCCAGACCTCTGGCGGACCGCATCCGCCCCCGCACCCTCGACGAGATGGTCGGCCAGCGCCACCTCCTGGCGCCCGGCATGGCCCTGCGCAACATCGTCGAGTCCGGGAACATCCCGAACCTCATCTTCTACGGCCCCTCGGGCATCGGCAAGACGACGCTCGCGAACATCATCGCCGAGAAGACCAATAAAAAGCTGTACCGGCTCAACGCCACCACCTCCGGCATCGCCGACATCAAGGACATGGTGGCGGACGTGGGCACGCTCGCCGCGCCCAACGGCATCCTTCTGTACCTCGATGAGATCCAGTACTTCAACAAGAAACAGCAGCAGAGCCTGCTCGAGTATCTTGAGAGCGGCGACATCACGATGATCGCCTCCACCACCGAGAACCCGTACTTCTATGTCTACAACGCCGTCATCTCCCGCTGTACGGTCTTCGAGTTCAAGAGCGTGACCGCGGAGGAGATCGTCCCGGCGGTGGAGCGCGCCTTCTCCGTCGTCGGCGAGGAGAACGGAGTCACCTACGACGTCCCGGACGATGTGACATATGCCATTGCCCAGGCGGCCGGGGGCGATGTACGGAAAGCCATCACCACGGTCGAACTGTGCAGCATGGCTGCCGGCGCCGGGGAGGGCGACCCGCCCGTCGTCTTCGTCGGGACGGAGCTCATCGAGCAGATCACGGCGAAGTCCGCCATGCGCTACGACCGCGCCGGAGACGACCACTACGACATCGTCTCCGCCTATCAGAAATCCATGCGGGGCTCCGACCCGGACGCCGCGCTCCACTACCTTGCCCGCCTGCTCGAGGCCGGCGACCTGCCCTCCGCCATCCGGCGGCTGCTCGTCTGCGCCTGCGAGGACGTGGGCCTCGCCTACCCGCAGATCATCCCGATCGTCAAGGCCGCCTGCGACATCGCGCTGCAGGTCGGGCTGCCGGAAGCGCGCATCCCGCTCGCCGACGCGGTCATCCTCGTCGCCACCAGCCCGAAGTCCAATTCCGGCGACCAGGCCATCGGCGCCGCCATGGCAGACCTCGCCGCCGGGCGCTCCGGCCCCATCCCCCGCCAGCTGCAGAACAAGCATTTCGATGGAGAAGACCAGGAGGTCAAGGGCCAGTTTTATCTCTATCCCCACGATTACCCCAACCACTGGACGTACCAGCAGTACCTTCCGGACGCCCTCGTCGGCACGCAGTATTATGTGCCCGGCCCCAACAAGAATGAACAGGCGTCAAAGGCATATTGGGAGAAAATCAAAGACCAAACGTAAATTTTTCGGACATATTGCTGATTGTAATGTCAAGCCCGTTTTCTTGCGGAAAACGGGCTTGACAATTGTTTATTATTACGTTTTGTATATTTTTTGTGCGGTAAAATGTGAAAAACTATGCGGAAAGGTTTAAAACATTTTTGATCAACCACGTAATACTGGGCGTTTCACGCTTTGCGAAGATTCCACAGAAAAGTTTTTACTTGACAACCGCCTTTTACGAAATGTTGAATCCGCACGCTTGTTCGAAAGCGAAATCAGCACATTGCATAAAAAGTGGTGTCATGGCGTGCGACGTATGTTGCCCGGCTGTAACGATTACTGCACCGAGCACCAGGACGATCAGGAGGAGCCCGACGATCAGTCTCCCCCACCAGGTGCCAAGGAATCCCTTTTTCGCGGCCGGTTTCTTCACCGGTTCCTTCGGGACATCGTCGCTGTCCGCGGCTTCCTCCTCTTCGAGATAGCCGCGGAACACATCGCCGGAGAGAGGTTCTTCCTCTTCTTCGTTGAGGGCGGTCATGCCCTGCGGGAGCTGGATCGTATTGGTGATGTAGAACTGCTGACGGATCTCCGACCAGATGGAGCGGAAGGAGACCGTCTCCGCTGTCGCGACCGGTACATCGCCCGGACCCTCCAGGGAATACGCCGGCTCGGCGGCGCCGTTCCAGTCTGTGGTCGACGCCTCGTAAAAACGGTTGTAGAGGTCGAGGAGCCAGTTGAAGAAGGCGAGACGGGACTTCGCGTAGTCCTTGGCGCGGACGCCCGCGGCGGGCTCCAGTTCCATGACGGTCTTCTCGGCACAGATGAAGGCCTCCCGGAGAACGCTTTCGTCTCTCATGGCCTCCGGGTCGTTCTCGTTCCAGCGAACGATGGCGAGGCGCTGCGCCGGGGTCATCTCGTGCAGGACCGCCAGCACCAGGGTGCCGATGGTCTCACTGTCCAGCATGACATCGCCGAAGACCTCTTCCCTGCACTCGTCTGCCGTGACCAGCGGCTGCGCTGCCGCCGGCCGCGCGTCCGCCACGCCGATGTACGCTTCCGTCTCCAGCTGGACCGATTCCAGTTTGCGCTTTTTGAGGCAGACCTCGCGGGTCAGGGCGCGGCCGAGGACCGGGAAATCTCCGGGGTCGCTGAGGGTCTTGATGCGGTCATACATCCGCACGTAGACTTCGCGCACCGCCTCATCCGTCTTCCGACGGCCTTCCGGGGTGGCGGGGTCGAAGTACTTCATGCAGATGGCCCGGCATTTCCGGATGCTCTGGTTGAAGAGGAACTCGTAGGCGTCCTCGTCGCCCTTCCGTGCCGCGTTGATGGCGCCGGTATAATCGATCTTGTTCGCTTCGCTCATAAAACTCTCTCCCTGTAAAAGGAACTCTGCCAACCATTATACCGCAAAAAAGCCCTCCGGAAAACCGGAGGGCCGTTTTGGTTTTGTTAGCAAACCGCGGAGGCGATTTACTTCATGATGCTCTGGAAGCTCGTGTAGGTCTTGAGCGCACCGTTGTCATCATAGGCGAATGCGCGGGCACCGGTGTGGTTGTCCCACTCATAGGTGATGAGATCGACTGCCTCTTCGTTCAGGTCGCGGCAGGTGATCCAGTTGTCGCCGAAGTAAACTTTCGTAAGGCCGTTCTCTTCGTCCTTTTCACTCTTGGTCGGGGTGACGTCCTTGAGATAGTCAAGGGTCTTGTCGCCGACGGTGACCGTCTTCAGAGTGCCGTTGTCCCAGTTGTAGGTCGCGGTCTCGAGAGCGTCGCCCTTCGCGTCGGCCAGAGTGACCTTGGAAAGGACGCCGTCCTTGGTCTCGAACTGGAAGGACTTCTTGGCGCCGAGGCCGTCGGTGAACTTCAGTTCGGTGAGAGTACCGTCATTGATCTCGAGGATGGACGGGAAGACGTACGCATATTTCTCGACGAGAGACTTGGCGTCGCTGGTCTGAGCAATGACATATGCTGCCGGGTTGGTATTGACGACATTCAGGCCGCAGAGGAATCTGCCGACATCGTTCGTGTTGATGTCGAGGACAGAACCGTCAACGGAGACCGGAACGGTCTTGGTCTTGACGTCGGCGTCGACGACATAGGCATCGAGGTCGCCGGATTCGACCGCATTGACATCGAGGTCCGGAGTCTTCACGGTGACAGCCGGGGTCTTGATGTCAGCATCGCCCTTGGCACAGCCTTTCGCGCCGGTGCTGCATCCGCTCGCGCCGGTACCACAGCCGCTCGCGCCGGTGTTGCAGCCCTTGAGGCCGCCGAAGATGAGGCCGAGGAGAAGAAGGAGAAGCAGAAGCGGCAGGAGCCATTTCCAGAAGCCCGCGAGGCCTTTCTTCTTGCCTGCGGCAGCGGCGACGGCAGCCTTGTCGTCATCATCCTTCTTGAGGTCGATGTCGGGAAGTTTCGCATCGATGTCGGCTTTGATGTCGGCAGCTTTCGCTTTGAGGTCGACATCGGGCAGGTCTACGTCGACTTTCGGAAGGTCGACATCGACATCTTTCAGTTTGGCGGCGGCAGCGCCGACAGCGGCGGCACCGGCAGCAACGCCTGCACCGACCTTACCGAGGTCGATGTCGGGTTTCTTGACGTCTACGTCGACGTCCGGAAGTTTCGCGTCCACGTCGACCTTCGGGAGATCGACATCGGGAAGTTTGGCGTCCACGTCGACCTTGGGCAGGTCAACATCGACTTTCGGCAGCTCGACTTCGGGAGCCTTCAGGTCGACATCGGGAAGGTCGATCTTCGCGTCGGCGAGTTTCGCTTTCCAGTCGAAGCCCGGGAGATCGAGATCGAGGTCGCCGAACTTGCTGACCAGACCGGTGGCGGCAGCAGCGCCAACACCGAGAGCCGGCCATTTGAGGGTGCCCTTGAAGCCGTCCCAGATGGAAGTCCAGGTCCAGCCCTTGTCCTCGGGCAGCGTGTAGATGTAGTCGCCATCGAACTTCTCACGCATGAGACGGGTGAAGAAGCTCATCGGAGAAGCGGCATACTTCGTATAATCGAAGCCGTCTGCTTCCCACTTTCCGGTCTCTTCTTCGACTTTGCCCTTCGCGATGTTCAGGCCGCCGACGACAGATCCGGGAGAGATGCCGAGTTTCTTAGCGATCTCGGCAACAGAGTAGCCTTCGTTCCAGAGAAGGAGCTCGGTCTTCTGACGCTGGGGAAGAACGCCCAGGATCTTCTCAGTGAGGTCCTTGACCGTAGCAAAGGTCAGGACGCCGTCCTTCTTCTCTTTCTTGTAATCGGAAAGGGTCAGAAGGGCAAGATCTTTGACTTCCGCGTCTGCCAGACCGCCGACTTTGGCAGCCTGCTCAGCGCAGGTCAGGTGGGCGATGCGTTTGACCCAGCCCAGGAAGTCCGTCGGGTCTTTCTGGTCGGCGAATTTTTCCGCGACCGTCCCGAAGGTCGTCTCCAGAGCCGTTTTGGCATCGTCGTCATCGAGGAAATACTTTTTGCAGATCTCCCAGACATACGGAGCGGCCTCATCGAACAATACTTTGTAGGAATCGGTATCGCCGCGCAGTGCTGCGATGACTCTCTTGGCAATGGTCAAGATTTTTTCATCCATAATAAACACCTCTTGCTTTCTTGTCGTTTTCCTTCTTAATCTTTACAGAATAAGACTATTATGACAGTTACATTATACATCAATTTTTTATCCAGGTATGAAAAACTTCGAAAAAAGTTGTACATCTATGATACCTAATGTTCGGAATCGTTGAGATTTTTGTACAAAACGATAAAAATCGTCCCGACGGGCGGGACGATTTACACATAGCTCTGCAGGGCTTTTTGCACCCGGGGCATCAGGAGCTTCGCGAGCGTCCCGATGATGGCGCCGGTCACGAGGCCTGCGACCAGCAGGACCGGCAGATACCCGGTGAGCTGAAGGGTCTTGACCACGATGGCCGCGGTGATGACCTGCCCGACATTGTGGAGGACACCGCCAGTCATGGACATGCCGATGAGTGAGACATCGTCTCTGCGGGAGAGGAGGTACATCGCGACAAAACTCAGGAGGCCGCCGGCAAGGCTGTACCAGAGCGACATGACGTTGCCGAAGAGCAGGCTCGACAGGAAGATGCGGACGAGGCTGATGAGGAGCACGTCGACCGCCGGCAGGAACGTGAGGCCGAGGAGGACCACCAGGTTCGCGAGGCCGAGCTTGATGCCGGGCACACCGAAGTTGAACGGGATGAACGTCTCCATGTAGGAGAAGATCATGGCCAGAGCGACGAGGATGCCGTCCAGCGCCACACGCCGTCCGGGCGTCCCGGTGGGCGATTTACGTTGTGTTGCCATGGCTGCCTCCTTACTTCGCGACGACGTCGACGTCGGATGTTTCGCCGGTGACCACTTCCGCCACCAGCTTGTGCGGCAGGCAGACGAGGGTCTCGCCGGTTTTGGAGATCTCGCCCTGCTGTTCGCAGTAGTGGTCGGGGCAGTCCGCGTCTTCGATGTGCGCTTTGCCGCCCTCGATGACGAGCGTGTTGTGTCCGTACTTCGTGTCGAACGGGACGCGCTGTTCTTCGACGAGCGCGTACGTCCCGGCGACTTTGCCGTCCACCTTCACCCGGACCGACCCTCCCGGGTCGCCGCCGGTGAAGCGGAACACGAGGGCCAGGATGCCCGCAAGCAGCAGCACGACGGCTGCGATGAGGAAGTCTTTCTTCTTCATGAGACGTACTCCACTTTCGCGTTTTCATCCATCGGGGCGAACTTGTCTTTGAGGCCGTTCGACACGATCAGGGTCCCGTCCTCTTCACAGAGGACGAAGTCGAAGTCTTTCTTATGGGCTCTCCAGAAGTCGGCCGCCTTGTCTTTGCCCATGATGAACAGGGACGTGGACAGACCGTCGGCGAGAGTGCCGTCTTTCGACACGATGCTCACGGAGACGAGCCCGCTGTCGGCGGGATAGCCCGTCGACGGATCGATGATGTGATGGTACACGACGCCGTCTTCTTCGAAGTTGCGTTCATAGCCGCCGGAGGTGATGACCGCGGCATCGTGGATAGAGACCACGCCGAGCATGCTCTCCGCGTCGAGCGGGTCCTGGATGCCGATGCGCCACTCGTTGCCGTCCGGCTTGAAGCCGACGGCCTGGACGTTGCCCCCGAGGTTCACAAGACCGGAGGTGACGCCGAGGTCGCGGTAGAGCTGCGCGACGGCGGCGGACGTGTAGCCTTTGGCGATGCCGCCGAAGTCGATCTGCGTGCCGTCCACCGTAAAGGCGACGGACTTCTTTTCTTTGTCATAGTCCAGGGTCGAGGCGTCGACCAGTTTCAGCGTTGCTTTCAGGTCGCCGTCCGACGGGACTTTATAGTTCTGGTCTGTGAAGCCCCAGAGCTTCATGACCGGGTAGATGGTGATGTCATAGACGTGATCTGTGGACTCATAGAGGTCCAGTGCCGCGTCCATCAGCGCGTTGGTGTCGGCGGACAGTTTCCCGCCGCCATTTTCATTGAGTTTTGACACTTCACTGGAGTCTTTGCCGGTGGACAGGAGCGCGTCGAGGCGCTGGATCTCCTTGACCGCGGCGTTCACGGCTTTTTCGCCGCGGTCGCCGTACGCGGATACCGTCATGTAGGTGTCCATCGCGAAAATGTCTCTGGAGTACGGTTCGGCGTTCGGATCGGTCTCCGCGGAGCCGTTCGAACCCTTCTTCCCCGCGCACCCGGCCAGGGCCATGGCGCACACCATGACCAGTGCCAGCAGCAGGGCGATGTATTTTTTCCAGATATCCACTCGAATTCTCCTGTCTGTTTCTTTCGGCATGGCGTCGTCGAGGACCGCTCGCAGCGTGCGGGCGGAGGCCAGGAGGCGTTCCTGCTCGTCCATGTTGAGGTCGATGGGGATCTCTCCCTCGATGCCGTTGATACCGACGAGCGCCGGCGTGCTCATGGCGACGTCCTTGACGCCGTACTCTCCGTGTTGGAGGTGGGAGACCGGAAGGACCGTCTTTTCATCGCGGATGACTGCTTCGCAGACGCGTTTGACGGACATGGCGATGCCGTAGTAGGTGGCGCCTTTGCGCTCGATGATCTCATAGGCGCTGTTCTTGACCCGTTCGGCGATCAGCTGCTCCTGCTCTTTATAGTCCCTGAGGTCTTTGAGCATGCAGTAGTCGACCAGCGGCAGGCCGGAGATCTTCGCGCTGCTCCAGGCGACGATCTCGCTGTCGCCGTGCTCGCCGACGACATAGGCGTGGCAGTTGCGGGAGTCGACGCCGACATAGTCGCCGATCATGGTCTTGAGACGGGCGGAGTCGAGGACGGTGCCGGTGCCGAAGACGCGGTTTTCGGGGAGGCCGCTCATCTGGATGGCGGCATAGGTCAGGACGTCGACCGGGTTCGCGACGATGACGAGCACTCCTCCGATGTCTCTCTTTTTGAGCTCCGGCATGATGAAACCGAAGATCCTGATGTTCTTTTTGACGAGGTCCAGCCGGGTCTCCCCCGGAGCCTGGGCCGCGCCCGCGGACACGATGATGATTGCCGCGTCGGCAATGTCATCGTAGGTGCCGGCGTAGATGTTCATGGGACGGGCAAACGGCAGGCCGTGGGCGATGTCCATCGCCTCCCCTTCGGCTTTTGCCTGGTTTGCGTCGATGAGGACCATTTCAGAG
>ONJD01000039.1 GCA_900317985.1 uncultured Eubacteriales bacterium | reverse complement strand
CACCGCGTTCGACAAACGCCGCAAGGGGTTCGTCAACGAGATCATCGAATTCGGCGCGGTGAAACTGGACGAACAGCTCGAAGAGATCGACACCTTCTCGAGTTTCGTCAAACCGGTCATCGAAAAGAAACTGACGTCCCGGGTGCGCAAGCTGACGCACATCACCAACGAGGACGTCCAGAACGCTGAAAAGTACCTGCCCGTCACGAACCACTTCACGGACTGGATCGGGGAAGACCCCGACACCGTCTTCATGAGTTGGGGAGACATGGACATCCGGGCACTCATCAGCAATAACGGCGCGGCGTTCGACAACGTCCGCATCCCGTATATCCATCACTATGTCGACCTGCAGGACTGCTTCATGAAGCAGAAGGGCCTTCCGAAAGCGCATCAGGTGGGGCTCTCCACAGCCGCTGAGATGATCGACGTCGATCCCGAGTCCTTCGCGCTGCACCGCGCGCTGGATGACAGCCTCCTCGCTGCCGTGTGTTTCCGGGCGATCAACGACGAGATCGACATCGACGACTACATGGTGGAAGTCGATGAGGAGTTCTACCAGCAGATGCTCTTCAAGCCGTACATCATCAAGGAGATCGACGACACCGGCGTCGACAGGGCCATGCTCGACTGCTCCTGCATCCTCTGCGGAGAGAAGGCGAAGCAGCTCTCCGAATGGCGGTTCTCCGGCAGTTCGTTCCACGCCATCTACAAGTGTGAGCCCTGCAACCAGAAGTACCGCGTGAACGTCCAGTTCAAACGGCAGTACAATCAGGTCGTGTCGAAGAAGAACGTCCTCAAAATCAAAGACAAGAAAAAGAAAAAGGCTTAACTCTCAGAAGTTAAGCCTTTTATTATTTGCTGTTTACCCGATCAGATCTTTCATCGAGTATTTGCCCGCCGGTTTCCCGGGGAGCCAGGCGGCGGCGTTCAGCGCGCCGTTGGCGAAGATCTTCCGGCTGGCGGCGTGGTGGGAGATCTTGACGACCTCGTCCGGACCGCCGAAGATGACTTCGTGCTCGCCGACGATGGTGCCGGCACGGACCGCATGGATGCCGATCTCGTTGACCGGGCGTTTCTCGCGCTTCGCCGCGCGGTTGGTCTCGTAGTCGACCGGCTCCGGAAGAACGGAGGCGATCTCGTCGGCGATCATCAGAGCTGTGCCGCTGGGCGCGTCGAGCTTCTGGTTGTGATGCGCTTCGACGATCTCGATGTTGAAGTCGGGGTAGAGGATCTCAGCCGCTTTTTTCGCCAGTTCGGAGATCAGATTGACGCCGATCGACATGTTGGCGGAGAAGAAGACCGGGATAGTCTTTGCCGCTTCGTCGATCTTCGCCAGCTGTTCTTCGCTGAAGCCGGTCGTGCAGATGACGACGGGGACTTCATTGGCGAGGGCATAGGACAGAATGCCGTCCAGCGCGACAGGGTTCGAGAAGTCGATGATGACATCGGGTCTGACCTCGATGTTCTCGTAATCGGTGTAGGTGGAGAAGGAGAAGACTTCGTTCTCGGGTGCCTTGTAGTCGACACCGGCGATGACTTCGAGGTCGTCCCGCTCCTTCGAGAGCTCCAGGATGACCCGGCCCATGCGGCCGAGGTATCCGTTCATCAGAATGTTGACCATATCCGTCTCCTTATGCCTTGACGAGGCCGTAGCGGATGAGGGTCTGCTTCAGCGCCTCATGGCCGGCATCGGACATGACATCGAGCGGCATGCGGCAGTCGCCGACTTCCTTGCCCATGATGTTCATGGCTTCCTTGACGGGGATGGGGTTGACGTCGCTGAAGAGCGCGTTGATGAGGTCGATGTACTCGATCTGCAGTCTCGCGGACTCGGCCACGTTTCCGTTGATGGCTTCCATGGCGATGTCGTGGGCCACTTTCGGGGCGACATTGGAGAGGACGGAGATGACACCCTTCGCGCCGAGAGCGCAGAGCGCGGTGATCTGGTCGTCGTTGCCGCTGTAGAAGTCGAGTTTATCGCCGCAGAGGTCCATGGTCTTGGCGAAGGCCGCGATGTTGCCGTTGGCCTCTTTCGCGGCGACCACACGGGGCATCTCGGCGAGTTCCGCATAGGTCTCCGGCTTGATGTCGACGCCGGTACGGGACGGAACGTTGTAGAGAACGATCGGCTTGGAAACGCGGTCGTGGATGTATCTGTAATGACGTACAAGGCCTCTCTGAGAGGTTTTGTTGTAGTAAGGCGTGACCATCAGGAGAGCGTCCGCGCCGACCTTCTCGGCCTCGTTGGAGAGTTTGACCGCGAACGCGGTGTCGTTGGAACCGGTGCCGGCAATGACCGGGACGCGGCCTGCGACCTGCTTGCAGGTGAACTCGATGCCTTTGACGTGCTCGACGATGTCGAGGGCAGAACCTTCACCGGTGGTGCCGATGCTGATGATGGCGTCGGTGCCCGCGGCGATCTGCTCTTCGATGAGCTCCGCCATTTTCGGATAGTTGATGTTGCCGTAGTTGTCGAAGGGGGTGACCAGCGCTACGCCGGCGCCTTCAAAGATGGGCTTGGGTCCTTTCATTGTCGTTCCTCCTGTTCGTTCTTAGTCAAAATAGCCTTTGGCTGCCAGCAGTTCAGCCAGCTCTACAGCGCCGCCGGCAGCACCGCGCAGGGTGTTGTGGGAGACGCAGACGAATTTGTAGTCGTACTGGGTGTCTTCACGAAGACGGCCCATGGAGACGGCCATGCCCTTTTCGAGCATTCTCTTCTCTTTGGTCTGGGGCTGATCGTCTTCTTCGAAGTAGTTGAGGAAGTGTTCCGGAGCCATCGGCAGTTTCAGGGCCTGCGGCTCTGCGGTGAAGTTCTTCCAGCAGTCCAGGATCTCTTCCTTGGACGGTTTGTTCTTGAAGCGTACGAAGACTGCAGCGAGGTGGCCGTCCGAGACGGGGACACGCAGGCACTGCGCGGTGAAGTGAGGCTCGGTGGCCGGGACGATCTCATCGCCTTCGACCTTGCCCCAGATCTTCAGAGGCTCTTTCTCGGATTTCTCTTCTTCGCCGCCGATGTAGGGGATGACGTTGTCGAGGATCTCCGGCCAGTCTTCGAAGGTCTTGCCGGCGCCGGAAATGGCCTGGTACGTGCAGACGAGGACATCTTCCACACCGTACTTCTCATGGAGAGGGAAGAGCGGCGGGACATAGCTCTGGAGAGAGCAGTTGGACTTGACGGCGATGAAGCCGCGGGTGGTGCCGAGACGCTTCTTCTGAGCGGGGATGATCTCGAGGTGCTCCGGGTTCAGTTCCGGGACGACCATCGGGACGTCTTTGGTGTGGCGATGTGCGCTGTTGTTGGAGACAACGGGGATGTCGGCTTTCGCGTATCTCTCTTCGAGAGCGGCGGTCGCTTCTTTCGACATGTTGACAGCACAGAAGACGAAGTCGACCATCTCGCCGATCTTCTCGATGTCGTTCTCGGCGTCCATGATGATGACGTCTTCGAGTTCCTTCGGCATCGGGGTCTGGAGCTTCCATTTGGCACCGACGGCGTCTTTGTACGTCTTGCCGGCGGAACGGGAGCTGGCCGCGAGAGCAACGATGTTGAACCACGGATGACCCGAGAGGAGGGTGGCGAAGCGCTGACCGACCATGCCGGTGGCGCCGATGATACCTACGTTGTACTGTTTCATGTTGTTTCCACTTCTTTCGATTTGGTGTTTAGAATAAAAACCGGTTGTAAACCGGCTCATCTTTTACTATAATAAAGCAAGTTTTTAATACTATATTACAGAGAAAAACCAAAGTCAATGCAAAATGGCCTGAACTTTGTTAAAAACTCTCATATGTTAAGGAGAAACGAACCGATGAACACCTCGGACTTCTGGTATGACCTTCCGGAAGAACTGATCGCCCAGACACCGCTCGGGCAGCGCGACGCGTCCAGGATGCTGCATCTCGACCCGAAAACGGGGGAGATCGAGCACCGTCATTTCACGGATATCCTCGATTACCTGCGTCCCGGCGACTGCCTCATCCTGAACGACACCCGGGTCCTGCCGGCCCGCATCTACGGGGTCAAGGAGGAGACCGGAGCGGTCGTCGAGTTCCTGCTGCTGAAACAGAAGGAACTGGACCTCTGGGAATGCCTCTGCAAGCCGGGCAAACGGGCAAAACCGGGCACCGTCTTTTCCTTTGGCGATGGACGGCTCAAAGGCACCGTGACCGACGTCACCGACGACGGCGGCAGAGTCGTGCGGTTCTCCTATGACGGCAACTTCTACGCCATCCTCGAAGAGATCGGCCAGATGCCGCTTCCGCCGTACATCCATGAAAAACTCGAAGACCAGGAGCGGTATCAGACGGTCTACAGCAATGAGCTGGACTCCGCCGCGGCGCCGACCGCCGGCCTCCACTTCACGCCGGAACTCCTGAAACGGGTCGAGGATATGGGCATCGCCATCGGCAAAGTCACGCTTCACGTCGGCCTCGGGACGTTCCGTCCGGTCAAGGTCGACAACATCGAAGAGCACAAGATGCATTCGGAGCACTACTGGATGCCGAAAGAGACGGCTGATCTCATCAACCGGACGAAAGAGAACGGCGGACGGATCATCGCCGTCGGCACGACCAGCTGCCGGACCCTCGAGTCCGTCGCGACCAAACTGGGGCGCATCGCCGAAGACGAGGACTGGACGTCCATCTTCATCTATCCCGGCTACGAGTTCAAGGCCATGGACGGCCTCATCACGAACTTCCACCTGCCGGAGAGCACGCTCATCATGCTGGTCTCCGCCTTCGCCGGCTACGACAATACCATGAAAGCATACGCGGAAGCCGTGAAAGAGCGCTATCGTTTCTTCAGCTTCGGCGATTCCATGATGATAACGAGTGACTGATATGTTCAAAGTACTGAAAACGGAAGGCACGGCGCGGCGCGGGGAGCTGACCACCGTCCACGGGACGGTCCAGACTCCCGCATTCCAGAACGTCGCCACCGCCGGTGCCATCAAGGGCGCGCTCTCGGCGCAGGACCTTCGGGACTCCTGCCGCACGCAGATCATGCTCTGCAATACATACCATCTCCATGTCCGCCCGGGCGATGAACTCGTCAAACAGATGGGCGGTCTCCACAAGTTCACCGGCTGGGACGGACCCATCCTGACGGACTCGGGCGGGTTCCAGGTCTTTTCGCTGGCGAAGCTCAACAAGATCAAAGAGGAAGGCGTGTATTTCAACTCCCACGTGGACGGCCGCAAGCTGTTCATCGGACCGGAGGAGAGCATGCGCATCCAGTCGAATCTTGGTTCGACGATCGCCATGGCCTTTGACGAATGTGTCGAGAACCCGGCGGAATACTCCTACGCGAAGGAATCCTGCGCCCGGACGACCCGCTGGCTCGTCCGCTGCAAAGAGGAGATGGCGCGGCTCAACGCGCTTCCGGACACCGTGAACCCGGACCAGCTGCTCTTCGGCATCAACCAGGGCTGCACTTACGCGGACCTGCGCCGGGACCACATGAAGCAGATCGCCGACCTGGACCTCGACGGCTATGCCATCGGAGGACTCGCGGTCGGGGAGCCGAAAGAGGTCATGTATGAGATGATCTCCGAAGTGGAACCCTACGCGCCGAAGGACAAGATCCGCTACCTGATGGGCGTCGGCACGCCCGGCAATATGATCGAGTCCGTATATCGCGGCGTCGACCTCTTCGACTGCGTCATGCCGACCCGCAATGCCCGCCACGGACAGATCTTCACCTGGGAGGGCATCCGCAACCTCAACAATCAGAAATACTTCGACGATGCATCGCCGCTGGATCCGCATTGCGACTGTCCGACCTGCCGGAACTACTCGAGAGCGTACATCCGTCATCTGCTGAGAGCAGGGGAGATGCTCGGCATGCGTCTGTGTGTCATGCACAACCTCTATTTCTACAACACGCTGATGGAACGCATCCGCGACGAGCTCTATGCCGGGACATTCACGGAGTTCCACGACAAATATGTGGATCTTCTTGATACTCGGATCTGAACTATGTTATAATTTATGGCAACATATGTGCCAGACACAATACATTTTGGAGGTAACTCACTATGGATTTCGCACTTTTACTGAACACCGCTTCCGGCGCGTCCGCCGGCGACACCGGTGCCGCTCTCGGCTCCAGCGGATTTATGATCGTCATTCTTCTCTTCTTCGTCGTCTACATGTGGATGATGAGCCGCAGAGAGAAGAAGAACCGCAATGAAGAACAGGCCATGAGAGACAGTCTGAAGGTCGGCGATGAAGTCGTCACCATCGGCGGCATCCTCGGCAAGGTCGTCTCCGTCAAGGACGAGACCATCGTTCTCGAGACCGGCGCGGACCGCAACAAGATCCGCTTCACCAAGGCTGCTATTGCGACCAACGCTTCTGCCAACGCCCGCGCGCAGGCAGACAAGGAAGCCAAAGAGGCTGCCAAAGCCAAAGAAAAGGCTGCCAAGAAGGAAGCCAAGAAAAAAGACTAACGCGTAAGAACCAAGGCCTGACGACTTCGTTGGGCCTTTTTTGAAAGAAAAAGAGAGGGGAGTGCGGCAATGAGTATCCAGCTGTCAAAAGAAAACCTGCAAAAAGGCATGAACGACATGAATGCGTTCGGTTCCCGTCTGACCGGGTCCAAAGGGCATCATGAGTTCGTCGAATACCTCAAAAACGAAGTCCGGGCGATCGGCTACGAGCCGGTGTCCGACACCAAGACTTTCGAACGCTGGGAAGCGAAGGAGACGAAACTCGTCCTTCACACGAAGAAGGGCGATGTGGAGATCCCTGTCGCGTCTGCTTTCCCGTATTCCGGCGAGACCGGTCCCGAAGGCTTTACCGGCAAACTGGGCAAGATCACCAAACTGCGCCCCTTCCAAAAGATCGTCGTCATGCGGATGCCGGACTTCAGCCGCATCCCGGCTGCGGTCGCTTTCTCGGAACGCCGCGCCATGCCGGCGGACCTGCACGTGACGAAGTACTATAAAGGCCCCGTTGCGGTCGCATTTGTCAAGGCGACGGTCGGCATCTTCCTCGCGAAGTTCACCGGCGCGAAAGCCGCGGTCTTCATCTGGCAGAAGATGTCGAAGGAAATGGTCCAGGGCCAGTACCTGAACTTCATCCTCGGCCATCTAGGCATCCCGACCCTCTGGGTCAACGAAGAGGCCGGTAAAGAACTTCTGAAGGCCAGAAGGAAGAAGACGAAAGCCACACTGACCCTCGATGCCGAGATCGAGAAAGACGCCTTCGCGGAGTCCTTCTATGTCCTCGTCCCGGGGAAAAACCACAAAGAGAACATCATCATCAACACCCATACAGACGGCGTCAACGCGGTCGAAGAGAACGGTCCCATCGCCATGCTGGAGATGCTCCGTTACTACAAGACCCACCAGCCGGAGCGCGACCTCATCTTCGCGTTCGTCGCAGGCCACTTCCGTCTGCCGGCATTCGAGCACAGAAACTCGATCGCCCCGGTCCAGCAGGCCACGTCCGGCTGGCTGAACGACCACAGAGATCTCTGGGACGGCAAGCGCCGCCACAAATACACGGTCGCGGCTCTGGCGCTGGAGCATTTCGGCTGTGCCGAATGGAAAGACGTCAAAGGGGTCTATCAGAAGACCAACGACGTCGACATCGAACTGACGTATACCGGCAACCAGGTCATGGACGACATCCTGTATCAGGCGCTGGAAGAAGAGCGGAGCAAAGTCCGCACCGTTTCGCTGCATCCGCACAACTTCATGCACTTCGGTGAAGGCCAGTCCACGTACAATGTCGGCATCCCGGACATCTCTCTTTGCGTGGCTCCGGACTACCTGACGGTCGTCTCTGACGGACAGGAAATGGATAAGTTCGACCTCGACCTCATGGAAGAGCAGGTCCGTGCCTTCATCCGCATGGAACAGCTCATCAACGAGAAGAGCGCGAAAGAGCTCGGCCGCGCCGACTTCTACAGCTTCGGTTACGGCAAGACCCATAAGTAAACAAAGTAATAAAAAGACCCTCCTGGTGTCCAGGAGGGTTTTCTTTTGTTCTTTGTTATGCGCGGTCGGTGAAGAACCCGATGGCGGCTTTGACCGACTGGAAGGTGATCTCGGCCATTTCCTGCGGCGGGTGTTTGAAGTCGGAGTCGACCCAGTCCTTGATGATGGACAGGATGCCGTAGGTGGAGAAGAGGGCCGTGATGTTCAGGACTTCCTTGCTGATGGGCTGCCGTTTCGACAGGTAGAAGACCGTCAGCAGTTTGTAGATGTCGTCACAGATCTTCTTCGTCATGTCCGCTTCTTTCGGGGACATGAGCAGGAGACGCGTGGTCGTCTTGTTTTCATAAAGATAGGTGAGGATCTCATTGTACATGTAGAGATATCCGTTTTCGCCGGGCATGTCCGCATGTGCTTTCATGATGATCGTGTAGATCTGCTTCGTAAAAGAGTCACAGATCTCATCGACGAGCTCGTACGTTCCGTTGTAGTGGAAATAGAAGGTGCTTCGGGAGATGTCGGCACGCTTCGTGATGTCCGTGATGCTGATCTTGTCGATGTCTTTCTTTTCATCGAGCAGTTCAAGGAAGGCCGTGACGATGGCCTGCTTGGTCTTTCTGATGCGTCTATCCATAACGTTTACTCCTTGCGGGACTGTGCCTGTGCGGAATTTGACAATGAATCCTAAAAATGTCGATACATTGTTGATTTGACATATATTATTTAATACAAATTGAACGCATTTGTCAAGTTTGTTCGTTAAAATAGACAGTATGTAGTCGAATTCAATCGATATCCCTTGAGCAGATGGTCTTCCGGTGCTAAAATATCGGGGAAATCGTTCATCGCCAATTAGGAAAGAAGAAGAGGAAAACATGGCCAATATCCACGATTATTTATACTGGAGAGGTGACCTTCCGTTTTCGAGCGTCCCGCTCAACGAACTCGACGGTCTGGTCCTGACCCGGTTTGCGTATATGCCGTTCGAGGAGATCCTGTTCGGCCCGAACGAAACGGTCGGGAGCCTCTGCAAAAAGCTGAAAGCGTTGCCGGCGGACAAATTCCGTCTCGATGGCGATGCGCGGTTCGTGCTTCTGTTGAACGAAGCGGACCGTTTCAATAAACTCCCGGTCTCGGATTTCATCAAACACAACGACAAGGACGCGGTCGTCCAGTTCGCTGCCATCACACTGTACCTGCCGGACGACACGCTGTACATCGCGTACTGCGGCACGGACTCCACGCTGGTCGGCTGGAAGGAAGACTTCTACATGTCCTTCATGG
This sequence comes from uncultured Eubacteriales bacterium, assembly GCA_900317985.1. Taxonomy (GTDB): domain Bacteria; phylum Bacillota; class Clostridia; order Oscillospirales; family Acutalibacteraceae; genus RUG420. The sequence continues at coordinate 2,148 of ONJD01000039.1, read as the reverse complement.
AAGATGTCCCGGCCCAGATGGAGGCGCTCGACTACGCGCTCAAACTGCTGCGGAAGAACCCCGACAAGAAGTTCTGCCTCGGCGGTCACTCCAAGGGCGGCAACCTGGCCATCTACACGGCAGTCAACCTGCCTGCGGAGATGAAGGAACGCCTTCTGCACGTCAGCAACTATGACGGCCCCGGATTCCCGAAGTCGTACATCAAGAGCCACGACTTTGCCAGCGTCCTTGACCGGCTCTACACGTTCATCCCTCAGGAGTCCATGATCGGACGCATCCACGAGCACCCGGAGGGCTTCCAGGTCATCGAGAGCACGGAGAACGGGATCCAGCAGCATGACATCTACTCCTGGGTCATCGGCCCGACGCTGATGATGCGGCTGGCCAAAGCGGATGACACGTCGGAAATCACGTACCGCGCCATCCAGAACATCCTCACGAACACGTCTCCGGAACAGCGGAAAGAGTACGTCGACCGCATGTTCGACCTCCTGATGTCCTCAGACGCCAACTCATTCTCGGAAGTCTTCAAGAATCTTCCGACGAAGATCGACAACGTCTTCCGGACCGCGACTTCCATGACGGCGGCCGACCATAAGGAAAATACCGAAATGATGACGACGATGGTCCGATCGTTCCTCGACGCGGCACTGTCATATCACGAGGAGAAGCTCCCGGATTTCGGAGGGATGCTCAACAAATTCACCTTCGACCTGCCGGACGTCCCGGTACTGGAGAGACTCAAGGAAAAACTGTAAAAAAGCGGAGGACTGAGTCAGTCCTCCGTGTTTTTGTTTGCGATCTTGTTGAGCGGGTTCGCGTCGGTCGCCGACTTGAGCTGATCGTTGACCACGTGGGTGTAGATCTGCGTGGTGCCGACATTCTCGTGTCCGAGGATCTCTTTGAGGAGCAGGACATCGACGTCGCCGTACTGGTACATGAGCGTGGCCGCGGTGTGGCGGAGTTTGTGGACCGAGTAGCCCTCGAGTCCGGCTTTTTCCAGCGTCGTGTACACGATGTGCTGGACGGTCTTCGGCGAGATCCGCTGTTTGCGGTTGCTGAGGAACAGCGCCTCCTTGTCCTTGACGCCGTCGACCGGACGGACTTTCATGTATTCGTTGATGGCGGCGATGCACGCGTCGTTGAAGTAAATGGTGCGTTCTTTGTTGCCCTTACCGGTGATCTTGACCGTGTTGTCGTCCCGGATGTCCGTGTAATTGAGGCTGACGAGCTCTGAGAGCCGCATACCGCAATTCAGAAAGAGAGTGATGATCGCGTAGTCGCGCTCCTTATTGGGGCCCTCAGCGGCTTTGGAAAGCAGTTTCATGCTTTCGTCGAGTGTGAGGTACTTCGGCAGCGACTGCTTCATTTTGGGCGTCTCGAGCTCCTGCATGGGGTTCTCGTCGATGACGTGTTTCTGAACGGTGCAGTATTTGAAGAACGCGCGCAGCGTCGAGACCTTCCGGGCACGGGTCCGCGCGGAGTTGTCCCGCTCGTCCTTGCACCAGGACAGGAACGCATAGGCGTCCGCCAGTGTGATGCGCCGAATGTCCTTCTTATCGATATCCGATATGTCGATCTCGTCCAAAGGTGTGTCTTCCGGTACATCGCCGCGGTAGATCTTCAGAAAGCGGAAGAAGAGCCGCAGGTCCGACGCGTACTCCGAGATGGTGTTTTTGGACTTGTTGCGGATGGCATCCATATAGTTGAGGAATTCCACCATTAGAACGGGGAAATCCTTGTAATCCTGCCGTGTGATCATGCTGTCACAGTCCTTTAGTCTCTGAAATTGAATTCGTCCCTGTGGTCGTCCTGGAACTGGCGATACAGTCTGGCCAGAAGCTTCGTGTCTTCGACGATGTCGAAGTCCTGCTCACCGTCTTCATTCTCGACGACCTGCAGGATGAGCACTTCCGCGTTCTCCATGTCGCCCTCGAGGGGGAGGAGAGCTACGTAGTTGCAGTGGTCGTATTCGATATAATCGAGGAATTCGAAGGGGACTTCGTTTCCGTCTTCGTCGTAAAGCACGATCAGGTTTTCGTTGTTCATCGAAAAGCTCCTTTAAAGTCTTTGGTATGGAGACATTGTAACGGATTTCCGGAAGGTTCGCAACCGGAGAAGAGCAGTCTCGCCTATACTTGTTAAATA
>ONJD01000009.1 GCA_900317985.1 uncultured Eubacteriales bacterium | reverse complement strand
CTCCGCGCCCTGCAGACCAGAGCGAAGATCATCCGCTGCGAATACGGCGATGTACCGATGGACGAAGTCCTCGACACCGACCGGTTCAACTATGAAGAAGTCGCCATGTCCGCCGGCTGGATCCAGGCCATCGAGAATGATGAAGAGGACCACGATCATGACGAGCATGAGCACCATCACCATGACCATGACCACGAGGAAGAGCACGGCCACGGCCATCATCACCACCATCACCACCACGGTGAGGGCGAGCTCTACGAGTACAACATCCAGACCTTCATCTTCGAAGACCGCAGACCCTTCGACATGGACAAGCTGCAGAGAGTCTTCATGGAGTGGCCGGTCAACGTCATCCGGACCAAGGGTTATGTCTGGTTCTCCGAGAACCCGAACGACGCCTTCATCCTGGAACAGGCCGGACGTCAGGTCACCATCCAGCCCGACGGCATCTGGCTGGCCGCCGCCACCGAGCGCGACCGGGAGGAAGCCTTCGCGGAGTACCCGGACCTCGCCAAGGACTGGGACGATGTCTACGGCGACCGTGTGAACCGTCTCGTCATCATCGGCCAGAAACTCGACGAAGAGGGCATGAAGAAGGCACTTGCCGACGCCATCGTCGCCGATTATCAGCTGTAAAGCATTGCCAAGGACCCCGTTTGGGGTCCTTTTTTTGCCGGAGCTTTCATCGGGTTCCGAAGAAAGGGGCCGCCGAGCCACTCGCCATCCCGAACCGCGCGCCCTTCCACAGTTGTTCCGGGCTTTCCCCCAAGCGTCTCTGCGGCACCCGTTTCTTCTCCCCTGAATTGCTGCGGTGGAAAGCTCCGGCTACTTGCCTATTGAGTTAAAACACTCTATAATAAGACAGTTAAAGATTTCAGAAAGGAGGGCCTCTCGTGAAAGCATTCGAGACCGGGTACAAAGGGCTCATCAGCGGACTGTTTTTCGTCGTCGCGCTCGTGCTCCTGCTGCTCTCCGGCAGCTCGACCACGTTCCTCATCGGGGACTGGACCGAGAAGGTCTTCCTGACTTACGACGCGGCCTGGCGCAACGTCCTGTACCTCGCCGTCTTTACGCTTGCCATGTTCGGCCTGAGGGAGTGGCAGGTCTCGGAAACGAAGACTTTCGGCCGCATGCAGGCCGGGCTTCTGGGCTTTGGAACAGCCCTCGCACTGCTCTGGACCGTGAACAACCGGGTCATCCCGGAACAGGACCAGCTCTTCGTCTTCGAGGCGGCACAGAGGTTCCTGGCCGGTGACTACTCCGACTTTTTGCGGGGCGGGTACATGAGCATGTATCCGAACCAGTCCGGGCTCTTCCTTCTGGAATTGCCGCTCGTGGCAGTCTTCGGCCGGCACTGTTTCTTCGCCTTTGAACTGCTGAACGCGGCCGCCTATGTCCTGACCATCCTCGCGCTCGGCTGCCTTTCCGAACGGCTCGGCGCGACGCTTACGCAGCGGCTCATCGCCGAGGGGTGCGGGCTCCTCTGTCTGCCCCTGCTCTTCTACACGTCCTTCCTGTACGGCAACCTCATCGGCCTTTGTCTGGGGCTGTGGGCGATGTATTTCGAGCTGCGTTACATCGACGAACACCGGCTGCGCGATCTGGTTCTCGCGGTCCTGCTCATCGTCATCGCGTCCGCGGTGAAAAACAACTATCTCATCTTCCTGGTGGCGATCGTCCTCCACGCACTCGCGGAAGCCCTTCGGAAAAAACAGGTCCGAAACGCCCTGCTGGCGCTCCTGGTGGTCGCGGTCTACGCGCTCCAGTCCTGGGGCACGACGGCGGCGCTGGAACACAAGACCGGCGGAGACCTCTCGAACGGCGTCTCCACGATGGCTTTTGTGGCGATGGGCCTCCAGGTGAACCCCGTCAAATGCGACGGCTGGTACAACGAATTCAACAAAGAGTCCTACATCGAGAGCGGCTACGACGCCGACAAACAGGGCGAACTGGCGAAGGCGAGCATCTCGGACTCGATCGCCTACCTGAAGTCGCCGTCGAATGCGGTCCGTTTCTTCCTGCGAAAGAACGCGTCCCAGTGGGCCGACCCCCTGTTCCAGAGCCTCTGGACCTCACAGGTCCGGCAGACGAGGAACGAACGGCCCGGCTGGGTCAACAGGGCTCTCAGCCCGAACGGATCCACGGCCATCGGCCAGTTCCTCGATGTGCTCCAGTTCTGGGCGTATGCAGGGGTGCTCCTGTACCTGATTTTCGGTCGAAAGGACAAACGGTTCTTTGAGTCCCTGCTCCTGCAGATCACCGTCCTTGGCGGGTTCGTCTTCCACTGTGTCTGGGAGGCGAAGGGCCAGTACACCATTTCGTACTTCGTCCTGCTGCTGCCGCTGGCGGTCCTCGGGTTCCGCTCCTTCTTCGATTGGGTCGGACAGAAACTCACAGAGAAAGACTTCGGCAAAGAGGGGAAGGGGGACTACGTGAAAGCGTGCGTTCTCGGAGCGGTCCTGCTGCTGACGGTGCTCCTGCCCCTGACCCACAGCTTCGACTGCCTGTCGGAAGGCGGCGCGGCATTCGCGGTATATCTGAATTAAAAAGAGGCAATCAACATGAACAAACCTGTGTTATACATCGTCGTTCCCTGCTACAACGAGGAAGAGGTGCTCCCCGAGACCTCGAAGCGTCTGAAGGTCAAGCTTTCGGACCTCGTTGCCGCGGGCAAAGTGTCCGAAGACAGCCGCGTCCTCTTCGTGGATGACGGCTCGAAGGACCGGACCTGGGAGATGATCCGCGCTTACCACGAGGAAGACCCGCATTTCTCCGGCGTTAAGCTGTCCCGGAACCGGGGGCACCAGAATGCCCTGCTGGCCGGTCTCATGACGGCAAAAGACCTTGCGGACTGTGCCATCTCCATGGATGCCGACCTGCAGGATGACATCAATGCCATCGACGGCATGGTGGACAAATACCTGGAGGGTTGCGACATCGTCTACGGCGTCCGCTCCGCGAGAGACACCGACACCTTCTTCAAACGCTTCACGGCGGAAGGGTTCTACAAGTTCATGGAGATCATGGGCGCCGAAGTGGTCTTCAACCACGCGGACTACCGCCTCATGAGCAAGCGGGCTCTCGAAGCCCTGTCCGAGTACGAAGAGGTGAACCTCTTCCTGCGCGGCATGGTCCCGATGATCGGCTACAAGACCGCCACCGTCGAATATGAGCGCGGCGAGCGGTTCGCGGGCGTCAGCAAGTACCCGCTCAAAAAGATGCTGGCTTTCGCGCTCGACGGCATCACTTCGCTGTCCGACCGGCCCATCCAGTTCATCCTGACGCTCGGTCTCGTGACGACGGCCGGCGGACTGGCCTCTCTGCCCGTTTCGCTGATCCGTTACGCGAAGTCGGACCATGAAAACGATACCGCGCTCCTCCAGTCCAGCCTCTGGACGGTGGGCGGCCTCGTCCTGACCTCGCTCGGCATCGTCGGCGACTATGTCGGGAAGATCTACCTCGAGACGAAACACAGACCGCGGTACTTCATCGCGGAAGTCCTCGACAACCGTAAAGACTGATAATACTGCCGGCTGGGCTCAGCCGGCTTCCTTCCTTTAGAAAGGTCGTGCAGCCTATGAAATATTCCCCTATGCTGCGGGAGATCAAAGAATATAAGACCGCGACGGCACTCACCCCGCTGTTCACGGCTCTGGAAGTCGTCATGGAGGTCCTCATCCCGTATGTGACCGCCATGATCATCGACCGGGGCATCAGCGCGGGCAGCATGAGCAATGTCATCAAGTATGGCGCCGTCATGCTGGGAATGGCTGCTCTGAGCCTCCTGTTCGGCATCGGAGCGGGCTGGTTCGGCGCGTACTCCTCCACGGGTTTTGCACGGAACCTGCGCAAGGCGATGTACGAAAAGATCCAGACCTACTCGTTCTCGAACATCGACAAATTCAGCACGGCGGGCCTCATCACCCGGATGACGACCGACTGCACGAACGTGCAGAACGCCTTCCAGATGATCCTGCGCATCGCGGTGCGCGCGCCGCTGATGCTCATCTTCAGCCTTGTGATGTGTCTCATCATCAACAAACAGATCTCGCTCATGTTCCTCGGGGTCCTGGTGCTCATCGCCGTCATCGCCGCCACGCTCGGCATGAAGGTCATGCGCCTGTTCCGGGAAGTCTTCAAACGGTACGATGACCTCAACGCGAGCGTCCAGGAGAATGTTTCCGCCATCCGCGTCGTCAAGGCCTTCGTCCGGGAAGACTACGAAGACGAGAAGTTCATGAAAGCCGCCTTCAACCTCTATGACCTGTTCGTCAAGGCGGAAAAACGGATGGTCATCATGATGCCCGGTATGATGCTCGCCATCTACGCGGTCATGATCGGCATCGGCTGGTTCGGTGCCCACTTCATCGTCCAGGGCACGATGACCACAGGTACTCTGACGTCGCTCTTCAGCTATGTCATGAGCGCCATGTTCTCGATGATGATGCTCGCGGCCATCCTCATCATGCTGACCATGAGCGCCGCGTCCGCCGACCGTATTACGGAAGTCCTGGTCGAAGAGCCGGACATCGTGGATCCGGAGGACCCGCTTTATGAAGTGCCGGACGGCAGCATCCGGTTCGACAACGTCCATTTCACCTACAAGAAAGACGGGGAAGGGGACGAGAACCTGCACGACATCGACCTCGAGATCCGCTCCGGCGAGACCGTCGGCATCATCGGCGGTACCGGCTGCGGCAAGTCGACTCTCGTGAGCCTCATCAGCCGCCTCTACGACCCGGACCCGACTCCGGAAGGCGCGGAGAAGCCTTACGGCGGCGTCTATGTCGGCGGCCACAATGTCAAAGAATACGACCTTCAGACCCTTCGGGACAAAGTGTCCGTGGTCCTTCAGAAAAATGAACTGTTCTCCGGCACCCTCATCGAAAACCTTCGCTGGGGCAAGGAGGACGCGACCGAAGAGGAATGTGTCCGGGCCTGTCAGATCGCCTGCGCCGATGAGTTCATCCGGGAGATGCCGGACGGCTATCAGACGCACATCGAGCAGGGCGGAACGAACGTGTCCGGCGGTCAGAAGCAGAGACTGTGCATCGCCAGAGCATTGCTGAAAGATCCGAAGGTCCTCATCCTCGACGACTCGACGAGCGCGGTCGACTCCGCGACCGAGGCACGGATCCGGAAGAGCTTCGCGGAAGACATCCCGGAGACCACCAAGATCATCATCTCGCAGCGGATCGTGTCCGTTCAGGACGCCGACCGCATCATCGTCATGGACGACGGCGGCATCGACGCTTTCGATACCCATGAGAACCTGCTCGCGACCAACAAGATCTACCAGGAGATCTACGACACCCAGATGAATGGTGGCGGAGACTTCGACGAACCCCAGTAAGAAAGGAGGGATTTCCGTGGCACAGGCAGCAACGGCAGAACAACAGAAACCGAAAACCGTCGGACGCGGAAACCGGCCTCCGAGAGGGGTCATGATGCGCGGCGGCGAACAGGTCAAAGACCCGGGCAAACTGTTCAAGCGGGTCTGGAACTACATGATGGCCGGGTACAAGTGGTACTTCGTCATCGTCGTCATCTGCATCATCCTGTCCGGTGTGGCGACCATCATCGGAACGCTCTTCATGCGGACCCTCGTCGACGACTACATCGTCCCGCTCACCAAAATGGCGGACCCGGATTACGGGCCCCTCGCGCAAGCGGTCCTCAAGATGTGCGGCGTGTTCCTCATCGGCGTGTTCTCCTCATGGCTCTACAACCGCCTGATGATCAACGTCACGCAGGGCTCTCTCCGCAGACTCCGTGTGGACCTGTTCCACAAGATGGAGTCCCTGCCCATCAAATACTTCGATACGCACTCCCACGGCGACATCATGTCCGTGTACACGAACGACGTCGACACCATGCGGCAGCTCATTTCCCAGAGCGTCCCGCAGATCATCAACTCGTCGATCACGTTCCTCATGACCTTCGTCAGCATGATCGTCCTGAGCGTGCCGCTCACCATCCTGTCGGTCGTCATGGTCATCGTCACCCTGGCCGTCTCTCTGAGCCTCGCGAAGGTCTCCGGCAACTACTTCGCCGAACAGCAGACCCGCCTCGGCGACACGAACGGCTACATCGAAGAGATGGTCAGCGGTCAGAAGGTCATCAAGGTCTTCACGCATGAAGCGAAGGCCATCGAAGGTTTCAACACCAAAAACGACGCCCTCCGGGAGAGCGCCAACAACGCGAACAAGATCGCCAATATCATGATGCCGATCAACGCGAACCTCGGGAACATCTCCTATGTCCTCGTGGCCATCCTCGGCGGTGTCCTCGCCCTCAGCGGACATTTCTCACTGACCATCGGTACCCTCATCTCGTACCTGACGCTGAACCGGAACTTCAGCCAGCCCATCACGCAGATCGCCATGCAGGCGAACGCCATCATGATGGCTCTGGCCGGCGCCCAGCGTGTCTTTGACATGATGGACGCCGAACCGGAAGTCGACAACGGCTATGTCACCCTCGTCAACGTCACGGAAGACCGGGACGGCAACCTCGTCGAATGCGAGGAGCGCACCGGACGCTGGGCCTGGAAACATCCGCATCAGGCGGACGGAACCATCACCTATGAAGAACTGAAAGGCGCGGTCACGCTGAACGGCGTCGACTTCGGCTACAACGACGACAAGCTGGTCCTGCACGACATCCAGATGTACGCGATGCCGGGGCAGAAGATCGCCTTCGTCGGTTCCACCGGCGCCGGCAAGACCACCATTACGAACCTCATCAACCGGTTCTACGACATCCAGGACGGCAAGATCCGCTACGACGAGATCAACATCAACAAGATCAAAAAAGCGGACCTGCGCCGGTCTCTCGGAATGGTCCTGCAGGACACCCATCTGTTCACCGGGACGGTCATGGACAACATTCGGTTCGGACGGCTCGACGCGACCGATGAGGAGTGTATCGCCGCGGCACAGCTCGCCAACGCCGACGCGTTCATCCGCCGCCTGCCGGACGGCTACCACACGATGCTCAAGGGCGACGGCGGCAACCTGTCCCAGGGACAGCGTCAGCTCCTGGCCATTGCCCGCGCGGCCGTAGCCGACCCGCCGGTCCTCATCCTCGATGAGGCGACCTCGTCGATCGACACCCGTACCGAACAGCTGGTCCAGAAGGGCATGGACGCCCTCATGGCCGGACGTACGACCTTCGTCATCGCCCACCGGCTGTCCACGGTCCGCAACGCCGACTGCATCATGGTCCTCGAACAGGGCCGGATCATCGAGCGCGGCAGCCACGACGACCTGCTCAAACTGAAGGGCCGTTACTACGAACTCTACACCGGCAACAAGGCGGAAGTGCCGCCGAATTTCCCGTCGGAACTTCAGACGGATGCCGAGTACCTGGAGGAAACATAAGCAAATGAAACCCTCGGAAGCTTTGGAAAAACTCATCCTCGTCACCGTGGATGACAAAGAGATCGGCTCCCTCGGAAAAGAGGAAGTACACCGTGAAGGCCTGCTGCACCGGGCCTTCTCCGTGTTTCTCTACGACGGAGAGCGGATGCTCCTGCAAAAACGGGCGGACGGAAAATACCATTCCGGAGGCCTCTGGACCAACGCCTGCTGTTCTCATCCGAGAGCGGGGGAGGCGCTGGAAGACGCGGTCCACCGCCGCCTGATGCTCGAATGCGGCCTCGACACCGAGGTGAAGGAACTGTTCTCGTTCACCTATCGGACGAAGTTCGCGGACGACCTTTACGAATACGAATACGACCACGTCTTCCTCGGGACCTACGACTCGTCCCTGCCCATCCGGATGGACCCGGAAGAGGCGTCGGAATACCGCTGGGTCGGACTGTCGGAACTGAAGCAGGAACTGCTGCTGCAGCCGGATACGTTCACGAGCTGGTTCCTCATCGCTGTCTCGAAGGTCCTGCCGGTCATCGAGCAGGAGAACGCGCTCCGGTACCAGGAAGCGCAGGAAAAACAGCGCGTCGGAGAGACGGCCGCGGAAAGTGAGGCATGACATGACGTTTTACATGCCGACACGGGTCTTCGAAGAGAAAAACTGCGTGGCAGCCCATGCCGCCGAACTGGCCGCCCTCGGGACGAAGGCGATGCTGGTGACCGGTCGCCGGTCCGCCAAGGACAACGGCTCGGAAGCGGACGTCGCCGCGGCGCTGGACGCGCAGAACGTCCCGTACCTCGTCTTTGACGAGATCGAAGAGAACCCGTCCATCGAGACGGTCATGAAAGCCAGAGACGTCGCCGTCCGCGAGGGCGCCGACTTCTTCATCGGCATCGGCGGCGGTTCGCCGATGGACGCGGCGAAAGCCATTTCCCTGATGGCGAAGAATCCGGATAAAGATGAAACCATCCTGTTTCAGAACGACCCGGATGCCGCGTGGTACCCCGTCGCGGCGGTCCCCACGACCTGCGGGACCGGCTCTGAAGTGACCGGCGTCGCGGTCCTGACCATCCATGAAAAGAAGACCAAGAGCAGCATCGCGTACCGGATCTTCCCGGAACTGGCTCTGGCGGATCCGAAGTACCTGAAACACGCTCCGGTCAAAGTCCTCCACAATACGGCGATGGACGCTCTGTGCCATTTGTGCGAGAGCTATGTCAACGCGTCCGCCACGGACTACAGCCGCATGTGCGCGGTCAAAGGTCTGGAGGTCTGGAGCCGCAGCAAGGCGTTCCTCACGCAGCTCACCGCCGAGACGACTGCGGAAACCTATGCGGAACTCCTGCGGGCGTCCACCTTCGCCGGCATGGCGATCGCCCAGACCGGCACGTCCCTGCCGCACGGTCTCAGCTACGGCCTCACGTACTTCCTCGGCGTGCCCCACGGGCAGGCCTGCGGCCAGTTCCTGGCCGGGTACCTCGCCGAGGCGGACCCGGAGGATACGGCCTTCGTCCTGAAGACCGCCGGCTTCGACAGCCTCGAAGAACTGAACGGCTTTTTCGCGGCGTCCTGCGGCGCCGTCGACGTGCCGGAAGACACGCTGGAGGCCATCGTCGCCCAGCTCGCCGCCAACCCGGCGAAACTGAAGAACGCTCCGTTCGCGGTCGATGAGAACGTCCTGCGGCGGATCGCCTGCTACAATCATCACTAACGAAATCGGGAGGCAACCAAATGCCATCGAAACTCAGGCAGTTCATTGACGGGGAAGACATGTCGGTCATCCTCGGTCAGGAAGAGGACCTGGGGGCGACCGATTCCTACCGCAAAGTACCGGCAGTGAACGCGCCCCTCGAACAGGGCCTGACTGCGTCTGAAGTGCGGGAACGCAAACAGAACGGCTATGCCAATGTGTCCGGTGAGAAGAACACGAAGAGCGTTTCCGAGATCATCAAAAGCAACGTATTCACCTATTTCAACGGCATCTTCATCGTGCTCGCCATCCTCATGTTCGCGGTGGGCGCCTGGAAGAACTGTGTGTTCCTGTTCGTCGTCGTCACGAACACGCTCATCGGCATCGTCCAGGAACTCCGGTCGAAGCATGCCGTCGACAAACTGACCATCCTCGCGGAGGGCAACGTCACCGCCATCCGGGACGGTCAGAGAGTCGAAGTCCCCACCAGCGAACTGGTCCGGGACGACATCGTCGAATTCAAAAACGGCGACCAGATCTGCGCCGACGCCGTCGTGCGGGCGGGGGAGATCTCCGTCAACGAAGCGCTCCTGACAGGCGAGTCGGACGCCATTCCCAAGACGCCCGGCGAAAGCCTCAAGTCGGGCAGTTCCTGCACGTCCGGACGCTGTATCGCGCAGCTGACCCGGGTGGGCAGCGAGTCCTACGCGTCCCGTCTGACCCGTCAGGCGAAGAGCAACGTGGAAGCGGCCAAGTCCGAAATGATGCTCTCGCTCGACCGACTCATCAAATTCATCGGCATCGCCCTCGTCCCGATCGGCATCGCGCTGTTCATCAGCCAGAAGACCAAGGCGGACCTGTCGGTGTCCGAAAGCATCGTCTCGACGGTCTCCGCCCTCATCGGCATGATCCCGGAAGGTCTGTACCTTCTGACGAGCGTCGCGCTCGTCCTGAGCGTCATGCGGCTGTCCCGCCGGAAAGTCCTCGTCCGGGACATGAACTGTGTCGAGACCCTCGCCCGGGTCGACACCCTCTGTGTCGACAAGACCGGCACCATCACGGAACCCGGCATGGACGTCGACGAACTCGTGTGCCTGAACCCGGACCGGTTCCCGGAAGACATCGTCCGGGAGATGCTCTACGCCTACTACGGCACCATGGATGCCGACAACGACACCGCGGTGGCGATGAACGCATATTTCCGCAGCGACGACGCGGCGAACGTCTATGACACCGGCCGGTTCCAGCCGACGCAGGTGGTGCCCTTCGCCTCGGAGACCAAGTGGTCCGCGGTCACGTTCGGACCGTCCGACACGTTCCTCATCGGCGCGCCGGAATTCATCCTGAAAGAGCATGCCCCGATCGTCACGGAGTACGCGAAGCCCTGGACCTCGAAGGGCATGCGCGTCCTGCTGGTCGCCTACTGCAGGGGCTCCGTCCTTGACGCGTCCGGCCGGCCGTTTGTCGATCCGAACCGGATCGAACCCGTGGCCTTCGTCTGCATCCTGAACCGCATCCGGAACCAGGCGCCGGAGACCTTCTCGTACTTCGCCGAACAGGGCGTCACGGTCAAGGTCATCTCCGGAGACAACCCGGTGACGGTCTCGAACGTCGCGAAACAGGCGAACATCGAGAACGCGGAGAACTACGTCGACGCGACGACGCTCGACACCCCCGAAAAACTGGAAGAAGCGGCGACCCGTTACACGGTCTTCGGCCGCGTGACCCCGCAGCAGAAACTGGCGCTGGTCAAAGCGCTGAAGGGCGCCGGCCACACGGTCGCCATGACCGGCGACGGCGTCAACGACGTCCTCGCGCTGAAGGAGGCCGACTGCGGCATTGCAATGGCCTCCGGGTCCCAGGCGGCGTCCCAGATCTCCAAGCTGGTGCTGCTCGACTCCGACTTCGCGTCCATGCCGTCTATCGTGGCGGAGGGCCGACAGGTCATCAACAACATCCAGCGTTCGGCGTCACTGTTCCTCGTCAAGAACATCTTCTCGTTCCTGTTCGCGATCATCACGCTGTTCATCGCCTTCCCGTATCCGCTCCTGTCGAACCAGATGTCCATCATCAGCGGACTCACCATCGGCATCCCCGGTTTCTTCCTGGCGCTGCAGCCGAATGCCACGCGCATCAAAGGACGGTTCCTGCCGAACGTCCTGTTCAAGGCGGGCCCCGGCGGCCTGACCGACGTCCTCCTCATCCTCGGCGTCGAGTTCTTCGCGTTCGTGTTCCGTTTCGAACTGCCCGAACTCTACTCGGTGGCCCCGGTCGTCATGCTGACGGTCGGCATCGTGTTCCTCTATATGATCAGCCGTCCTGTGGACCGGTACCGCCTCGTCATCTGGGCGCTCATGGCTGTGGCGTCCCTCGTCATGGTCCTGGTGGTCCCGTATTCGCCGCTGCGCGACTGGGTCTACATGGAACCGATGACCACGCGGACCGTCCTCATCACCCTCGTCTTTGTCGCGCTGGCGTACCCCACCATGTGGGTGCTCATGAAAGCGTTCGACAAGGCCCGGGAACTCGTCGAGTCCCGCCGCCGTTGATCTTCTTACGACCTCAAAAAGCACTGCAGGCTTCTGCCCGCAGTGCTTTTTGTCATGGAACTTTTTATCAGTTTGATCCAGATGTCCGTTTTTACTCATTTGGTATGAAATGACAATGTACATCGCGCCCAAAGTGGCGTAATATGTAACCTAAATATGATCAGGAAAGGAAGGACCGGCTTTGGATCTCAAAGAAAAAGCGGGAAATGTGTTTGAACGGGAAGCGTTGCGACGGGAACTGCAGGCGATGCTGAGCGATTACCTGGAGGACAGGGAAGTCCGGAGCCTCAGTTGGAACGAACTGCTCTACATCTTCCTGACGAGCGCGGTGTTCGGGAGCCTGGTGGAGTCGCTCTGGTGCCGCGTGTTGAACGGCTTCTGGGAACGCCGGACGTCGGTGCTGTTCGGCGACCTGAGCTTCGCGGAGGCGATCGGCGGGACCTTCCTCACAGTGGTCCTGCGAAACGATCTTGACGCGAAACCCGGCGACATCTTCGTCAAATCTCTGTTCTGGGGGACCGTGCTCGAATACATCATGTCCTGGGGCGAGGAGACGTTCACCGGGTACCGATCCTGGGACTACTCGGACCGGGCATTCAACCTGAACGGGCGTGTCTGCGCGCTCTATTCCGGGTTCTGGGGCGCCCTCGGGGTCGCCTGGGCGAAGCTGCTCTATCCCGGTTTCCGTGAAGTCTACGACAAGTTCCCGGAGTGTGTGCATGCGCCGATCGCCAAAACGGTGATCCCGCTGCTGATCGCCGATATCGTAGTGTCGAGCATTGCGAAAAACCGGTTCACGGACCGGCGTGCCGGAGTCCCTGCCGCCAACGCGTTCGACGAATGGGTAGATGCCCACTTCCCGGACGAAATGGTCATCCGTGCCTATCCGAATTCCGTGAAAGTGGACCGGGAAGGTAACGCGGAAGCCGACACCCTGAACGGGACCAACGCGAGAGCTTTGGAAGAGGATACTCTGAAAGCCAAGGTCAAAGCTCTGGACCATATGAGTGAAGAAGAAAAGGCGGAGTGGCTCGAAGCGCTTCTGCTCTCTCTTCAGGAAAAGACCCGCTCGGTCGAGAGTGCTGTTCAGCAGCTCGGCCACCACTGAGAAGGAGAGGACACAATGAAAGTTCTGATCATGGCAAACGGCACCGGCGGCGGACATCTGGCAGCGGCCTCTGCCTTGGAGGAAGCCTTTGAACAGCACGGACACGAAGCGACCGTCATGGACCCGTTTTCGCTGCTCGGCGACGTCCGCGGACGGCTGAAGAGCGGGGTTGTCAACAACCTCTACATCCGCTCGGTCCAGTTCGTGCCGCACCTGTTCGGTTTCGTCTACCGTCTTGGGGCGATGTACTGGCGTCTGTTCCGAAACGTCCCGCAGGTGAAGTCCCCGGTGTACTACAGCAACCGGAGCGTCTGGAAACCGCTGGAAGCATTGTTTGAAAAAGAGCAGTACGATGCGGTCCTGACGACGCATCTGTACCCCGGTGAAATCATGGCCGGCATGCGCGCGCACGGGTACAAGGTCCCGCCGACCTACTGGATCTCAACGGACTACGACTGCATCCCGTTCACGGAGGAGGCAGCCTGTGACCATTACGTCATCGCGCACCCGGAACTGGTCCCGGACTACCTGCACTGGCACATCCCGGAGGAGCGCATCTATCCGCTCGGCATCCCGGTCCGCGCAAAGTTCGCCGAGCCGGCGACCCGGGAACAGGCGAAGCGTGAGCTGGGCCTGAACCTCGACAAGCATTATTTCCTGATCTCCGGCGGCAGCGTCGGGTCCGGAAAACTGGTGGAGGCGGTCACGCTGCTGGCCACTCATTACAGAGACCGGGAGGATGTGGAGTTCATCGCCATCTGCGGAAAAAACGAATGGATCTACCGGCAGATGAAAAAGCTGTTTCCCCACAAGGTCCACATGCTGCGGCACACGGACCGGATGGCCGAATACATGCGTGCCTGCGATGCCGTCATCACGAAACCCGGCGGCCTTTCTTCGACCGAAGCGGCGGTCACCGGGACCGCACTCATCTTCATCTCGCCGATCCCCGGAGGACCGGAAACGGCGAATGTCCGGTTCTTTGAACGACACGGCATGGCCATCTACGCCGAGACCGTCGCACTGGAACTGACGGACCTCGTGCAGGAATTGCTGTCACAGCCTGCCGAGGTGGAACAGATGGCCCGCCATCAGCAGGAGACCGTCAACGCGCATGCGGCAGCGGACATCGTTTCGTTCGTGGAAAGCACCTGTGCCGCGAAGGCGACATAAACATATGTGAATCTTTTCGGAGCCTCGCTGCGGCGGGGCTTCTTTCTTTGAGAGCTTTCCGTTGTCTGTTCGCTATATTTTGTGGAGTTGTTCCTTGTAATATACAAGATGCAATGTTATAATTTAGTGATTATAGTTTCTTGACTTATCCCGGAGGAATCCTGAATGTATAAAAAATCGGTCTTTTCCTGGTTGAAGCACTGGGACTTCATGCTGCTCGACTTCCTGGCCATGCAGCTGAGTCTGATGACCGCTTACGCCATCTTCAAGGGCAGCCTCGTCTACACGTCCGACGTGTACCGCATCGTGGCGCTGTCCCTGTTCGTCTCGCAGTTCCTGGTGGTCTTCTTCCTGCAGACCTTCAAGAACATTTTGAAGCGGGGCTACTACCTCGAATTCGTGGCGGCGGTCAAGCACATCATCGGCGTGGTCCTCGTCGACCTTGCCATGCTGTTCTTCCTGCATTACTCCGGTCTGTTCTCCCGTAAGATCTACATCACGATGGTCGCCATCTATTTCGTCCTGTCGTACCTCGCCCGCATCGGGCACAAGACGTTCCTCTACAAGACGAACAAGGTCACCGAGGGCAACCGGTCGGTCGTCATCATCAGTACGTCGGCCATGGTCGACAACATCGTGGAGAACTTCAGCCTGCCGCAGTTCCACAACTTCAAGATCGTCGGTGTCCACATCATGGACGAGGTGGCTCCGTTCAAGAGCTTTGGCGATATACCGGTCCTCGGCGCGGACGACGACGTACTCGATTTCATCTGCCACGGGTGGGTCGACGAAGTCTTCATCCGTGTCCCGGAAGAGATGACGGTCCCGAAACTGCTGACCGATGAGCTCATCACCATGGGCATCACGGTCCACAACTGCATCATGACGCCGGACGAATTCGGCACCGCTTATGTCGAACGCTTCGGCAACTACACGGTCCTCACGAACAGCGTCAAGATGGTCACCTACCAGCAGATGTTCTACAAACGGGTCCTCGACATCATCGGCGGCATCGTCGGTTGCATCATCACCGTGATCATCGCCATCTTCATCGGGCCGATCATCTTCATCAAATCGCCCGGCCCCATCTTCTTCAAACAGACCCGTATCGGGAAGAACGGCAAGAAGTTCAAGATGTTCAAATTTCGCAGCATGTACATGGACGCGGAAGAACGCAAGAAAGAATACATGGCCCAGAACAAGATGGACGGGCTCATGTTCAAGATGGACGACGACCCCCGCATCATCGGTTCCGAGAAAAAGGGGAAAGACGGGAAGCCGAAGGGCATCGGAAACTTTATCCGGAACACTTCGCTCGACGAATTCCCTCAGTTCTTCAACGTGCTGAAAGGGGACATGTCCCTCGTCGGTACCCGGCCGCCCACAGTGGACGAATGGGAACAGTATGATTTGAAACACCGTGTCCGCATGAGCATCAAGCCCGGCATCACCGGACTCTGGCAGATCAGCGGACGGTCCAAGATCACCGACTTCGACGAAGTCGTCCGCCTCGACTCCGAGTACATCCAGAACTGGGACCTCGGGTCCGATATCAAGATCATTCTGAAAACCATCGTGGTCGTCCTGAAACGGGACGGCGCAGAGTAAACAGGAAGGAAATGAAACATGGCAAAGACGAAACGTGACAAGTCGAAGCACCGCTCCTCAGCGGACTTCATGATCGCTTCCGGCAACGACGTTCCCTTCAACTATGTGGAGTCGTTCAAGTCGCTTCGCACGAACCTGAACTTCATCGCCGCGACGGAAAAACTCAACACGTTCATCCTGACGAGCGCCATTCCCGGAGAAGGGAAGTCCAACACGGCCATCAACCTCGCCATCACGCTGGCAGAGGACAGCAAAAGCGTCGTGGTCGTCGACTGCGACCTTCGGAAACCGTCTCTGAACCGATACCTGAAACTGGGCCGGAATTTCAAGGGCGTCACCGATATCCTCACCGGCAACGCTACGGTGGAAGAAGCCCTCATCCAGTTCGAGGACCTCGGCATCCATGTCCTGACGGCCGGCGCCGTGCCGCCGAACCCGTCCGAAATGCTTTCCGCCGAGCCGATGCAGAAACTGGTCGAAGACCTGAAAGGGGCATTCGACTATGTCATCCTCGACACGCCTCCGGTCTCGGTCGTCACCGATGCCGCCATCCTCGGCCGCTATGCCGACGGCGCGCTCCTCTGCGTCCGTTCTGACTACGCGCCGAAAGAAACGGTCCAGCTCGCGAAAGAGCGCCTGACCGCGGTCGGCGTCCGCATCCTCGGTGTCGTCCTCACCGGCTTCGACGCGAAGAACGATCACAAGTCCTCCGCCTATTCCTACACCTACGAATACGAATACAAGAGCAAGAGCAATAACAAGAGTGACAAATAACTGCTATGACTGACCTGCATTGCCATCTGCTGCCCGGCATCGACGACGGCGCGAAAGACCTCGACATGTCTCTGGAGCTGCTCCGGCAGGAGCGGAACCAGGGGGTCACCAATATTGTCTTTACGAGCCACTTCCGGCCGGACGAGGAAGACCTTCACGATTTCCTGAAAGCGCGCAACCGCGCCTTCGGGTCTCTGATGAAGGCCCTGGAACAGCAGGACGGTTATAACTTCTCTTACAAGCTCGGCGCGGAAGTCTATTTCTCGCCGACACTCGACCAGCTGGATGTCGACCTCCTCTGCTTTACGAGAACGCCCTATCTTCTCATGGAGTTCTCTTTCACGAGAGAACCGGCCTTCCTCGACCGCGTCCTGTTCGATCTGCAGACGAAGGGCATCGTCCCCGTCATCGCGCATGTGGAACGGTATGAATGGCTGAAAGACCGGCCGGACATCCTGCACTCCTGGGCGAACAACGGCATCATCATCCAGTCCAATGCCGGCCCTCTTCTGAGAGAAGGGGAGACCGCCCGGTACATCTCCATGCTGATCGAGCACAATATCGTCAAAGTCCTCTCTTCCGATGCTCACCACCCGAAACACCGTCCTGCCGACCTTGGCTCCGGCCTCATGTATGTCTCCCAGAACCTGGGACAGGAAAAGGCCCGGGAACTCCTGCAGAACGGCAACCGGATCTTCCGGGGAGAAGACGTCATCGATAACCCGCCCACCATGCCGAAACGCCGTTTCGGCAAATGGGTCTGAACCATAACACACGAAAGGTAGTTTTTCCGCTCTATGGCAGAACAGAAAAAACCAACACCGGTAAAACCGAAAAAAACGACCGCCGTCTCCGAGTCCGGGGAACGGCGCGTCGTGCTGTCTGCCAAGACCGATCCCCTGGCCTTCCTGCAGGAAGAAAAGAAGAAGCTCACGGAAGAGATCGAGAAGGCGCAGGAGACCGATGAGGCGTTGAAGGCGCAACTGACCACGAAGGAAGAACCGGCCTCGTCCGAGTTCGCTGTGACCAAGTCCCGCAAGGCGGCGAACCGCGAAGCCGAACAGGCCTGGGAAGACGCCAAGAAACAGATGGCCAAGTGGTCGGACAACTCTTCGTTCGACTGGCTCCGCGACGACCCGAACGATGAAGCGGACGACGAGGAAGAGGGCATCCCCATCTCCCGCGTCAAACGTCAGGCCATCACACCGGCGCAGCGCCGCAACCGCGGCTATGACCGGACCAAACAGATCCTGGCTGTGTGCCTCATCTTTGTCGCCATGGCGGTCTCGGTCGGCGGCTTCCTGTTCGACAAACTGGACCTCGTCCAGTTCGACGACGGAGTGAAGACTGAGGTGCAGCCGACCGACACGAGACTTCTCGACGAGGCGGCGGCCATCACGGAAGAGGAACTCAAGGGCCTCGAATACACGAACGACTATCCCGTGCTCCCGAAGGGCGAAGTCTTCCGGGACCCGGACGTCATCAACATCCTGCTCCTCGGCACCGACGAGCGGACCACCCGCTTCAATACGAACGCCCGGTCCGACTCCATGATCCTTCTTTCTCTCCACACGAGGAACCACACGGTGAAGCTCGTCAGCTTTGAACGCGGTACCGGTGTCCCCATCCTCGAAGGGGAATACAGAGGCCAGTACGACTGGCTGACCCACTGCTTCCGCTACGGCGGCGCGAACCTCGTCATGGAAGAGATCCAGGCCTGCTATCTCCTCGACTGCGGCCATTATGTCCGCACCAACATCCGGGCATTCATGAAGCTCATCGACGTCGTCGGCGGGGTCGACATCTACCTCTCCGACCGCGAGGCGGACTACATCAACCACTGGTACAACTACCCCTACGCCACGAACCACGTCAAAGAGATGAGCATCCGCGATGAGCTCCATTCGGTCGGCGTCGGCAAGAACCACCTGAACGGTGCCACGGCCATGCTCTATGCCCGCTGCCGCGCCCTCGACAACGACTTCGGACGCATGAAGCGCCAGCGGATCGTCATGCAGGCCATCTTCAACCAGATCAAGGACCTCAGCATCCCGGAACTCAACAACATGCTGAACACCATGCTGCCGCTCATCCAGACGAACTTCAGCCGCGGCGAACTCGCCACGCTGGTCCTGGAAGTCCCCGAGATCATCTCCTCCGACTTCGAGACGATGCAGCTGCCCGAGAGCGGCACCTTCGGCAAGATGTCCGGCATGGAAGGGCGGAGCCTTTTCGCACCGGACTTCGAGCGGAACGCGGCCGACCTCAAGGCCTTCCTGTACGGGTAAATCGCCACCGGAACAACGAAATAAAAAAGAAACCGACCGTGTTGGAACAGCACCCCGCTGTCTCTATCACGGTCGTTTGTTTGAGGTAAAAAAACTTGTCTTGTATTATTGCGTAATTTATACAAATTAGATATACTTAAAATGTTATAGTTTCAGTTCTTTTTAAGGTTTTACGACCGTAAAAGAATGCGGAAAAATTCATATCGGAGGAATCGAAATGGAGAACAAAGTACAAAACAATTATCCCACTATAATTGTCCACGGTTTCCTTGGTGTCTGTGAAGGGAAGTACAACTACTTCAACTACATCTTCAGATACTTCGGCGGCTTCACGGGCGATGTCGTCAAGTCCCTCAACAAGAGAGGCTACGAGGTCTACCTGCCCGGTCTCGGCGCGTTCGCGCCCGTCTGGGACAGATGCTGCGACCTTTACGCTTACATCTTCGGCGGCACGGTCGACTACGGCAAGGTCCATTCTGAGAAGTATGGCCATGCCCGCTACGGTCGCACCTATCCCGGCGTCCTGAAAGACCTCGGCACGCCCGGCGACCACGCCAAGGTCAACCTCGTCGGCCACTCCTTCGGCGGCCCGACCCTCTGCCTGTTCTCTTCTCTCATGCAGCAGGGCGCGCAGGATGAGATCGACGGCACTCCCGCCGACGAACTCTCTCCGTTCTTCAAGGGCGGCCACGGCGACCTCATCCACTCCATCACCACTCTGAACGGTACCAACAGCGGCACCACCCTCGTCGAGATGCTCCCGAGATCGGTCCGCAACGGCATCCAGTTCGGCATCAACTCCGTCATCGCCGCCACCGGCAGAAGCGCGTTCGCCAAAGTCATCGACTTCAAGATGGACGAGTGGGGCCTCACGGTCGACCCGGACGAAGCCACGGAAGGCTTCCAGAACCCGCTTGACTTCAAAGACCTCATCAAGAAGAACTCTCAGAGCGATGAGAACATGTTCCATCAGATGTCGGTCGAATTCTCGAGACAGCTCGCCGATGAGCGTTACTGCATGAGCCCGACCACCTACTACTTCGCACAGCGCTGTGTCCGGACCCATCCGAACAAGAAGGGCAAACACAACCCGAACCTGACCAACACGATGCCTCTGTTCGACCTCACCGCTCCGATCATCGGCCGTTACACCAACAAGTCGTTGGGCATCGACGAGTCCTGGTTCCCGAACGACGGCATGGTCCCGCTGCCCAGCCAGTGCGCACCGTACAACATGCCTTCGGTCGACTACTATGACGGCATCAAGGTCAAACCCGGCATCTGGTACAACATGCCTGTCACCGACAACGACCACGAGTCCATGGTCGGCATGTTCGTCAACAACGACAAGACTGACAACCGGTTCGAGAAGATCATCAAGGCCTTCAAATATCTGCCGGACGCATAAGAGAGGGGAAACAGAAATGGCAACGAAAGCTACTAATTATCCGACCATCCTCGTCCACGGTTTCCTGGGCGTCGATCAGAAAAACTATTTCAGCTATCTGTACCAGTATTTCGGATCCTTCACGAAGGACCTCAGAAAGCACTGGGACGAAGACCTCGGCTATGAAGTCTATCAGCCGGCTCTGGGCCCCTTCACCGGTATGTGGGAGCGTTCCTGCGAACTCTATGCCTACATCTTCGGCGGCCGCGTCGACTACGGTGTCTATCATTCCCAGAAACACGGCATCAAGCGTTTCGGCCGTACCTATGAAGGCGTCCTGAAAGACCTCGGCACGCCCGGCGACCACGCGAAGGTCAACCTCATCGGCCACTCCTTCGGCGGCCCGACCTGCACCATGTTCTCCTGGATCATGACCGAAGGCTGCAAGGAAGAGCTCGAAGCCACTCCCGCCAACGAAGTCTCCGAATTCTTCAAGGGTGGCAAAGGCGACCTCATCCATTCCGTCAGCACGCTGTCCGCGACGAACCGCGGCACCGCCGCCACCGTCTTTGCGGGCGATAAACTGCTCCACACCATCTCGAAGACCCTGATGACCGCCGGCGCCTATGCGGGCGACCTGCTCAACAACGTCTACGACCTGTACTTCGACCCGTGGGGCGCCATGGAAGACCCGGCTGTCTGCAAGTCCAAAGCATTCGGCAAGGACATGGCCGCGAAGCAGGCCGGCATCACCGCTTACGCGGAGGCCTACGACGGCGGCAACATCTGGTATGAGATGAAACCGTCGGTCTCCGACGCCATGCTGAAAGGCTGGAAGGCCAACCCGAAGACCTACTACATCGCCCATCCGGCATGCGGCACGCATCCGACCAAGGCCGGCAACCAGTCCCCGGACGGTCACATCTTCCCGATGTTCAAGGTCACCGGCTGGATCCTCGGCAACTACACCAACAAGAATGCCGGCATCGACAAGAACTGGCTCCCGAACGACGGTATCGTCAACACGCCCTCCATGGGTGCTCCCGCCGGTGTCGAGGAAATCGAGTGGACCCCGGGCATGGACGAGTTCAAACCCGGCGTCTGGTACAAGCTTCCCCCGCAGAACTGGGACCACCAGGGCTGGGCAGGCATGTTCATCTCCAAGGCCACCTATTACGACACGCTCGATGCCATCCTCGAATCCATCTACGAGCTGCCGGACGTCAAATAAGTCTGTCTGAAACATTAAAATGCCACCCGCTTGCCGGGTGGCATTTTCTGTTTCCTGCCTCTTACACTTCAAAGGTCCCAATCATCAAACTTGTATCAGCCAAGCTCTTGCGCTCCCATCCGCAGTGCGCTCAAGCCTGTGCCTCCTCAGTCTCTCAAACTTGCATTTGTCGCCCTTCTCCGACGCATTGGAAGGAAAAGCAACCGTTTTCCTCGATATCAGCTTTTGTGGTTGCTTTTTTTCGGGGAAAAGGAACGGGTTTCGGCGAAAAGGCAACCGCATTTCTCAAAAGCACCAATCAAGGTTGCTTTTCTCCTGAAGGACATCATTGTATCTTGCCGAAAAGGCAACCCTGATTCCGTAAAACGTATCTTGCAGTTGCCTTTTCTGAGAAATGCACAGGGAAAAGTCTGGAAAAGAGCAACCCTGATTCCCCAAAATACATTTTGCAGTTGCTTTTTCCGAAAAATGCATAGGGAAAAGCCTTGAAAAGAGCAACCCTGATTCCCCAAAATGCATTTTGCGGTTGCTTTTTGAAAAAACGGAGCTCCGAAAGCGCAGGAGAGCTGAGAAATAAATCGCAATCCGCTTCTCCTGTAAATGCGATTAATATATGCTCTGAAATGCAGAGCGTTTGGCCAGCCAGGAGAGAAGTTCAGCAGGCGGGATGGGGAACGCCGGAGGTTCGGAGGTCGGGCTGTCAATGCCCGGGCTCTCGAACCGTTCACCGCACCCGCCTGCGTCGAACGATGTGCGCGGGCGCACAAAGATTAGTTTGGCGAGCAGGCAGATGGCCTCGACAACTTTCAGTCTGCTGAGTTTAAGAGGTTCTGGCTAAAAGAGTGATCAT
Source organism: uncultured Eubacteriales bacterium (assembly GCA_900317985.1). GTDB lineage: Bacteria > Bacillota > Clostridia > Oscillospirales > Acutalibacteraceae > RUG420. The sequence goes on along the minus strand of ONJD01000009.1, from coordinate 9,224 downwards.
TGTGACTTGTCGGGTGAGGGAGCGGCGTTCTGCGCGTCGTACTTCGTGGTGTTCGGGCGGGTGATCTTCTGCGTGTAGCGCTCCTCGTTCTGACCGAGCGTGTGAGCGGTGTCGACATTGCCCTCCTCGTCGACGTCCATGGAGTTCGCATAGACCCAGCGCATGTATTCATCCGGGAACTGTTTGTCCATGAGCCGGTCGATCGCGTTCTGCGGCGGGATGTTCTCCTGCCGCTCGTTGAACCGGGCGGCCGCTTCGGCCGACGTGATGCAGTCATACACGAAGAATACGAAGATGATCCAGAAGAGGATCTTCTTCGGCTTCGGGTGGATCTTGTCGAGCAGTTTGTTGAACCCGGGGTAGATGAGCTTTGCCCAGAGGCATCCGAGGAACCCCCAGAAGAGGGAGTAGAGGAGGCAGACCCGCCCGCCGATATTGAGCGGCATCTGCGAGTAGTCCCAGGCGACGTGGCCGAAGACGAGTTCCATGCCGAGGGACATGATATACTCCGCGAAGGTCAGCCACACGAACGACTTCAGGAACACTCTCCACAGAGGGGTCTCCGTGTCCCGGAAGAGGAGCAGGGTCAGGAGCGTTCCGCCGAGACCGTAGGCCAGGCCGAAGGGACCGTAGACGAGCGACTGCCGGCTTTCCCAGTACCCGTTCGTGATGCGCCCGAAGACCATCTCGATGCAGTACCCGATGATGCTGCAGATGATGAGGATCGCGAAGATCTCAAACCCGCTGAGGTACCGGGGGTTCCCCGTGTCAAAGAAGTGCTCCTTGAAATGGTGCCAGCCGTAGTGTTCGCGAGACTCCTCGTCGGACGCCTCACGGGCATTTCGACGAGTGAGTTCCTGCCATTTTGTTTTTATGTCAGCCATATTCTTCACCAGTCCTGTCTGAAATGAGATTTGTATAAATAATGATCTGTATAAGAGACTACTATAGCACGTTTCCACAATTTTACAAGTGTCAATTTCCAAAAAGTGTCGCGGGGATCCCGCAGAGGCGATCCGGCCGGAACCATTTCCCGAAATCGGTCATCTGTGGTAAACTAGGGGGTAGTAGATCGCCCCACGGAGGGGAGGAGGAGACCGTATGACATTTGCGGCAGTGCTGGCCGGCGGCATCGGCAGCCGGATGGGCGCGGAGATGCCCAAACAATATCTGACAGCGGGTGGGAAACCCATCCTCGTGCGCTCGGTGGAGCAGTTCGCCTGCCGGGAGGACCTCGCCTGCGTGCTGGTCCTGACGCCGGAGGACTGGGTCTCGTATACGAAGGACCTCCTCCTGCAGTACGGCATCGGCCCGGGCGATGTACCGGTCACGGTCCTCGCGGGCGGCGCCACCCGGAACGACACGCTGCGCAACGCCATCGACTACCTCGAAGACCACTTCGAGCTCGATGACGACTCCGTCTTCATCACGCACGACGCGGTGCGGCCGTTCCTGACGCAGAAGATGATCGACGACAACATTGCGGCGGTCCTCGAGTACGGCGCCTGCGGCACCTGTATCCCCGCCACCGACACCATCGTCGTCAGCGAAGACGGCACGGCCATCTCGGAGATCCCGGACCGCAGCCGTCTCTACCAGATGCAGACGCCCCAGAGCTTCCGTCCGCTCAAACTCAAAGAACTCATGGACAGCCTGACGCCCGAGGAAGAGGCGGTCCTGACGGACGGCTGCAAGATCTATCTCCTGAAGGGAGAACCGGTCGTCATGGTGCCGGGCGCGGTGACGAACATCAAGATCACCTACCCTTCGGACCTCGCGTTCGCCGAGAGCTTTCTTGCCGGGGAGGATGACGCATGAGTGCACTGTCTTCTCTGAAAGAGACCGTCAAGTCGGTCGGCTTCCGGGTCTTCGCGTTCTGCTTCGACTGCGGCGCGCGGCTGCCGGTGAAGAAGGACCGCGTGGTGCTCTTCAACCTGATGCACGGCGGCTTTGAAGGTGCCCTCACCGAAACGGAGCGGGAACTCGCGGCATACGCGCCGCTCGACCTCGTGAAAGTGGACCGGAACGACCTCGAACGGGGCATCGGCCCCATGCTCCGGTTCATGACGAAGGACGCGTTCACCATGGGTCGCGCGAAGACCATCTTCATCAACAACAATTTCTTCCCGTTCGGCTGGGTCCACCCGAACAGGGCGACGACCGTCGTCCAGGTCTGGCACGGACAGGGAGCATTCAAAAAGTTCGGCCTCGACATCCCGCAGCCGGAGGAAGTCCGGAAAAAGGAAGTCGGAGCGAACCGTCCGCTCTCGTATGTCACCTGTTCGGCGGAGACCATCCGTCCCATCTATATGAGCGCGTTCGGCCTGCCGGCGAGCAAGATCATCACGACCGGCAACCCCGTCTCGGACTACTTCTTCCGGGAAGAGAACGTGGGGGAGGCCGCGGTCGCCGCGAAACGCAAAGCGTTCGACGCGAAGTTCCCGCAGTGCAAAGGGAAATACCTCGTGCTCTATGCCCCGACCTTCCGGGATGACCCGGACGAGGACGCCGCCCTTCTGTCGCACCTCGACGCCGCGGCGCTGAAGGCCGCTGCCGGGGCCGGAGCGGGCCGGGAAGCCGCATTGCTCATCCGCCTGCATCCGAACGACAGTTCCGGACGGGAACAGCTGCAGGCGATCACAGAGAAAGTGGACGGCGTCCTCGACCTCACGGACTACCCGGACTCCAATGAACTGAGCGTCCTCACGGACGTCCTCATCACGGACTACTCGTCCATCTGCATGAACAACGCGCTGCTCCACAAGCCCGTCGTGTTCTATGCCTACGACCTCGACCGGTTCGAAGGCGACCGCGACTTCTACTACCCCTACGAGGAGACCGTCGGCGGACCCGTCGTGAAAACGATGGACGACCTCTGCCGTGTCTTCGAGAAACAGGACTTCCGGACCGACCGTCTCGAGGCGTTCCGAGAGCTCCATTTCGGGGTCTTCGACGGCGGCGCCGCGAAAGCGATGCTCGAGCAGGTCCTGTAATAAGAAAAAACAAACCGTCTGTGTGCCGAAACTATAGGCATACAGGCGGTTTTGTGGTATACTTCTTGCAACTTTTGCAAATCAGTATCCCCTGAAAGGATGAATGAAATGAAGGTCAACGCGAACTTCGACAACCTCGTCCCGAATTATCTCTTCGCGGACGTCGCCAGAAAAACGAATGAGTACATCGCCGCGCACCCCGACAAGCCCGTCATCCGCATGGGCATCGGCGATGTGACGCTCCCGCTCTGCAAGGCCGCCACGGACGCCCTCAAGAAAGGCGCCGAAGACCTGGCCCACAAAGAGAGCTTCAAGGGCTATCCGGACTACGAAGGCTACGACTTCGTCCGGGAGGCCATTTCCAATTATTACAAGAGCTTCGGTGTGGACGTCGGCGCGGACGAGATCCTCGTCACCGACGGTGCCAAGTCCGACAGCGCGAACCTGCAGGACATCTTCGCGGAGGACAACGTCGTCCTCGTCACCGACCCGGTGTATCCCGTCTATGTCGACTCGAACATCATGGCCGGCCGCAAGATCATCTATGCTCCCTCCAACGAGGAGAACGGCTTCTGCGCCATGCCCGACAAGAGCGTGCACGCCGACCTCATCTACCTCTGCTCGCCGAACAACCCGACCGGCGCCGCCTACAGCAAAGAGCAGCTGAAGGAGTGGGTCGACTACGCGAACGAGAACGACGCCGTCATCATCTATGACGCCGCTTACGAGCACTTCGTCGTCGACGATTCCGCCCGCAGCATCTTCCAGGTGGAAGGCGCCCGCACCTGCGCCATCGAGCTCTGCTCCATGTCCAAGACGGCCGGCTTCACCGGCACGCGCGGCGGCTACACCGTCATCCCGAAGGAACTCGAGCGCGACGGCCACAACATCTACAAACTCTGGTACCGCCGCCTGTCCACGAAGTACAACGGCGTGTCCTGGCCGGTCCAGTGCGCCATCGCCGCGGTCTTCTCCGAGGACGGCCTCAAGGAGATCGACGAGAACATCAACTACTACCGCAACAACGCGAAGGTCATCATGGAGACCTTCGACCGCCTCGGCATCTTCTATACCGGCGGCAAGAACTCCCCGTACGTCTGGATCAAGTGTCCGAACGACATGGGCTCCTGGGAATTCTTCGACTATCTGCTCGAGAACGCGCAGGTCGTCGGCACGCCCGGCGAAGGATTCGGCGACTGCGGCAAGGGCTTCTTCCGCTTCACCAGCTTCTCCTCCTACGAGAACACGGTCGAAGCCATGAAACGCATCGAGGCCCTGCTCGGCTGAGGTTAAAAATCAGGACTCTCCCAACGGGAGAGTCCTTTTTCTATGCCCGGTAGAGCCGTAGATCCGGGAAAGGAGAGGTGAATCGCCCACGCGGGGGTGGTCCTGTACGTTGTTGGGCTCGTACAATGTAACGCGAAAGGCGGAAGCCTTGCAACTCTTGAATGATGGAGGACCACCACGATGGCTGATTACATCCTGAGCTGCTGTTCGACAGCAGACCTGACGAAAACAGAATTTGAGGAGCGGGACATCCATTATGTCTGCTTCCACTACTATCTCGACGACGTCGAGCACCCGGACGACCTCTATGAGACCATGGACGCTGCCACGTTCTACCAGAAGATGGCGGACGGTGCCATGACCCGGACGTCCCAGGTCAACGTCGAAGAGTTCATCGACTACTTCACGCCGTTCCTCGAAGCGGGGAAGGACATCCTGCACGTGACCCTGTCCTCGGGCCTCTCCGGCGTCTACAACTCCGCCTGCACGGCGCGGGACTTCCTGCTCGAACAGTACCCGGAGCGGAAGATCATCATCGTCGACTCGCTCGGCGCGTCCAGCGGTTACGGCCTTTTGATGCACACTCTCGCGGACAAGCGCGACGAGGGCATGAGCCTCGAGGAACTCGCTGCATGGGCGGAGGCCAACAAACTCCGTCTGCACCACTGGTTCTTCTCGACGGACCTCACGTTCTATATCCGCGGCGGCCGCATCTCGAAGGCGTCCGGCTGGTTCGGCACCGTCCTCAAGATCTGCCCGCTTCTGAACATGGATGACCAGGGACATCTGGTCCCGCGGTACAAGATCCGCGGCAAGAAGGCGGTCATCCAGGAGATCGTGAACAAGATGGTCGAGCATGCGGAGGGCGGCAAAGACTACACCGGCAAGGTGTACCTCTCCATGTCGGCCTGTGAGAACGACGCCGCTGAAGTGGCGGAACTCGTCAAAAAGACCTTCAAAAAGATGGACGGCGAACCGGTCATCCACAACATCGGCACGACCATCGGCGCCCACACCGGCCCCGGCACCGTCGCGCTGTTCTTCTGGGGTGCGGATGCCCGCACCGCCTGAGGCAAATGATAACCAATTAAAAATATTACTAGTGTACAAAACACCCCTCGTGGTATACTGTTCCACGAGGGGTGTGAAATTATGGCAAAGTATAAGAAGTCCGCACAGCGAAGACGGATCATTTCGGTCATCGTTTCGCTGCTGCTTGTCTTTGCGCTGTTATTCGCGATCATATCCGGCATCACCAAAGGGGTCCGGTCCATCAAAAACAAAGTCCACGCGCGTCAGCAGTACGCCGCCACCATGGAGGCAAAACTCGACAAGATGAGCCTCGAACAGAAGGTGGGGCAGATGATCCTGGCCTATCATCCGGCCAAGGACGACGTCGCGGCGCAGAAGAAATACCAGTTCGGCGGATACATCTTCTTCGCGAAGTATTTCCAGGACAACACGCCGGAAGGCGTCGTGGCAGACATGGCCTCGTTCCAGGAAGTGTCGAAGATCGGCATGCTGCTCGCCGTCGATGAAGAGGGCGGGACCGTGAACCGTATCTCGAGATTCCCGATGTACCGGGACGAGAAGTTCGCCAGTCCGCAGGAGATCTTCCACGGAGGCGGATGGGACGGCATCGTCGCGGACGCCAAAGAGAAAGCCGCGTTCCTCAAGATCCTCGGCCTCAACACGAACCTGGCGCCGGTGGTCGACGTCCCCTATGACGAGAAGAACTACATCTACAACCGGTCCTTCGGCACGAACCCCGAAGAAGTCGCGGACTTCGCCGAGTATGTGACGACCGAATTCAAGAATGCCAAGGTCGTCAGCTGTCTCAAGCATTATCCCGGTTACGGCAACGCGGGAGACACCCACCGGACCGTCATCGAAGACCCGAGGGAACAGCAGATCCTCGATACCCGGGACTCCATGCCCTTCCAGGCCGGCATCGCGGCGGGCACCCCGATGATCATGGTGAGCCACACCATCGTCGACGCTTATGACGCGAAGAACCCGGCGTCCCTGTCCAAAGCGGTCCACAACGTGCTGCGGAACAACCTCGGATTCGACGGAGTCATCCTGACCGACGATCTCCAGATGAGCGGCGTCACGAAATTCGTCGCCGACCCCGGCAAGGCAGCCGTCCTCGCCGTCCAGGCGGGCAACGACATGCTCTGCACCGGGACCCCGGTCGCCATGTACGAAGCCATCCTGAAGGCCGTCAAGGACGGGACCATCTCCGAAGAGCGCATCGACGAGTCGGTCCTGCGCATCCTCGAGATGAAAAAGGCCTACGGTCTCATCGAACAGAAAAAGTAAATCGCCACAGAAACAAAAAAGCCGCCGTCCCGATTGGGACGACGGTTTTACTCATGGCAGCGGAATAGGGATTCGAACCCCAAATAACTGAGTCAGAGTCAGTCGTGTTACCGTTACACTATTCCGCTATATGAGTATTTGATCGGTAAAAAGGAAGTCTGATCAGACAGCGCGCTGGACCTTTCCGGAACGCAGGCAACGAGAGCAGACATAAACTCTTTTCGGAGTACCGTTCTCGACGATCTTGACTCTCATCAGGTTCGGCTTCCAAGCTCTGTTGGACCGTCTGTGGGAATGGGAAATCTTGTTACCAAACTTAACTTCCTTCTCGCAGCAGTAGCATTTTGCCATGTTTCGGCACCTCCTTTTTATCTGACGGGCGACTCCCGTCTCAAATACAGCGTAATAATATTATCATTATGATATAAGAAATGCAAGCATTTTTTTCAAAAGTTCTGTCCCAAGAATAGGCTTGCATTTTCGGGGGCGATTCATTATAATAGAACACGTAACCGAACAAATGTACGCAAAGTTTGGAGGAAATAACTTTGGCAGACAACAAGAAGAAAGCATTAGACACCGCCATCGCCCAGATCGAACGCTCTTACGGCAAAGGCGCCATCATGCGCCTGGGCGACAGCCAGAACATGAACGTGGAGGCCATCTCCACCGGGTCCCTGACCCTCGACGCCGCCACCGGCATCGGCGGACTCCCGCGCGGCCGCATCATCGAGATCTACGGTCCGGAGTCTTCCGGTAAGACCACGCTGGCGCTGCACGCCATCGCCGAAGCGCAGAAACTCGGCGGCGAAGCCGCCTTCATCGACGCGGAACACGCGCTCGACCCCATCTACGCCGGCAACCTCGGTGTAGACGTCGACTCGCTCCTCGTCGCGCAGCCGGACAACGGCGAACAGGCGCTCGAGATCGCCGAGCAGCTCGTCCGCTCCGGCGCCATCGACATCCTGGTCGTCGACTCCGTCGCCGCTCTTGTCCCGCGGGCCGAGATCGAAGGCGAGATGGGCGACTCCCACGTCGGCCTGCACGCCCGCCTCATGTCTCAGGCACTCCGGAAACTGGCCGGTGCCGTTTCGAAGTCCAACTGTATCATCATCTTCATCAACCAGCTGCGTGAAAAGGTCGGCGTCATGTACGGCAACCCCGAAGTCACCACCGGCGGCCGCGCGCTGAAGTTCTATGCGTCCATGCGCATCGACGTCCGCCGCATCGAACAGCTGAAGAGCACCAAGAACGAATTCATCGGCGCGCGCACCCGCGCAAAGATCGTCAAGAACAAAGTCGCCCCGCCCTTCCGTCAGGCAGAGTTCGACATCATGTTCGGACGCGGCATCGCGAAAGAGGGCGAGATCCTCGACGCCGCCGTCAACCTCGACATCATCCAGAAGAGCGGCGCCTGGTACTCTTACAACGAAGAGCGCCTCGGCCAGGGCCGTGACAATGTCAAGCAGTACCTGCTCGACAACCCCGACTTCATGAAAGAGGTCGAGGACAAGGTCCGCGAACACAACGCTCAGCTCGCGGAGCAGGCGAAAGCGGCTTACCGCGGCGGCCAGATGAAGGACGCCCCGGTCGCGGAAGAGGCTCCGGCCCCGGAGCGCAAGGCGACCACGGCTGCCTCCGCCAAGGCGAAGCTCGACATCACGGTTGACGACGACGAATAATGAAACTCACTGCGAAACCCGGGAAGGGGGAGAAGATCCACCTTTCCCTCGACGGGGAGTACATCGCCACCGTCAACGCGGACTACTGGTTCACCTGCGGCATCAAAAGCGGGTCCGAGGTCACTCCGGAACAGCTCGAAGAACTGCTGACCGAGTCGGCCCGGCGCAAGATGATGAACAAGGCGCTGGACCTCCTCTCCATGCGGGACTACTCCCGCCGGGAACTGTCCGACAAACTCGTCACCAAGGCCTGGGAGAAAAAGGAACAGAAGGACATGGACCTCGGCAGCCTGAAACAGGAGGCCTCCGACATCTGTGACCGCCTGGAAGAACTCGGCCTCCTCAACGAGGAACGGTTCGCCCGGTCCTACGTGGACGAACTCATCCGCCGAAAGCACCTCAGCAAGAGCGGCCTCAAGACCGCGCTCATCCAGAAGGGGGTGCAGCGGGACATCATCGAGACGGTCCTCGAAGAGGTGGACGTCGACCCGGTCGAACAGATCCGCGAACTGCTCGCGACGAAGTTCAAGAACCGGGACCTTTCCGACGAGAAACAGAAGACCCGCACGGTCAACGCGCTGCTCCGTCTCGGGTACCGGTACAACGAGATCCACGCCGCCATGGGCGAGTGGATGGAAGACGAATAAACAACTCTATCCGGCTTTTGCTTATTGCGAAAGCCGGACGTTTGTTTTAAAATAGAGACTCACGAAACGAGTATCATAACCAAACTGTTACATATATTAGCGAGAAAACCCATGAACGACATCAAAGACATCTTTGCGAAAAACCTGTCCGAACTCCGGCAGGCTTCCGGCATGACACAGCTGGAGCTCGGAGAACGGCTGAATTACTCGGATAAGACGGTTTCCAAATGGGAACGGGGCGAGTCCATCCCGGACGCCGGTATGCTGAAGCAGATCGCCGACGTCTTCGGCGT